>JALRAY010000023.1 GCA_023257955.1 Amoebophilaceae bacterium | reverse complement strand
GCACATGCTAATGCCACCATAGATGCGTAATTTCGTTTTAATTTATCGTATCTGGTAGCGATGGCACGATAATTTTTAAGCCTAGCAAAAATATTTTCAACTTGGTAAGCATATGTTTGTGCTTTTATATCTTCGATAGAGTTGTATGTTGGTTGATTTACATGAAGGGCATTTATGAGCTAATAATATATTTTGTTGCATGCTGATCTTACTTATTTTTGTTACTTTAATTCATTAACCATAGTAACGTAAATTTTCATGAGATCTCAGTGTAGTTCAACTGGAGTAGTGCCATCTCCCTCTATATGCCCGTAAAAAATGACCACCGCGCAGGATTTGTAACCATCATTGGCAAGCCCAATGTCGGCAAATCCACTTTAATGAACCAACTGGTTGGAGAACGACTCTCCATCATCACCCCTAAAGCACAAACCACTAGACACAGCATCTGCGGCATTGTAAATACCGATGATTTTCAAATTATCTTCACCGATACCCCAGGGATTTTAACGCCTGCGTATACCCTACAACGTGTGATGATGCACATGGTAGAAAGAGAGCTAATCGCTACCGATGTTTTCTTGTGGATGGTAGATGCGACAGAGGAACCAGTTATCCCCTCCGTCATCCAAAGTTTATTAGCGAAGAACAAAAAGCCAATCTTCCTCATCATCAATAAAATTGATTTACTCTCCAATCCAGATGTCGTTGATGCCTTAGTGGCACAGTGGCAAGCACAGGTTTCTGTTACCAACATTATCCCCATAGCTGCTTTACAGGGACTACAAACGCACCATCTCTTACAAGAAATCGTTCCCCATCTACCACAACATCCTCCCTATTATCCGCCAGATATCATCAGTGATAAATCAGAACGGTTCTTAGCTGCAGAGATTGTCAGAGAGAAAATCTTTGAGCACTATCACCAGGAAATACCTTATGCCGTAGAAGTAACGATAGATCAATTTAAAGAGACCATTGCATTGCTGCGGCTTAGTGCGACCATTTATGTGGAGCGGAAGAGCCAAAAAGCCATTGTGATTGGGAAAAATGGGGCGTCGTTGAAGCAAGTAGGCATAGCGGCGAGGAAAGCATTGGAACAATTTTTTTGCAAGCAGGTATTCTTAGAACAACATGTAAAAGTGCTGCCGGATTGGAGAAATCAATCTAATATATTGCATCGCTTGGGTTATGAGTAGGTAATCATAGGGGTATTACGCAGCGGTATGCCGTGGTGTCTTTGCCCCTTGTAGGATGTAGTTGCCGATACTACAGGAACGGCATTGCTTCTGGGTGCAAGCATGCTGATACAACTCTATGAATGCCTGGGAGTCAAAAGCATTTTTGGGGTGCATGTCCAAGGCCTTCCATTTGCGGATGATACTATTATCTTCTGGAGGGAGCGCTTGAAGCATGGCGATGGCCTTCTCTATATAAAGGGGCTGATGTTGGGTATGCCCGTAGGCCATCAAGAGGGGCACTACGGTATTGATGAAGATGGTGTGGATGCTACTTTTCCCTAAGCCTGGCAAGCGTTGCTTACTTGCTTTGCCAAACACATAGTGATGTTGCCAATAGGCGGATTGGGTAACGGATAAGTGTTGTTGGATAGCTGCTATGGAAGTATCTAACAACCAACTAAAGAGAGCAGGAAGCTGCCATAACAATTGCGCCAGCTGCGCGATACGCACGGTAGGGAAATTAGCGGGCCGCAACCTAAAGAACTTCCATTGTACTTTATCCATTCCCTTATTAGTGAGTTGGTACTTATGGGCGAGATACGCATAGTGTTGAAGCAATTCAGCGTGATAGGCATCGGATGCTGCCGGTGGATCGGTAGCTAATAGCCCTGCTTGCCCAAATAGGAGTGCTTCTATCTTCCTAAGGTCATCTCTTTGGTGTCGGATGATGCGGTAAGGGATCGCCATGCTCAGGGAGAGCATGGCGTCACTATTGATGCTGAATCCAAAATTGTAGGCCAATAGCTGATAGGTGGTTGCTTCCCAATCGCCTTGATTGTTGGCTAGTAATTGATAGACCTTGGTATGCTTGCGTTGGAAGCGTTGCCGCAGCATGGTGTCTAAACTATGGCGGCGAATAACGTTGGGGACGGTGGTGATGTGTTGCGCACAGTAGATATCGGATACTTGTTCCATAAGCTGGTCACAGTTTTTTATGAGTGCAGGATCCACATGGGGGGCGAGTAATAAAGTAGGTAGGTGCGTTTGGTCACTTCTTGTAATCGGCTTATCGTTGTACCAGATCACATGCAAGACGACACTCTCATATACAGGATCGTGGTGATGGGCATGCGCATACCAAGCAGACGCATAGGTATGTAATTCAACATGCCCATACCAGTGGAGCGCGCCTATTTTGATATGTGCATACAAAAAGTCAGGACCTGCATGTTCATTACGCGTACCGGGATGGAGGATGGTCAATGGTTCTCCTGCAAGGGTAGTTAAGGTATGCTGCATAAAATGCTGCAATCGCCAGAAGTAGTACATGTAGGCTTCTTGTATCACCATGGGGGATGTGTATGCTGGAATAGTCCTTCAATTGCAAAGGCATTATTAAAAAATGCTTACACGAATTTACGCCCTTGTATCTGATAATTTCAGGACAATCGCCCCCTTGCCTAAAAGGCGTACAAAAGATTTAAAACCATAACATCTCTTTTAGAGTAAAACTCGACTTCCAGTCGAAATAAGTTTACCCCTCAGCTTCAGCTGAGGGGTAATTGAGTCTTATTGTTGGAATTTATAACGCTGAACTACTATATTAGGTGTTGAAAGAACGCTATTATATCATTGAACCCTAATGAATACCTATATGCACAACCTAAAAGACACTATCCAACAACTAGCGAAAGCGCAGCATGAACAGATCATAGCTATCCGCAGGCACATCCATGCACATCCGGAACTTTCCTTTCAAGAGCACAAAACGGCACAATTTATAGCTACTACCTTGCAGGAACATGGCTTAGCCGCACAAACGGGTATTACTGACACAGGCCTAGTACTTCACATAGCAGGTCAAAATCCTACCAAACGCGTCATCGCCTTGCGGGCGGATATGGATGCGTTACCTATTCAAGAAACGAATAAGGTTCCTTATAAGTCCACGGTAAATGGGGTGATGCATGCTTGTGGGCATGATGCACATACGGCATCGCTGATAGGTACAGCCATCATCCTCGATAAAATCAAAGATGCTTTTGAAGGCACTATCAAGCTGATCTTTCAACCGGCAGAAGAAAAATCCCCTGGAGGCGCTATAGGCATGATTCAAGCAGGGGTATTAAAAAATCCAGCTCCTGCGGCTATCTTAGCGCAACATGTAAGTGGTGATATCCCTGCAGGTAAGCTAGGCTTTGTCAAAGGCCCTGTGATGGCGAATACCAATGAGTTATCCATAACTGTACATGGCAAAGCGGGTCATGCTGCATGCCCGCATATGGCAGTAGACCCTATCCTGATTGCCGCACACATTATCGTTGCCTTGCAGCAAGTTGTAAGCAGGCACATAGATCCCATCACTCCTTGCGTGCTGTCTATTTGCAAGATAGATGCAGGCACCGCTACCAATATTATACCTGAGGTAGTACACCTAGTAGGTAGCGTTCGTACGAGTAATGAAGCGCTCCGTGATAAGGTTAAAGAAAAGATTACTACCATAGCCACAGGCATAGCAGCGAGTATGGGAGGAAGTTGCGAAGTAAAGCTATTGGAAGGCTACCCAGCCACGTATAATGATCCTGCCTTAACCGAAAGAACGATACAAGCCGCTGAGGAATATATGGGCAAGGATCAGATACAGCCCGTGGATCTTTGCATGGCTGGTGAGGATTTTGCTTACTTTGCGCAAGCAATTCCTGGTTGCTTCTATTTCCTAGGCGTTCAAAACAAAAGCATGGGGATAGATTCTTGGGTACATACGCCTACCTTCAATATAGATGAGAAGGTATTAGCCTTTGCGCCTGGTTTGATGGCCTGGTTAGCAATCCAGGAGCTGCAGCATGGTGGAGGAGGTAGCTAAAATGGTTATAAATACTTGAGGGCAATTAGCTCAGTTGGTTCAGAGTATCCCGTTGACATCGGGAAGGTCACTGGTTCAAGTCCAGTATTGCCCACACAATAAGCGAGCGTGGCGTATTTGAGAGCGAGAGCATGACGTCAAAAAAGTCCTTTGCGCTGTGTCGCAATTTGAGGTTTAAGCTGGATCTTTTTCACAGGATATTTCGTTAAGATATTCCCTTGACTGCTTTTTCCTTTTACGGCTAGGTCTTCAAAATCAAAATCAAATATTTTGTTGCGTGCGGTGCATTTAGGCGATAGCGTCACGGATACTACTTCTGCATTGCCTTCCAGATGATCCGTCAGATAGAGAATGGAAGAACCTGGTGTGCCTGCAGTAAGGTCATATTCTTTATCCCGTATTAGGCCTTTTATCTGTAGTCTTTTGGCTTTAGCGACGCCAGAAGGGCCGTCTTGATAGATGAGGTTATACGTCCTGGCAGCATCATCTTTGTTGTAAATAGCGATATGGATGATGTCCTTCCCTACAAATCCCTTTTCGGTCACTTTGGTGATCATGCATTTACCATCCTTTCGAATGATGAGCACATCATCGATATCTGAACAGTCCCCCACGAGCTCTTCTTTTTTCATTCCATAGCCTATAAAGCCTTGTTTGCGGTCTACGTATAGCTTTTGGTTGGTCGCTACGACCGTTTGCGCTTTGATGGCTTCAAAGGTTTCAATAGCCGTCTTGCGTTCTCTACCCGCTCCATACTTCTTGAGGAGTTCTTTGTAGTACTGGATGGTGTAGGCGGTGAGTTTGTTGAGGTGGTTTTGAACGGTCTTCAGCTCTTTTTCCAAGGCAGATAGTGTATCTGCTGCTTTATTGAGATCGTATTTAGAGATGCGTTTGATTTTAATCTCTGTTAAGCTGGTGATATCTTCTAAGGTGATGGCGCGGTGGATTTGTTGGGTGTAAGGTGTTAGGCCTTCTTGAATGGTTTGCAGGACGGCGTCCCAGGTTTCGCAATCTTCTATCCGTTGGTAGATCTTGTGTTCGATAAAGATCCGTTCTAGGGAAGCGAAGAGGATCTTCTCTTGTAGGGCATTGTGTTGAAGCTCCAGTTCTTGTTGTAAAATATCCTTCGTGCGCTGGGTACTGTACGTCAATATCTCATTCACATCCATAAACACGGGCTTCATGTCTTGAATGACGCATGCATTGGGAGAAATGTTCACTTCGCAGTCCGTGAAGACATAGAGTGCGTTGATGGTAACTTCTGGGGATTGTCCTGGGGCCAGGTATACGAGTATCTCTACCTTTTCTGCGGTATTATCTACTACTTGCTTGATTTTGATTTTCCCCTTTTCGGAAGCCTGGATGATGCTATCGATGATGGACGTAGTAGTAGTGCCATAGGGAATCTCTCGAATGACGAGTTTGTTGTGATCGACGGCTTCAATGCGGGCCCTAATCCGGACTTTGCCACCTTTTTTGCCACGGTTGTAGTTGCTGCAATCGATGAGGCCGCCTGTGGGAAAATCTGGGTAGAGGGTAGGTGTTTCGTTTTGTAGAATCGCAATGGCGCCTTCTATCAGCTCACAAAAGTTATGAGGTAATATCTTGGTAGATAGGCCTACGGCAATGCCTTCTACGCCTTGCGTCAGGAGTAGGGGGAATTTTACGGGCAGGGTAACGGGTTCTTTTTTTCTACCATCATAACTCAGTTGCCAGGTGGTAATGGCAGGGCTATAGAGGATGGCGTTCGCCAGGGGCGCGGGTCTAGCTTCTATGTAACGGGGAGCGGCAGCACTATCGCCTGTACGCATGTCACCCCAGTTACCTTGCGTATCTATCAGGAGTTCTTTTTGTCCAAGGTTGACGATTGCTTCCGCAATGGAGGCATCCCCATGGGGATGGTATTGCATGGTTTGGCCAATAATATTCGCGACTTTGTTGTAGCGACCGTCATCCATCTCCTTCATGGCATGTAGGATGCGCCTCTGCACCGGCTTTAGGCCATCTTCTATGGCAGGTACCGCGCGTTCTAGGATGACGTAGGAAGCGTAATCCAAGAACCAGTTTTGGTACATGTTGTCTACAGGGACGACTTTTTGTACGGTGTTTTTGGCTGGTTGCGAATCAGATGTGTGTGGCTCTTTGATATTACTCATGCAAAATGGAGTATAGAGATGAAATCATACCAAATTCTGTTCATAACATAACGTTTTTATATGACATAAGCAGGATAATGCAATAAACAGTTTATTCACATATTGTCTGCAGTTATGATTTGGGTGGTTTTTTTGCTAATAAGCTGATGTGGTTTCGTGTCCGCTTTGATAGCAAATAAGAGATAAGTGTATAATCATATCAATATATACGCTCTATTTTCACTATAGCGGCTTTAAGAATATGTATTGTTTCGCGTTAGTAAAGGACTTAAATATAATGTTGTTAGCACTGTAGAGACTGACGCTTTTATTCATATACACTCTATGGTATTGGCATTCCGTAGTGGTTTAAATATACGTGCTGTGTAAAATACATCAGATCTATTATGCCAATATGCCAAAGCAAGCCTTCCTCTCTCATAGCCTACCATGTACACTTATACCGCCTCTACGGTAAGCTGCGTTCTCTTAACTTTTTTTCCAATTCTTCAATGTTTTTTTTCCAACCTTGAATCATGTTATATAAGCTGAGATTAGCCACAGCTGCTTGTTGAGCAGCTTTTTTCGCTTGTTCAGCTTTTTGCTCTGCTTGTTGAGCTTTTTGCTCTGCTTGTTGAGCCTCGTCTTTTGCGTCGTTAGCAGCTTGGGTTGCAGTTGCAGCCTCGCCTTTTGCGTCGTTAGCCGTTGATTGTATGTTTACTAACTCTTGCTCTAAACTATCTAATTTATTTTTCAAATCAGTAGGCACTTTATCTCCTAGCGCAGTGAAATCAGACGTTAATTTATCAATCTTGTCTTTTACTTGCTTGAATTCTTCTTGTGAGACTACTCCTCCACTGTCTAAGGTGTTTTTTATGTCTTTTAAGTCAATTTTTATATCATTAAGGGCTTCTTTTAACCTCAATTCATGTAGTTCCTGACTAAGCTTGTCTACAGCTTCTTGTGTTACTCCTGGGTTTTGACAAGTAGAGCTGCTGCATATCATGCATAGGCTCAGAATGGTGGCGATAGCCTTATGGGTGAAATACGTTTTTTGAAGCCTGGTGAATGGGTTGTTAGTCATAAAATGGGTAATAATGTGTTATTTTATTGTAGTATCTAATATCAATTTCATTAAGACTCTTCTGACTCCTTTGTATATATGCGTCTCTGTGCATAAATAACAAAGTATAATTTTGAATCTTAGAAAGAGCGCTATTACTGATATGTAAGTATATAACAATTTCTAAAATATATAACAATTTCATTTCATAATGATGTGCCAGTTTCTATATACGTTGCTGATGGAATGAAATGCTTGGTAGCGCACTAGTAGATATGCACCAGCTGTTTGGTAGCAAAAAAAGGGTGGTCAATCACCTTGGTCAAAGGATACATATCGTGCGCTTGTGTAATGCGGATAGGTTCATCCCCTTTCAGATACAAAATGCCGTTGGTAAGTGTATTAAAGGACTGTTGGGCGACTTTATCTTTCATCCATCTGCAAAAAGTATCCAACTGCGTCACTGCTCTCCCGAGGATAAAATCATACTTATCGGGCAACGTCTCTGCGCGTATTACTTGGGTAGTCACATTGGGCAAGTGCAGTGATTCTGCAATCGCTTGCACGGCATGAATCTTCTTGGCTATGGAATCTACCAAATGAAACGCGGTCTCCGGAAAGAGAATCGCCAAGGGGATTCCTGGGAAGCCCCCGCCCGTGCCTACATCTAAAATGTGGGTGTTGGGTTTAAAGGCGATAACCTTAGCAATGCTTAACGCATGTAACACATGCCGCAGATATAGGTTCGGTAAATCTTGCCTCGAAATAAGGTTTATGCGCTGATTCCAGGTTGCATACAAAGTCCCTAATTGATGTAGTTGCTTGCTTTGCTCCGTCGATAGGTTGGGAAAGTAATGATGAATTATTTCACAGCCAGGTTCAAGGGTAGTGATTTCGGGTATCATATCCGCAGCTGGTATAGAGGAGGTTAGATGACTTGCGTTATTCATGGGCGAGTTGGGAATTTTTCAGCAGGCTATGTTAAACTTGCAACATTCAAATTTTAAAACGCAACAATAATAACTTAATCATGCATAATATTCATAAAAAAACTAACGCTTATGGGCATCATCCTGCTACTGAGTACCATCATCAGCAGTTGTGGTAAGCCTGTAGCTATACCCTCTACTGCTACAAGTTCTACACGCACAGAGATTAGCCCCATCTTCAGAAGAAGATAATGCGGATACAGATGCTGAAGCTTTGTCGTCAGTGCCTAACGATACTGCAATTTCTACAACTATACAAGATTCATCAACTTGTGCTGTTGTAGGATTTTAAAAATTATCACCAAGCGATACAGCGCAACACAGTTAAGCATTGTCATTTTTACAATGCTAGGTGCTTAATATCAGGTTTTGATTAAAGTTTTTCAGCATTTTATTTCCCATGGAGGGATCGTGTCTAAAGCTTGTACTTCCCCCTCTTTCATTTGCCAACAACCATATTGTATACCATTGGTGATGACCCAAAGCGGGGCCTGTAATTTTCTATTATAACGGGTCAATTGGGTATATACTTCCATTGTTAGGGGGATGGTGCTAGCTTTACATTCTGCTACTAACCAAGGGTGCCCATCGTTTGCATACACCACAATATCCGGCCTATCTTGTTTGTAGTGCCCTGGCATAATTTTTTCCACACGAATGAGTGACTTGGGGTATGTCAAATGCTCTGTTAGGTAATGCAAGAAGTGTTGTCTCGTCCATTCTTCTGGCGTAAGGCGTACATATTTTCTACGCACACTATCATATATATGCTTTTTACCATTTATAGCCCTAATAGACGCTTGTATATGGAATGCTGGAAAAGCATGAACTTGCATAATGTTTGCAGTTATTAAATCGATGGTCGAATGTTTGCTGCGAGCATTGGAATGCCCCTGTGATTACATGCATTAAAGCATCAAGTGTAGTATGCTAAGTTACTAAGTTATTAACCCGATAACCCTATTGCAAGAAAAAGGATAGGGGCTCCTTGCAATGACGTAAGTGTAGGCTCAGTGACGGGCGATTGAGCATACGCACAATAGCATCGTTATCTTAAAATGACTTTTCTATAAAAAATGCCACGAGCATATGGTAATTGTCGTGATTAAGCAGTAACGTCAGTATCCTTCCACCTGTTATGTGACCAAAGCCAAAGCGCAGGGTTGTGATTAATATCCTGTTCTAACCTTGCAATATACAGTTGGGTGAGCCGAGATGCGGGCAAAGCACTAGACTGCTCGGTTAAGACTTCTAGCTCGATAGCATAGTAGCCTCTTCGCGGTTTGCGAATATGTACATATACCACGGTAGGGTCTAATTTGGTCGCTATCTTTTCCAGCCCCGTAGTGAAATAAGTAGGAATATTTAAAAACAGCATATGAAATGCATGGGCTTGCGCAGGAGCTTGATCCGCCAAAAAGGCGGTTGCTTGAGGAGTCGCATGCTTGCTTAACAAGGAGCGGAAGATGGCTTGCTCATGGATAAGCAACTTGTCAAACCGGCGGCGCAACCGCTGCACCAAACGATCAAAGTAGGGATTAGATAAAGGCTTATAAATTACCCCAACGGAATACTTGGTTTGCAGCGCTATGGCATTGGCAGCCCATTCCCAGTTACCATAATGCCCAGTTACCAATAGTATGTCTTTCCCCGCATCATAGAGCTGATTTAATAGTTCTGGATGTTGTATAACACATCGTTGGATTACTTGAGCTTTGGTAAGGGTTAAGCTTTTTATATATTCAACCAGTAAGTCGCAAAAATGAGTATAAAAGGCTTTTTCTATAGTCACTAGCTCCTGCGATGATTGATGAGAGAAAGCAGTTAGTAGATTCTTGCGCACAATCTTCCTTCTATACAGTCGCGATACGAACCAACATAGCATATCAGCAATGATGTATAAGGGCTTAAATGGCAACCATGCTAGCGCATATAGCCATGGCAACAAGGCATAAAAAGCAACCGCTTGGCTGACATGCCGCAAAAAGTTAAGAATTCTCATTTTCATTGCTTACATTGTTTGGGGTAGATGGTGGTGTATGAGCTAAAGCTAGGGGTATAAAGGTCGCTTTCTCTTCCGAGCAATAGAGTCTAAGACCATGACCGCAAGTAAAGCCTTATGCAGCAGCCGTAGCATGAAAAGCATATTAAACTTTTTCTATTATGGAATCTATCGCCGTATTACATATTATCGTTTCTGCCATAGTACTGATACTATTACTATGTGGATGTAACCAACTGAGTCGCAAGCTGCGTCCGCAATGTGCTTATCAAGCCAAGGTTACTACCTATGAATCAGGTGCAGCTCCCATAGGCCACGCAAGAACGGCTCTCAAAAGCCCTATCTACGTGCTTGGGTTAATCTTTTTGCTGTTCGAACTGGAAACGATTTTGTTATTTCCTTGGGCGCTAGCCTATACCCAATCTTCTACCTATGATCCGTCATGGTATTTACATATGGCTGTTGTTGGTACTATCTTTATACTCGTACTAGGGATAGGGTGGGTATATGTGATTCGTCACTGGGAATGTATCATGTGCGACAATGTCCCTACGTTATCTACTGACATAACGCCAACGATCCCAGCTAAGTATTACGAACGTATCAATGCACAATATGCGGGCAACATAGCATTACCGCATTCATTTACTTCATTACATGCAACATCCATCTCCGAATAAGCAGCTTACAGGTGAAGGAGACATTATCCTTACCTCTTTAGACGAATTACTGCAGTGGGCGCAAAGTTCTTCTTTGTGGCCCTTGACCTTTGGCCTTGCCTGTTGTGCCATTGAGATGATGGGGACGTATGCCTCCCACTATGACTTGGATCGAATAGGAGTATTACCTAGAAACTCCCCTCGTCAGGCGGATGTGATGATTGTATCAGGCACGGTAACGATGAAGATGGCAGAGAGTGTAAAACGGTTATACGACCAAATGCCGGAGCCACGGTATGTTATCTCTATGGGATCTTGTGCCAATTGCGGAGGCCCCTATTGGCAGCATGGATACCATGTCTTGAAGGGGGTGGATAAGATTATACCCGTAGATGTATATGTACCTGGTTGCCCTCCCCGACCAGAAGCTTTAATAGGTGGTATTAGCAAGTTGCAAGAGAAAATCCGCGAACGAGATGCCTGCTAACTGCGGTTTTGGCGTATCTAAATGCGCGTGCTTATGCCTATAATGGTAGCTATCTTGCAATGCTCCTAAAGATCCTTATCTTTGATCACCTGCACACCTTGATGTGAAAAGCTGATATCTTTGTACACGCAATATTATCATATGCTGACGGGGAAGCCTTGCTGCACCGTAGCGCTTTTATTTTGATTGTTTATTTCCTTACTACGTTCTTATGAATCAATTAACCCCTGTTGTAAAAAAAATTCTGATTGGCAATGTTACCATCTTTATACTTCATAAACTCTTACCCTTCGATCTGATTGATATATTGGGCTTGCGATACTTAGCTTCGCCACAGTTTGAGCCTTATCAAATTATTACCCATCTCTTTATGCATGCTAGCGTTGGGCACTTATTCAGTAACATGTTTTCCCTGATTACCTTTGGGCCTGTGCTGGAAACGCGTTTATCATCCAAACGGTTTTTACTCTTCTACCTAATGACAGGGATAGGGGCCGCGCTGTTATATACAGGTGTTTTATACCTAGAGATACATCAGTTTGAAGCGCTGTATACGGATTATTTGAATTTCCCTACTCCGCAGAAGTTTAGTTTCTTCATGCAGAAATTCCCTAAGATGTATAATAACTACTATCCATTTATCTGTGACTTCTTTCAGTATAGCCACGATGCGGGGTATATCGGTAAAAGCAAGGCTATTGTAGCGCAGCTGTATCATATCAAGACGGGGGTACCTATCGTAGGGGCTTCTGGTGCTATCTTTGGCATATTAACGGCGTTTGCGATGCTATATCCACACACTCGATTGATGCTTTTCTTATTCCCTATTCCTATCAAAGCAAAATACTTTCTGATACTGTACGGGGTGTATGAACTGTATGCAGGGTTGGCGAATAATCCAGCGGATAATGTAGCGCATTTTGCACACTTGGGAGGGATCGTGTTCGCATACCTGTTTATTAAATGGTATAAAGGCTCTGGCAAGTAGTAAGACATTTTTAAGCTCTCCTCATCTTTTTGAACTCTTTGTATTCTCTGTATGCCATTCATCCGCAATCAAAGCTATGATTGAGCACCTTGCTGCAAGGTGTATACAGGATAGAAGATGGTTTGCTGAGGATGAACATCAATGGAAAAGGTATGGTTTTTATCATGTTGGGCATGCATCCCCGCTGCTTGGAATGTAAGGCTATGGCTTCCTTCTCTCAGTCGAATGCGGGTATATGAAATGGTATGGGGAATGGTTTGCCAATTACGGGTATCTGCTTTTTCTGTCGCAAAATTTACGACTCCTACCAATGTCCCCAAAATGGCATTTTGCTTCCTAACTTGATATTCAGTTACTTTTTTGATAGCCACACGCAATAGGGATTTACTTAGCTCCCATAACATCCGTTCATGCAGTATCCGAAATGAGATAGCATTGATGTCTTCTATGATTTCTAGCTGATATATACTATTCTGTAACCGGATAGTAGCTTGCTGATACAGTAATGGCCGTTCTACATAGGTGGGGAAGGATATGCGGAAGAGGTGTAGATCAGATACGTTTAGCTGAGATTTGGTATCGCTGCAGAGGGGAAAAGGAAAAGTCAATCCAAGGTCTTCATTCACAAAATTGACTACGCCGCCTACGCCTTCTATCATCACAAAGTTCAAGCCCCATTCATCTTTCACGGGACCTAAACCATTGTTCCACAAACAGACGATATCCCCACTTTGTGGGTCTTCTTTGCTAGGATCATAGTCCAGCTGAAATTTTGCTAGGTAATGCGTTACTGCATCATGGAATCCGGTTTTATAAGCGGTATAGATCAGGTCTTTTTTCAACTGTAGGGGAGCTTCTATCCCAAAGAGCTTGGTGTAATCTTCTTCATAAATCTCAAAGGCATTTCTATAGGCAATAAAGGCATCGTTATAAGCATGATCGGCTTGGTATATCAAGCCCATGAGTAGATGAATGAAAGCGTCTCTACGGTAGGTGTTGGCACTGTTGTATTTATCACTCAAGATATTGAGCTGGATATTGAGTCGCCTGCATTCTACCAAGGCGGCAGATAGGTTACCGAGATGTAAATAGTTGAGGGCTTTGTAATAGTGAATGAGTAAGATCTCGTGGTCTTCTCCTTTATAATCCGTCAACGTGGGATTGACCAAAAAGGTGAGTACGACATCACAGGGATTGGCTACAAAATCCTCATGGATGATGTAAGCTTGTTCAAAAAATGCATTACTGGTTTCATAGTCTTGCATCAGGTGGTGGGTTATGCCTCTATTCAGGCAATACAGTAGCCTGTTTCTACCCTTATCCCCATTTTTCTTCTTAGCGAGTACATGGTCTGCTTCGGCTATATTTTCTTTGAGGAAATGTTTATGAAAGGAGCTGTTTTTATGATAATAGGAACCACAGGAGGTGGTGATAGTAGCCAAAAGTAAAAGTCTGAATGCCTTAAGGAGGAGGTTTTTCATCAATCATCATGCTTTATACTTTTGATTTGTAATGATTTTAGGATAAAAAATATCACTTAGCTTATTACAGCTGATTAGTTGATGAGAGGCTATACTGATTTTCTATCGCTATTTTTTTACAAACTTTTTGATTTTTTTCTGCCCTATCCAAACCGTTTCATTGGTATGGAGGTCTACTAGGTTTAAGTCAATTTGATAGTAAACGATATTACGCTTTCCTTCTGCCTTAGTGTCTACTATCGTATTGATAGTGCCTAGCAACATAAAGTCTGCGCCTAATTCGCGGCCAAATTGTCGATTGATGCCTGTATTAGATATTGGATTTTCTACGCGTTCTTGACGTAATTTTTCTCTAAAGATGCCATGCTCAACAATGCGTACAGATTGGTTGTTGATTAGTTCCCGCTCTATACTTTTTATAAAAGGTTCTGCGTCAATGTGTTCATGGCTTTTATTAAGTATATCGCCTACGATGATTACCGGAAGTTTGTGGTGCGTCTCTGCAAAACGGATGCGGAATGGAGATTGCATAAAGTCTTGTACCATTTCCTCAGCTACTAATCTAGCATCTGTATCATTCCAGCGACCACTCAGGTCTACCACTTTGCTGGTTTGTAGTCTTTGTACGGAATTACCGCATTGTAATGTGAATAAAGCTATCAGTATCAAAATAGCATGTAAAGTCAAGTTTTGTTTGAACATAGGATGAAAGGTTTGGGATTAGTTTATAATGCTAGGTGTATCAAGTATACACATCAGATTATGAAATACGAAAAATCAAGCTAAGTTAACGATGTGAAACTTAGTTGTCATAAGCGATTTTAATTCCCATTTGTATTGCTCTAT
>JALRAY010000022.1 GCA_023257955.1 Amoebophilaceae bacterium | reverse complement strand
ATTGCTTCGTCGCCTTCGGCTCCTCGCAATGACGTGGGTGGGAGCGACTCCTGGCAATGACGGTAATGGGTGCTACCGTCTGTTGCTTCCATCCTGTTTTCAAGCATCTCTTGATAAACATTTGTATACCTCCATAAATTTTGTACCTTGCATTAGGTAAATGAAAAGAGAAGCGTGAAGATTTCGGTAACATAACTTTTAATTGACCCAGTATGCATACACAACATTCGTTATCCAACCAGCCGCATGACGATTACTTTAAGACCACCTTCTCCAAAGGAGAAGGTGGTCTTAAAGTTTTTAAAGCATTTCTTGTCACTATTGGCACATCAAGTACTAGCGCTCATAGATTTGAATAGCCTGTAATTCATCAATACGGAAGTAATTTCTTCGACAAAGCTCTCTAAACTACAAGGAGACGTCTTACTGCGGTTTCGCTTAAAAAATAGCGACAAGTACCTCTATATCCTCTTCGAGCATCAAAGTAGTGGGGATAAGGAAATGAATCTAAGACTGGAAGAGTACAAGGTGCAGCTACGGAAAAAGCTGATGAAAATAGATAAGAAGATCTCCTATTTTGTAACCATATGCGTATGGGCCATGAAAAAGCCCTACAAAGGCGCTACAAGCATTGCAGAGATGTACGATTCAGACGAAGTACATCAAAATTTGGTATCCATACTATATGATAATGATGGTAATAGACTGTATCACTTCCTGTACTATATGCCTGCATGTGGTAAATTTAGGAACATTAGTGGTAATAACTGGAAGTTTTCATCAGCTGAAGCTGATGGTTTTAACCATTTTTTATAAATAAATCAGAGGATCGGGGAGTATCTCAGAGCTTATGGAGGCTGCTGCAGATTCGCATCTGGCTGCTGGGTATCCATCTAGTGAAGATGGAGGAAGGCCCTCCGAAATCGTCTTATAGCAGAAGATTTCAAACAAATCTCAGCTGCTGTAGTCAAAAGCTATTGTGGTGAGCGTTAGAGAATTAGTTTTTGCTAGCGTTACTTTGCTTAGTAAAATCCAACACAAGCGGTGCAGCTATGCATATGGAGGAATAGGTGCCAAATATAATCCCCATAGATAGGGTAAACGCAAAGCCTCTTAAGACCTCTCCTCCCCATAGCAAGAGGATGACAACTACTACCAGTGTCGTGAGTGAAGTGATCAACGTTCTGCTCAAAGTATCGTTGATAGATTTATTGGCAATGCTTTCAAAACTGTCATATGACTTCAGCTTTTGTTGTTCCCTCACCCGATCAAAGATCACAACCGTATCATTAATGGAATACCCTACCACCGTCAAGATAGCTGCGATGATCACTTGATCTATTTCATAGGCATACCCCATGGCTTTGGCAATACCAAAGGTAGCTAGCACTACCAGCACATCATGCATGAGGGCTATCAAAGCCGCTAAACCAAATTGCCATTTCTTGAACCTAACCAGTATATAGCAGAAGATGATGAGGAGCGTAAAAATAACCGACTTTTTAGCAGAGGCCTGAATGTCACCTGCTATGCTAGGCCCAACCTTAGTCGTACTCGCTATCGTAAAGGTGGATGCTGGCATATTCACGACATCTTCCAGGTACTGTAGGGACATAATCTCTTGCAAGTAGGTGATTAATTTCTCCTTTACTTCCTCTTCCACGGTTTCATTTTCTTCATGAATGCGATAGCTGGTGGTGACTTTCATGATATTATTAGCGCCATAGGTTTTTACCTCCACGCTTTGGTCATCCAAATGCTCTGCTAGTTTGCTTTTCAGTTCAATAGGCTCTACCGATTCACTAAACTTAATGACATAACCTCTTCCACCTGTAAAGTCAACGCCTAAGCTGATACCTCCTTGCTTGATCAAGAGGGTAAAGCCAATCAACATAATGGCGAGGGAGACACCATAGAAAAGACGGCGTCTTTTTAGGAAGTTAAAGTTAGTGCCTATCAGTAAGTTTTTGTTGTAGCCATAGGCAAAGGTGATGTTACTCGTTTTATTGCGCTTTTGCCACCAAGTAAAGATCACCCGTGTAATGAATACTGCCGTAAAGAAGGAAGTAATGATACCAATCATCAACGTAGTAGCAAAGCCACGTACGGGGCCCTGGCCTAAGACATAGAGAATAACACCCGTCAGCAAAGTAGTTACATTGGCATCTACAATAGAGCTATTCGCTTTTTGATACCCTAGTTTGATGGCTTCTTTCAGGTTGTTGCCTCTACGGATTTCTTCTCGAATGCGTTCAAAGATTAAAACATTCGCATCTATAGACATACCTATTGTTAGTACAATGCCTGCAATACCGGGGAGCGTTAACGCCGCATCCAGTTGCGCCAAGATGCCTAAAACAAAGAGGATATTGAAAAGTAGGGCGAGGTTCGCTACAATACCCCCTTTGGCATAATACAGGAGCATAAAGAGGATGATCACGGCTAGGCCGCATGCCATAGAAAAGATGCCTTGAAACTGTGCCTTCTCACTCAGGGTGGGGCCAATGATGACTTCTTCCGTAATTTTTACAGGAGCAGGTAAGGACCCTGCTTTGAGTATGCGGGCTAAGTCCCCCGCTTCTTCTATGCTAAAGCTGCCTGATATTTGAGAGCTACCATTCGGAATCTCTGTATTAACGACTGGCGCAGAGTATACTTGATCATCCAAGGTAATGGCGATACGTTTGCCTAGGTTACTAGCTGTAATCTTTCGCCACATCTTGGCACCACGTACATTCATCTGAATGCTGACGGAAGGTTGTCCCTTTTCATCAAACATCTGGCGGGCGTCCGTGATCACATCTCCTTCTAGTAGCGGTAAGTTGTTGCGACTGGTTTTAATGGGGTAAAGCATCAAGTATGCTTCTCCCGTACTACTATCTTGCCGTGGTTTTACATCCCAGCACCAGCGTAAGTCTTTCGGACATAATGCTTGCACCTCCGGTCTATCCAATATTTGTTGGATGTCTGCCACCTCTTCTACGGGATAGATGAGGTAATAGCCTAATCGCTTGCCTCCAGTTGTTGACTCAGGTTCTTCGCTAGTTTTGTCTTTAGATACATCTTCATGCGTGAGCAAGGTATTAATTGATTGCAGAATGTTACTGAGGTCTTGTCCATCATACACCTGCCAGAAACGCAACTGCGCTACGCCTTGCAATAGCTTGCGGACCCTTGCTGGATTATTAACCCCTGGCAATTCTATCTGGATCTTACCCGTTCCTTGTAACCGTTGTATGTTGGGTTGTATCGTTCCGAACTGATCAACGCGGGATCGAATCACATCAAAAGCCCTAGTGATGGCATTTTCTACTTCTGTATCCAAATATTTAAGCACCTGTTGGTCACTAGACTCACGGGTGATGTAGCCCCTATTGGCGCTGGTAGCAAAGAGAGAACTTAACTTACCAGAAGGATTTAGCTTTTTATACGTTTCATAAAATAGTTTAACAAACGAAAGCGTGCCTTGAGCTTGTTGTTTTTGCGCAGCTACCTCCATCGCTTCTAAGAAGGTAGCATCTTTTGAATTACCTGCCAGGCCGTTAATCAGTTCCACAGGTGATATTTCCAACGTTACATGCATGCCCCCTTGTAGGTCTAGCCCTAATTTCAATGATTTTTCTTTGACCTCTTCGTACGTATACGTAAGCCCCAGGCAATTGTAGACAGGCTTTTTCCATACCGCATCTAGATAGGCCTGTTTTTCGATAAAATCGATATGACCGGCTTCATTTGTCGCATGTTGGGTGGCTTTTTGTTGGATCTTGTCATCTAGCCAGGTGAAGGATAAATAGTAGGAACAAAGTAGGGTGAGTAGACTGGTTAAAAAGATGACGAAACCTTTATTCTGCATAATGATGTATAGATGTATATAAGTTATTAGTTAACAATAAGAAACCCAACATGGCGGTAATGGATTGGCTAATCCCTCACTGAGAGAACCATGTCGGGTTTAAATGTGCTAAAATTAATACCATAAGCTGGTATATGCCAAATGTGTATGGCATATATGCAACAATACCTGGTGCTTACAAGCCTATATGCCGGTTGCTAATTTGGTGCTTATGCAAGGCTACGCATGTTTGATAAACCCTTGTTTGCTGATAGCTATACCCGTTCTTGAAAGGCGGACTGTATCCACCCCCCGCCTATGACATCATCTTCCTCGTAAAAGACCGCCGCTTGCCCAGGCGCAATGGCATGCACGCCTTGTTCAAAATACACCTTTATCGTATCTCCTGACTGTTCTAAAGTAGCCGGAGTACCCGCATCATTATATCTGATCTTCGTAACACTCTTTGTAGGACTTGCTAGGTGCGTGTACTTCCCCATGTTGAGTTGATTGACATACATGCCATTCCTGGCCAATTCATCAAAAGTGCCTAATACCACACGATTCGTATCGGCTTGTATCTCCGTCACATATACGGGATAGCCTAGGGTGATACCTAATCCCTTTCGTTGGCCAATGGTATAGAAAGGATACCCTTTATGCTGACCTACGACCGTGCCATCTTGTAGCACAAACGCTCCGCCTTGTACACGTTGTTCTAAATTTACCACCTTACGTTTTAGGAACCCTCGGTAGTCATTATCTGGGATAAAACATATCTCATACGATTCGGATTTAGTGGTGAGCTCTTGAAATCCTTTTTGGCGAGCTATCTCGCGGATTTCGGCTTTGTGCAGATTCCCTAATGGCAATATCGTCCGGCTCAGGCTCGCTTGCGATACCCCCCATAAGGCGTATGATTGATCTTTGGAGAGGTCGCGTCCCTTGGAAATGATGTACCGGTTATTTTCATGGCGGATGTTGGCATAATGCCCCGTAGCAATATATTCACAGTTTAACTTATCCGCCCTGCGCAATAAAGCATCCCATTTGATGTGCGTATTGCATAACACGCATGGGTTCGGCGTTCTGCCTGCCAGGTACTCACTGGTAAAATTATCGATAACGGTATCCCCAAATTCCTCCCGGATGTCTAAGATCATATGCGGAAAGCCTAACGTGACGGCTATGTTGCGGGCATCATTGATACTATCCAGGCTGCAGCATCCAGTTTCCTTCTTACTTCCGCCACTCGTCGCATAGCTCCATGTCTTCATCGTCATACCTACTACTTCATAACCTGCTTCATGTAATAAAAGGGCAGCAATAGAACTATCTATGCCGCCACTCATGGCTACCAATACACGGCCTTTGCTCATATGGGGATATAGGGATAATGCGGTTAATGGATCAAATTGTCAGGGATTGTGATGATAGGAATTAATGTTTTGTATGATGTATCCTAAGCGCCTCATTGAGTGCTACCTTCGCATCCGTATTTGAAGTTCTTTTCCCTATAATTAAAGCACACGGAACGTGATATGTTCCGGCGGGGAAATGTTTGCTATAAGCACCTGGAATGACTACCGAACGCGGTGGTATATACCCCTTGTATGTTTGCGGTTCATCCGTTGTCACATCTATGATATGCGTACTCATAGTTATAGACACATTAGATCCCAGCACCGCCTCTTTGCCTACCATTACGCCTTCTACTATAACGCAGCCCGCACCAATAAAGGCACCATCTTCGATGATAACAGGTTGTGCTTGTGGCGGCTCTAACACCCCTCCGATAATCGCTCCGCCGCTGATATGAACGTTTTTACCCACCTGCGCACAACTTCCCACCACAGCGCCAATATCCACCATCGTACCTGAGTCGATATAAGCACCAATATTGACGTAGGAAGCCATGAGTATAACCCCTTCACGCAAGCAGGTACCATATCGTGCTACGGCAGGAGGGACTACCCGTACGTTAAGTTCCTTAAAGTTTTGCTTCAAGGGTATTTTGTCATAATACGTATAAGGTCCGATCTCCATCATCTCCATCTCTTGCATCATGAAATAAAGGGAGATAGCTTTTTTAGCCCACTCATTGATTTGCCAGCTATTGTGGGTAGGGGTAGCTATGCGCGTCTTTCCCGTATCTAAATCATGTATCACTTCCCGGATAGCGCTTTGTGTTGCCGGTTGCGTGCGTAGGGTTTTATCTTCCCAGGCAGCTTCTATCGTTTGGATATACGTTCTGTTGTCATTCATGGGCACAAAATTACATCAATTGCGCTAAGGATTAAAGCAAATAGAAGGAGACATACTATTGCTATGCGCTACTTGATGCAGTACGGGAAGCTAGCATCGGCCGCTGTAATCATGGTATATGCCTGCAAGAGCAATGCCTTCAAGCGCCAAAAAATGCAGCTTAACCCCACAAACAGGGCATTCGAATTCGGTTTAAGCACCTGAAATCAAAGAAGCTGATTATTAAATCATTACGCATCAAAACCAAATAAAATTTGGCGCACTTGAGGCTAATTAACACCTCCTGTCCCTTGCCCTCACTTTCAATCATAATTATTGCCTTTGTTGCCATCACCATATCAAGCACCTTGCAGACTATAAGCGCCATAGATTAAGTCTACTTAAGTATGTGGTTGTATTAATCTAAATTTTTTAAATCAGCTTAATACTAGAGACAAAAAGCTTGTTGAGAGCGTTATACCTACACCCAGGCATTGCGAGGCGTTATCCACTACCGTCATTGCTGTATATGTTATGTAATTCATTTCATCGCCCTTTTATCTCCTATTTACCACAAAAATACCATTCCAGTCGGTACTGGAATGGTGGGAGGTTGTTGGAGGGGCTATACAAAGAAGATACGGAGAGGGCGGTATATATTTGGCTGAATTTGACATATTTCTTATATAACTGATAATTGGAAATTATGGCCTGGTGATATACAGTAACAGGTATATTCAAAGAGATACAGAAGAACTCTATTCACAACACAGGCTATGAGGGAGGTGCTACCAGCTTGAAGTTTTCTAAAAACCCGGTATCAAATTTGCCGGCTTTAAAATCTTTATCCTGCATTAATTGGATGTGGAAAGGAATGGTAGTATGAATGCCTTCTATCACAAATTCTTCTAAAGCTCTTTTCATTCTTACAATGGCTTCTTCTCGGTCCTTGCCGTGGGCAATCAGCTTGGCAATCATAGAATCATAGTAGGGGGGGATGGTGTAGCCGGAATAGATGTGGGAATCTACGCGAATGCCTAAGCCTCCGGGTAAATGTAGGTTCTTGATGAGGCCAGGGTTGGGTCGGAAGTCTTTAAAAGGATTTTCAGCATTAATCCTACATTCAATGGCATGCCCCGTTGGGTAGTAGTTCTGCTCCGCAATGGGTTCTCCAGCAGCTATTTTGATTTGTTCTTTAATGAGATCCACATTGGTTACTTCTTCCGTAACCGGATGCTCTACTTGAATCCTGGTATTCATCTCCATAAAATAGAAGTCCCCGTGCTTATCTACCAGAAACTCTATGGTGCCTACGCCTTCATACCCTACGGATGCTGCACCCAAAATAGCTGCATTGCCTATTTTTTCTCGCAAGCTATCATCGATGATAGGGGAGGGGGTTTCTTCTACTAGCTTTTGATGTCTGCGTTGGATAGAACAATCTCGTTCGGAGAGGTGGATGACTTTCCCATGCTGATCTGCCATCAGCTGTATTTCAATATGCCGTGGTTGTTCTATGTACTTTTCGAGATACAGCCCTGGATTATTAAAGGAGGCTTGTGCTTCTTGACTTGCTTTTTCCCATTCTGTTGCAAAGTTGCCGCTTTGATGTACTAGCCTCATACCTTTGCCGCCGCCACCTGCTGTCGCTTTGAGAATCACAGGATACCCAATGGCTTGTGCGAGTTCTTTTCCTTCTTCCAAAGACGTAAGTAATCCATCAGATCCTGGAATGGTAGGTATCCCCGCTGCTTGCATCGTTTGCTTGGCCGTAACTTTATCCCCCATTTGACTGATGGCTTCGGATGAAGGGCCAATAAACTTGATTTTATGTTCCTTGCAGACACGTGCAAAGGCGGCATTTTCAGAGAGGAATCCATACCCAGGGTGTATCGCTTGGGAGTTGGTAAGTTCCGCAGCGGCGATGATATGTGGTATCTTCAGGTAAGATAATTGACTTGTAGGTGGGCCTATACACACGGCTTCGTCAGCAAAGCTGACATGAAGGCTGTTTTTGTCTGCGGTGGAGTATACGGCAACAGTGCGGACACCTAATTCTTTGCAGGCTCGGATGATGCGTAAAGCAATCTCTCCTCTATTGGCAATTAGTATTTTTTTTAACACAGGGAGTAAGGTATTAACAAGGTTCTATAGTAAATAAAGGTTGATCATATTCTACGGGCGAGGCATCATCTACGAGAATTTGTGTGATTTTGCCGGCTACTTCTGCTTCTATTTCGTTAAAAAGCTTCATCGCTTCTATAATACAGATGCCTTGTCCTACTTTGACTTCATCACCTACGGAGACAAAGGGTGGTGTATCCGGATTTGCGGAACGGTAAAAGGTGCCAATCATAGGGGATTTGATTTCTACTTGATTGGTGGCCACATCTGGCTCGTTGGTATGCGTGGTATTGGCTACTGCAGGTGCTGTGGTAGGTATCATGGGTTGTCCTGCGGCAGGTAAGGCAACCGCATCCGGATGCAGCAATGCGGATGCTACAACAGAGCTCGGCGTATGCTTTTTAATTTTTAGCTTCAGTGTTTCCGTCTCTATATTGACTTCTTCCAGATTGAGCTTGTTGATATTTTCAATGAGTTTTTGTATTTCTTCAATTTTCATAGTGATTGTCTTATTTGGCACGTTCCACGTAAGTGACGGTGCGGGTATCTATTTTAATTTTATCTCCATTGTCAATAAACAACGGAACCTGTATCTGCAAGTCAGTTTCTAGCGTAGCCGGTTTCAATGCCCTGGTGGCCGTATCGCCTTTTACACCCGGTTCTGTATAGGTAACTTCCAGCTCTACAAAAGGGGGTAATTCTGCGCCTATTAACTTCCCGCTCTCTTGATGAAACAATAGCTCTAATACTTGTCCCTCTTTCAGCAACAGAGGTTTATCAATTACGGTTTCTGATGCTGCTATATCTATTTGATCAAACGTATCCTGGTCCATCAGATGATAGCCATGCTGATCTTTGTATAAAAATTGGTATGACTTGCGGTCTATGCGTGCTGTTGTAACCTTTACGCCTGCGTTGAAGGTATTATCGATTACTTTACCGGTTGTAAGGCTTTTTAGCTTTGTGCGTACAAAGGCAGCGCCTTTTCCTGGTTTTACATGTTGGAATTCGGTAATGGTATATAAATCATTGTTGAACTCAAGGGTGAGTCCATTTCTAAAATCACTTGTAGTAGCCATAATAAATAAGATAAAAAAGTTGGATAATGCCGCATAGGTAATGGGGCGGACTTACATCAGGCCGGTGTTGTTCGGTTTAGATGACTCCCTATCAAATCATCACATTCATCAATCCATGTAAAAACCCCAGCAATACGCCAGGGATAATATCCATCAGTAAGTGCTGTTTGGTAAAGAGGCAAGAAAATGCCACTAGCACTGGAAACATCACGGACATATACGGATAATAGGGATAGGTTATACACGCTAAAAAGACAGCAAAAGCACAATGCATAGAAGGACACGCATTTTCTTCCGAGTCATGCGCATACACAAGCTGCGCAAGGTATTGAGTGAGTTTATCTGTCTTAATACTTCTAATTTGCTCCCGAAATGCTTTAGGCATGCTGGCAGGGAAATAATAAAACCAAAAACTGCTATGCATCAACATCAACCAAGCATGCATGGCCGTAGTATTAAAGTCCTTTAAACAGAGCAGTGCTAAGCTAAAGAATACGTAGTACAAAGGGGAATAGATCCAAAAAAAGTGTGGAATCGCTGGTATCCATTTGTCGACAGCTGTCGGTTGCAAGTACTTTCTGCGATACGCCAAGTGATTCCTTTGCGGCCAGAAGTACATCTGGTATCCACCTATAATCAACATATTCTTCACCGTAAGTATAGCCAAGATGCTGTAGAAACTATCCAGATGCGGCATAACACATACCACCAGCTGATAGTCAATCAAAAGTTTAAAGATGACTGCTTCCCCTAATGCAGCTAAGTTCAATACAAGAATAGATCGATACGTCATATGCTTGACGGCAATGTGCGCTTTCGCTTATCCACGCAATACGATACAATTACCAAGGCAGCCCCTCCTACTACCGTCACCAAAGACAATATATGTCCCATGGTGATAGGCATAGCACCATGGAGCACTACATTAAATGGGTCTTTAAAGAACTCCAAGAAAAATCGTGCGGTATAACTTAATATCATCGCCACACCTGCTAGCATACCATCTCGGAGCTGAGGGCCTTTTCTCCTCCACCAAGCAATCAACGCGCCTAAAATGAGGATGTAGGCAAAAGCTTCGTATAGCTGCACAGGATGCCGAGGTATGCCAAATGCCTTTATATGAGCCGTATACTGATCATGCCCATGCTTATCTATCACATACTCCAAGGTGGCATCTGCAGGTAGGTATACATGCTGCCGCATACTCTGTCGGTAACGAAAGGAAGATACTACGTTATTATTTACAAAATGTGTAATCTCCTCTTTATCTACTCCTGCGAGGAAGATACATTTGATAACAATAGGTTGATAGTGATGGTCAGGATGCGGTAAAGCTGTCTTGTCTTTGATTATTGCAACCTGTTGAATGTCTGAATACATGTTTTGCAACCCCTTCACAATAGCACTCGCAAATAGTACTCCTTGCTTGTTGTAAGTAGGCGTACCAATGATTTCGGAGTTGATAAAATTACCTATCCGCACAAAAAGGCCCATTAAAACCCCAAAGGCTACCGGCGTCAGTAACCATAAGAAGGATTGGTTATGTTTCCTGCGCTTTGTGATAGATAACTTTAAGGGCCTAAGACGAAGTGTTACCTGATAATAAGCGTAAAATAACGTACCGAGGATACCGCCCACTAAAGCTCCATGATAGGAAAGACCTTGATAACCAACTAAATGCACGGTAGGCGAAAACGCCACCTGCAAGATGGCCTCTAAAGGGTGTTGCCAATAGTAAGAAAACCTGTAAAAAAACACTTCCCCTAATCTCGCTCCCACTAGGCAACCAATGAGCACATACAAACTGAGCGCTTTTACATCCCCTGCAGGCCTACCCTCCTTTTTAAAAAAGTACTTCATAAACTGCCGTCCACACACAAATGCAGTTATAATCATCAAACTATACCACCTGACTTTAAAAATCCCAAATTGCAATAGCACTTCATTAGGATTCCATATCAAATAGCTACACATATTTTTAGGGATGTTACAAATTCCAGAATACGCCAAAGCTACACCATTTAAGAAAATAAATTGCAAGCGCGTAATTACTCAGGTACTTGAAAAGGCTTTTAAAGCCAATAGAATGGCTTTATGAAAGAATCAATCCTTGCATTTGATAAGAAAAAAGAAGAAAATGCAGCCAAATTACTACTCTAACATTTTTCAATAACACCTAGAAGCCTGGAAATGGTGTTTATGGTACCTGAGTAGTTACGCAAGCGACGTATAATCTCTTAATGGATTTAGAAACTTAGATACGACCTTCTAGGCTCCTCTCTTTCGGACGTACCGTAACCTCACAGAGGCATCGATTTATACGCAACACCGCTATGGTCCTTGCAGAACGCATCTATGATCCATCCATAGCGGCTAGTATAGCTACTCCTCCCTAGAAGTGATAGTGTTACAGTCTCATATGTTAGCGCTAGTATTTTACTTTCTCAACCAAAATCCTTATTATTGCATCATATGCAAAGCTATTTTCCTTGTAGGCATCCCCGTGATGCAAAAGAAGGGAAAGCCATTATAAGTGATATGCCGCATCGTGCTTTAGGCAATACGGCACACAATCTTCCTTATGCTATAGAAGTCCAGCAACAACAAACCATATTTCAACTCAAAAAATTCCTATGCAAGAACACGGTAACATCTCTGTAAATAGTGAAAACATCTTTCCTATCATCAAAAAATTTCTATACTCAGATCAAGACGCATTTCTACGCGAACTAGTTAGTAATGCCGTAGATGCCACCCAAAAGCTGCAACGCTTGGCTGCTTTAGGCGAGTATGAAGGCAATACAGAAAACCTGCGGGTAAAGGTCACCACGGATGAAAAGCTCAAAACCATCACCATAAGTGATCAAGGTCTTGGCATGACCGCGGAAGAGGTAAAGCAATACATCAACCAGGTAGCCTTTTCCGGTGCTACAGCTTTCTTAGAAAAGTATAAGGAACAGGGCATGGGAGACAAACAACTGATAGGCTTCTTTGGGCTCGGCTTCTATTCCGCCTTCATGGTCGCCCATCGCGTAGATATCATCACTAAATCATACCAAAAGGATGCGGAAGCTGTACATTGGTCTTGCAAAGGTGATACTACTTTTGAGATTAACAAAGCCGTTAAAAAAGAATTAGGCACAGATGTGATCCTGTACCTAAATGAAGAAGACGAAGCATTTCTGCAAAAAGCGTCCATCGAAGAAATGCTAGAGAAATACTGCAAATTCTTACCCATAAGCATTGAATTTGATGGCAAAACCATTAACAATACCCACCCGCTATGGATTAAATCCCCCCAAGAGCTGGAAGAGAAAGATTATCTAGCATGCTACAAGGAACTCTATCCGCATGCAGCAGATCCTTTATTCTGGATTCACCTGAATGTAGATTATCCCTTTAACCTTACAGGCGTGTTATACTTCAATGCCATTAGTCATCATCCAGAGCAACATCAGCATAAAATTCAACTATACGCCAATCAAGTATTCATTACTAACGAAGTGAAGGATGTAGTACCACCTTTTTTAACCCTCTTACATGGCGTAATCGACTCACCAGATATTCCCCTCAATGTCTCTAGAAGCGCATTGCAGGCCGATAGTAACGTCAAAAAAATCAACACCTACATCACCAAGAAAGTAGCTGATAAACTAGAGGAACTATTCAAAAGCGACCGAAAAGCATACGAAGAAAAATTTCCTTCTATAGACCTATTCGTTAAATACGGCATGCTCTCCGAAGAAAGCTTCTATGAGAAAGCCAAAAACTTTATGCTCCTACAAACCGTGGATGCGGAATACATAACCATCGATAGCTATATAGAGAAGATAAAACCGCTGCAAACCGATGGGCAACAAAACGTAATCATCTTATATGCCAACAACCCAGAGAAACAAGATCTATACATACAAGCTTGCAAACAACAAGGGTACAGCGTAATCACGCTACAGGGGCAATTAGATAGCCACTGGATCAACGCCTCCGAACAAAAGCTAGGGAAAGTACAATTCAGAAGCGTAGACAGTGCCCCTGTTGAACAATTAATCAATACCAAAAAAGACAATGCAACTAGCTTATTGACAACTGAGGAGGAAGAACAGTTGCAAAACCTCTACAAAAAAGCCATTGAAGAACCTGGTATCAACTGGGCCTTTGAACCTATGGGGACAGATGATCTCCCAGTCCTCATCACACTGCCAGAGATGGCAACACGCATGCAAGCCATGGCAGCCTTGCAACCCAATATCGGAACCAAGCCATTGCTTTTCTTGAACGTAACTGTCAATACCAATCACCCATTAGCCAAAAAAATTGTGGGCTTAGCCGATGAAGAAGCGCAACTGACATTGGTAAAAAAAGCATACCAATTGGGGCTATTGACACAGAATATGCTCAATGGCGCAGACCTAACAGGCTTTATTAAGAATATAGCGGCCAGCTTATAACCACAGCTAAGAGTTTGCAAGAACACCTCCT
This sequence comes from Amoebophilaceae bacterium, assembly GCA_023257955.1. Lineage (GTDB taxonomy): Bacteria > Bacteroidota > Bacteroidia > Cytophagales > Amoebophilaceae > Amoebophilus. Next base: position 1,060 of record JALRAY010000022.1, on the reverse strand, counting down.
ATGACTGATAGCCATTTTATAAAACAATAGCCACCCGCATCTTGATGCTGGCTAGTTTGCTGCTACTACTCAACAATAGTACCTGTAATTGCAACAATCCTATTTTGCTGCAAGAAGAACCAGAAACACATCCTAACATAGCGCTTAGAATCATTCCCCTAGATGGCACTCAGTTAGTACAAGAGCATGGCAAAAAGTTTAGCATTAAGCTCACCAACACCATGCCTGGTGGCGATCCCATAGATTTGCAGAAGCTGGAACTAAAGATTACCCTCAGTGATACTAACAGCCAAGTACAATACAATGGCAACTTCATTACGCAACTAGCGGGCAGCGATCTAACCCTAGATCAAGCATACGCCATGGAACTTGTAACAGACGCTGCTACCACCCAAGTGACGATAACACTACAGCTTTGGTATGATAATAAACAGCTTGTAGGGGAGGGGAGTGCATGTACTTTAATATGGGAGGAGGGAATGAATACTGTTACATGGCAATTGTTTACTAAGATCAATGAAGTTATTGCTTGCAAAAAATGCTCAAGTAAAGCCTGGCACAAAAACTACCTGTTTGCATGCAGCAGTTGCGTATTCTTATGACGAATCTCATAAAAAAATAATACAACACATTCTCGATAATTACCCTGATATCATAAACACACAAGATGACGACGGTAATACTGCTTTGCATATAATCATAAAACATATATTTGATTCCCAGAAGGTTGCATAGAGATTACAAGAACTACGACTGGCAGGTGCCAAAATCACCATTAAAAATAATGCTGACAACACCCCTCTTGATTATCTTAGTGCACGCCCAGCTTTTGCTACCTACTCTAACAAAGAAGCAATCGAAGAAGCATTGAAGTAATCCCCAAACAACCTCTTGTAGCATTGGCCCTGGTTACAACCTCCACCCCAAGAACCAGAGACAGATAATGGTTTATTTTACTATCTTTGTAACTAATATTTAAAACCTAGGAGCTGTTTACATTTGAATAAAATCATTGCTATATAGATTAAAATGACTAAAATTGTGATTTTAACCTAACTTT
>JALRAY010000021.1 GCA_023257955.1 Amoebophilaceae bacterium | reverse complement strand
CGAGAGTAAATTTCTAAAAACAACGTTTAATGAATGTATTGACCTATTTTGGGAAAAATTTCAGGTGCGGAATGTCCAGGGTAATTGAGTTGTTAGTTGTTATGTTGTAATCATCTATTCCTTTTTCAAAGGCTTGGGCTATCATGCTTTCCAAGTTAGCATCCGATTCCTGCATAGTAAAAGACGCCATAATAAGCTTGTAATGTAGCGTTATTATGTGGTTTCCTTCCCATCGTGTTGGGGTATATACGGTATGAGCCCTTTAGCGAATGCTATCTCTTGCACCTCTAGGGGCATCGTGCGTATGTCCACCATAAAGCCATTTACCATTACATACCATATTGGCGAAAAATCCTCCATTTGGCTTGGTAGCATCCATTCATGATCTAGTGGCGAAACATTGAGCATATCGCGTATTTGCTTTGATTTGCCGGATGCAGTACTTTTGCCTACGCAAACCATCCTACTAACTTTGTGTTAGTCACATAAGGTTGCGTATTGGGATCGTATAAAAAGTTTACCATGCCAAGCGCGTGAATGATTGCGCAAGCCCATGCTTTGTCCGATCCTGAGTTAAGGGGGCTATTTCTTTTCCTGCATAACTTAGCGGTTAATGCTTGTGCCAGTTCCTTATATTCTTTATTCAACTTCTCATCACTAAATCTATCTGTAAGCGCAACAATGGCATCAAATCGTTGCTGCATCTCATTGGGAACTTCTAAGGATTGCTTTTTCATGTTTATTTCAAGTTTGTAGTAGTTTAATATGATTCATAATGGTTGCTGCCACATCTTCTGGAGACAATCTGCTAACATTGAGTTCAAGGAAATTAGGGTGAGAAATGGAAAGAAGCGGTGTTACATCATAAACGTCTTTGGGGTCAATTGATTTCCATCGATTGCGTCTGATTGGATTTGTAACACGTTGTAGATGCTCCTCTTGGTCAATCAAAAGCCTGACGGGCACAAAAAGTGACGCTCTTTTTTCTGCCATATACACCACTTCTGCATAACAGGCTTGATCCCCTGCATCTTCATATAGACAATTGGTTAAGATGTAACTCTTATCGTTCTCTTGTGCTAAAAAGGCAAAAACACATCTTCGAATACCTCCAATCACCTCCCAAGCAAAATCAGATATTGCAGAATAGTAGCATATTGCAATAACTCAAAAATGGGATTTGGGATTATTGATTAGTTGATTATCGCAAACAAGAAACTTATTCCCTTCCGCCAATGCTTTAGCAATGGTGTATTTACCGACGCCGGGTTTGCCTGTTAGATAGATTATGCTTGTCTTGTGTGACATATGGTTACGTTTATACGTTTAATAGATTGGCATCTACTGGCAAATGTTAAACTTCTCCCTTTTCAATAGCTTGCTCTATGGTGCCTACCAAGTTAAAGGCAGACTCTGGTAGGTGATCTAACTCCCCATCCATAATCATATTAAAGCCCTTGATCGTGTCTTGTATATTTACACGCATGCCTTTTAAGCCTGTAAACTGTTCTGCTACATGAAAGGGTTGTGACAAGAAGCGTTGTACTTTTCTTGCCCGATACACTACCTGTACATCTTCTTCTGAGAGTTCATCCATACCTAAGATGGCAATGATATCTTGCAGCTCTTTATACCGTTGCAGAATGTTGATTACCCTTTGGGCGGTTTGATAGTGCTCTTCTCCCAATACTTCAGGATTTAAGATACGCGAGCTAGATTCTAATGGATCTACCGCTGGGTAAATGCCCCTGGCAGCTATGTTTCGGGATAATACGGTGGTGGCATCTAAGTGCGTAAAAGTGGTAGCAGGTGCAGGATCTGTTAAATCATCTGCAGGCACATACACCGCTTGCACGGATGTGATAGACCCTTTTTGCATAGACGTGATGCGCTCTTGCATAGCGCCCATTTCCGTAGCGAGGGTAGGCTGATAGCCTACTGCGGATGGCATTCTTCCTAAGAGGGTAGACACCTCGGAGCCTGCTTGGGTAAACCGGAAGATATTATCTATAAATAACAGTACGTCTCGTCCTTGTTCTTCTCCTATACCATCTCTAAAGTATTCGGCTGCAGTCAAGCCAGTAAGGGCCACCCTGGCTCTAGCGCCTGGGGATTCATTCATTTGCCCAAAAACTAAGGTAGCATTGGATTTACTCAGTGCTTCCTGATCTACTTTGGAGAGATCCCATTTACCTTCTGCCATAGATGCTCTAAAGGCATCTCCATAGTCAATTACACCGGAATCTATCATCTCACGAAGGAGATCGTTACCTTCACGGGTCCTTTCTCCTACGCCTGCAAAGACTGATAATCCGGAATGGGCTTTAGCAATGTTATCAATAAGCTCCATGATAATCACCGTCTTGCCGACACCTGCGCCGCCGAAGAGACCTATTTTACCGCCTTTTACATAGGGCGCTAGCAGGTCTATGACTTTGATGCCGGTATATAATACTTCTTGCGTGGTAGCGATATCTTTAAACTCTGGCGCTGCACGGTGAATGGGTAATGCGTGTTCTGTTTGAGGACTAGGTAAGCCATCGATTGCTTCGCCTACTGCATTAAACAATCGCCCTCTAATGTTTTCTCCCACCGGCATTTGAATCGGCTTTCTTGTATCTACAACTCGCATGCCGCGTACGAGGCCCTCTGTATTATCCATGGCAATGGTGCGAACGAAGTTTTCGCCTAAGTGTTGCTGGCATTCCAAAATTATCTTTTTTCCACTGGTATTTGTCACTTCTAAGGCATGTAGAATAGTAGGCAGCTGCTCGCTGCAAGCAAACCTGATGTCTACAACAGGCCCGATGATTTGTGTTATTTCTCCCATAGGTAAGTTTTAGTTTAATGATTGGATAGTGGTTTGAATATACGTGCTACTTAAAATTTTAACTTAACAGATGTAAATTCTCATCTTAACTTAATTAAGTCCCCCATCCTCTTCCCTTTCCTTTAGTGCCACACATTCCTGCGCTACCGCTACTTGTAGCCATTGCAGGGGAAGCAGGAGAAGAAGGAGAAGAAGGAGAAGAAGGAGAAGAAGGAGAAGAAGGAGAAACTTGATAGCCCCTACTTATCTGACTCTTAAGGTAAAAAGATTGCTGAACACTCTTTATCTCCCTATAAGGACGAGATTTAGGAATAATGTTAATTTCTTGTAATAATGAGTCCATATTTCTTTGAAAATCATCATCAGGAATAGTGTAATCTTCAATTCCGTACCATTCCAAGCAAAAAGTAGCTGCATGAAACTCTTTATTTTCTAAAACTATACTTTTATAGAATTTAACTAACGCAGCTTCTGTCTCTAAAATTTGTTTTGCTTTTTCTGGCAAACCATTTGGCATAAACGGATAAATTTTCAAGGCTTTTCTAATAAAATGGGACCCGCTAACTGCGCCTTGCAATGACATTGGGAACAAAGTGAGCAAAATATGTTGGGAAAAAATATTGCTTATTCTTTCAAAACTTGTTTCAAGATACTTTTGGGCTTGGGTATTAGCATCCTTATATAAAGGTAAGGGGTTTTTAGTAAGGTCTTTTTTAATGTGTCCTATTCTCAGTTGACGCATTTCTTCTAGAATTGTAAATTGATTTTTACTTTTTATTCTACTCATAGCCCTATCTATCTCTTCTTCCATAATAGGACAATTTTTATCCCAAATTTCTATACACATAGGTAAGGTTACAAATGCTTCTGGGTTCCTATACTAATAATCAGCAGCAAGCTTAAGCAAATACGGTATAGGTTACTTTTGTATATTTTTTTCATAAATAGTTTGTTTATAAGTTAAGGTTAAATAATTGATCTATTCGTGAATAGTGGAGCCGGAGGGATTCGAACCCTCGTCCGATAAGCTTGGGTAATGTTTTCTACATGCTTAGTAACTAGTTGATTTTCGAGATATTCCTGATCTAGTTACGGATCGTAAAATATCCTTATACGCTGGTAATTCACCGCAGGTACCACGTAAACTACCTGAGGCTAGCTCTACGAGATGATATCTCTATGTTAAACTTGTAGAACAAAAGCTTAACGAGATAGTGGTGACTAGTTATCAACTAGGCAGCCACGGCAGCTGTATGCATAGGAGAATACAATGCCAAAACATTGTCTCTGTTTGCTTTGCTGTGGCAAGTTGTGCCAATTACATTTTGTGAAAGTTTGTTGGGAGAGGTACTACTTACAACACCTCGCATGCTTGCATTACTTTTGATCTCACCGTCAAATCCTGTCGGCCCCATGTCTAAATGCGCGCTAGCACACAGGCTATAAAAGATGAAAGTATGCATGTATAGGTAGCAAAGATACGGGATAAGTCCGTAGGAATGCTAACGCATAGATCAATAGAGTTCTTCCGAAACTCGAAATTGTAACCTTGTTATCAACAAGAACGAATATCGCATAAGAGATTCAGAAGAACTCTATTGTAACCGCCGGGGGCTTTGTGATGTCGAGAGGCTACATCTAGTCGCTTCATCTCTACCATGGTTCGCAGGCAGTTGCCAAAATAGGGATCTAGCTTATCTAGTATCTGGGTGGCTTTTTCTATCAATATGCCCGTATCCGCACAGGGTCGTAAAGGAGGCTGATTAGTAGGATCTACGGCATGGTCCCATGGGCGTAGTGTGGGAAGTTGTAATTGTTCTTGACGTCGTTGTGCGAGGTCATTTAAGACAGGAACTACTGCTTCTTGAATGGCTTGGTGTAAAGTAAAACAGTCATCAGGAGTATAATCAAACCGTTGAAGGCTCACGAAAGTGTAGTCTCTGAAATTATGGAATCCTGCATTTTGCGCAATCTGGTGCCTTTGTCGTACCAATTTGCTATATAAGTCATCCAAAGCCGTTTCGTCTTCGAGTCTACGGGCATGAATTTGATTATATACTTCTTCACGCACCTTCCTATCGGTAGCCTCTAAATGCAAGGCTGCTTCTTGTAGCGTTAACTTTTTTGCTGCCCTAGTAATGGACATGTTACTAATGCGTTCGCCATATTGTTGGGCATCCAATGTTACCTCTGTTAACAACGGAATATTTTCAGCCCTATAGAGTTTCATACCTGTTTTGATAGTACGCAGCATGGTTCTATACTGTGGTTCTTCGGCTAATTGCTTTTAGTAAGGACATGCTATCAGTTTTTGATCTAATGTCTGTGATACTGGAACTAAAGGAGGGACAATAGATTTTACATATTGTTCATACGCTTCTTTTGCGTCTTTGTTGCTTGTATCACAGGTTGTGTGTATGTAGCACCAGCTTGCGTATTCTTCTATTACGCCTTCGAACTCACTGCGATCTAAGAGCCATTGCTTGAGGTCTGCTAAAGAAGTAATATCTCTATCACGTAGCAGGTTGTAAAAAGGTTCTAAAGTATCCCAAGTAGTTACTGTAAAATCTTGGGGTACAAAACAGCGTTTTGTAGGTATTGGTTTATCAAATTTTGGCGTCATAGAACAAGTATAAATCGATTAAATATTAAGCAGAGGCGACATATAGCGTTTTCTCTGCACTCATGCTATTGGCAGTATCTTTAGCATTGTGCTAGGTACTGAATGATCTCTCCATACACAGGAATCATCATCATATTGAAAGGAAAGGTAATGAGTAATGCCGGTGTTAAGTACACACTAGGATCGGCTTGCGGTACGGCGAGGTTAAAAGTCGCAGGTACGGCGATATAGGAGGCGCTACAAAGTAGAATGGTTAAGAGTAATCCATCGCCAGGATTGATATGGAAACAATACGTGCATACAAACCCAATAGCAACATTAATGATGGGGAGGCCTAGGCCTAGTGCTATCATATAGATACCAATTTTTCTAATGTGGATTATTTTACTCCCTACCAGTATGCCTTTATCCAATAAAAAAAAGAGCAGGAAGCCCCGTTGAATATCTACAAAAAAGGGTTTGAGAGAGGCAATGTCTGAGGCATGGCTACAACAACCTATCAGCAATCCGCCTATCAGTATCACAATAGCGCCATTTTTGAATACTTCCTTTAAGATGTGTGAGGTGGTATAAGACATGTCTTGCTGCGCATATTTTTTAACGAGGAACAGACCAATCAAAATCGCGGGGAACTCCATCAATGCCATCAAGGCTATCATATACCCTCCATACGGTATTTGAGCATCATTTAAATAAGAGATAGCTGTCAAAAAGGTTACCACGCTGATGGAGCCATAGCTAGCAGCTAATGCTGCTGCATTGTATAAACTCAACTGCTTTTTGACAATGTAGAATACATAAAGCGGTATCGCACCTGCCATCAACAATCCTATCATCATTGGTATTACCTGGTGTATCTTCCATACATTATGGGCAAGTTCCACACCTCCTTGAAAGCCAATGGAAAAGAGTAGGTAAAGGGCAATAAACTTGCTGATATCTGCTGGAATAGCTAAGTCGGAACGGATGACTGAGGCGATAATGCCTAAGAAGAAAACTAAGATGGGTACACTGAATACAACGTGCATGCTACTCATAGGGGGAGCAAAGAGACTGTTACGAACGAATACTGATTGAAATGTGTATGAATAACACACCTGTCGCTTGACTATACTTCAGATTCTTTGCGTGCAATAACATTACGCAAAGCAGGTATTACCAAAGCTTAGCAGGATGTGATACCACGATATACTGTATCTATCAAAACTAGGCATTATGATATATTTCAAGCGACAGGGTATCTAAAAGGTGAAGGAGGCGAAAAGCCTTAGGAGGGCATGTTATCGCCTTCGGATTTTGTTGCTGTTTTTGGAAAAGAGGCTTTGAGAGCTTCTATATCTACATTTTTAATGATGGGGGTTTTTAGTAACCGTTTAATGTCACGTTGTTTCTTTGTAATAAGAATTCTTCTTCTTTTTACCTTTCTTTCTAAGCGAGTAACTGCCATAAATATTTTCGTTTGTTGAAGCGTTAATGAATAGTGCCAAAAATAGAACCTAGTCATCCTAAAACCAAATAGCTGACAGAATTTGTTATCGGCTTTGATGAATATTGCCTCATTGATCCTTCTTTTGTAACTACTGATAAGATGCATAAATACACAACCTATGTTTAGCCAAGAGACCATACAAGCCATACATGCCAGGGTGCAAATAGAAGACGTAATTGGGGACTTCGTTACCCTCAAAAGACGTGGCCAAACCCTATGGGCATGTTGTCCCTTTCATCACGAAAAAACACCTTCCTTTGCCGTATCTCCTGATAAAGGTTTTTATAAATGCTTTGGGTGTGACGCATCTGGTGATGCGATTAGCTTTATCAGAGCCATAGAAGGCGTCAGCTTTGTGGAAGCGGTAAAACACTTGGCCAATAAGTATGGCATACCTATAGAAGAATCGACAGAAAGTTATGTAGATAGTATGCAACATGAAAAGGATAGTTTGTATATCCTCATGAAATTGGCGCAAAGCTATTACACAACCAACCTCTGGGAACATACCACAGGCAAAAGCATTGCCTTACCGTATCTTGAGGAGCGAGGTATCTCGCAAGCTTCCATACAGCAATTTGAAATCGGTTATAGTCTCAACGCTTGGCAAAGTTTTTATGAATATGCGAAACAGCAAGGATACGGGGATGATCTCCTACTTAAAGCGGGCCTCATCAACCAAAGTGAAACCAAACGCTCCGATCGCTTTAGGCATAGAATTATCTTTCCTATTCACAACCTAGCTGGGAAAGTCATTGCGTTAGCAGGCAGGGTAATAGAAACCTCCGACAAGCAAGCCAAGTACATCAACTCCCCAGAGACCCCTATCTACCATAAAAGCGACGTCCTCTATGGTATTTATCAAGCCAAGAAGCAGATCAAAAAAATCAATACCTGTTTACTGGTGGAAGGCTACACCGATGTGATTGCGCTGCATCAAGCAGGGATCGACTATGCGGTCGCCTCGGCAGGTACGGCTTTAACCGATAATCAAATCCAGCTGATAAGTAGATTTGCCAAAAAGATTTCTATCCTCTTTGATAACGATGCGGCAGGCATCAAGGCATCGCTGAGAGGAATTGATAAGGTTTTAGAACATGGATTATATGTAAAAATTATCCTGCTTCCTACGGGTGAAGATCCGGATAGCTATGTGCGGAAAGTTGGACGAGAAGCCTTTCAGTCATATATCGCTACCCATGAGCAGGATTTTATCAACTTTAAAGCCAAGTTGCTCTTGCAGGACGTAGAAGATGATTTGCTGCAGAAAACAACAGTTATAGAAGAGATTTTGCAAAGCATCGTCCGCATTCCGGATGAGATACACCGTTCCCTCCTCTTGCAGCAAACGAGTAAGCTGTTGGAGATTAGTGAAGTCGCCCTTTTAGCAGAGCATAATAAGCTCCTTGCGAAATACAATCAAGACCAACGCAGAACCTATCAACGGAGCAAACCTTCCGCGCCATTGCAACTCACAGTTAAAGATGGGGTCGTAAAACAGCTAGACATAGCGGATACCATTATGGCACATGAAAGGGATAACATACGGTTACTCCTCAACTATGGCAATACCTTGTTGCAAGATGGCAAGCCGCTTAGTATGTACCTTTTACAAGAATTACAAGACGTTACCTTTCAAACCCCCATCTATCAAGAAATATTAACCCTCTACCAAGACTACATTACCCAAGGGCAGGAAGTAGACATTAAACGCTTTATTCAGCATAGCAATCAGGAGATTCAAAAAACGGTGATTGATTTGACTGCTACGCCCTATGAGGTAAGCGATAATTGGCAAGAGAAATATCAAATCGACATCACACAAGAAACAGATAACCTCCACCAAACAGCGTATAAAAACATCTTACGCCTTAAGCTACGCCTCATTCATCAGCTAATAGAAGAGAATAATCAACGCTTGAAAAATAATGAGGATCCTGAAGAAGAAGATAGGCTGTTGTATGTCTATACACAGCTTAAGCAAACCGAAGTAGAAATCGCTAAACAGTTGGGGATAGTGCTCTTTTAGCAGAAGACTTCATACACACTATCTGGGACTATCAGACTTTGGGGATACAAGCCATTAACATTGCGTTCAGTGAGGGGAATTATATAGGGGGTGAGTGTATCTATAGCTACTATGTAACATGTAACATCCACGCTGCAATGCGTATTTTTCTTTTCTCCTAAGGATCCGCGTTCTCTGGTATCATGGAGAGCGTACGAAATCAGCTAAATGCAACACCATCGTTGCGCGTCAGCATAAATCCAGCAATGGGGTAGTTTTTCCAACGTACAGCAAAAGCGCTTCATGAAAGGCTTACTGAAGGAGAAGATACGCGATGTTTGTAGAGGTTGAAGTATACAGAAAAGTAGGTATGAAGTCAAGACATCTGGTCTTTTTTATATCACCTCTATCGCACCAGCATCAACCCTTTATCTCCCCATCACCTACTTTTTTACCTCTCCAGTAGCGAATGGAATGGTAAATTTGTGGTAAAAAGGATATGAGAGGGCGATAGAGGTGATATGGATGCATCGATAAAACAGCATAGCAACAGCAGTAAATTCCTGTGCGCATTATGGTTACATGTGCACAGTGCCACGCAAGCAACACGGTAACGGCGAGTAAGAAAATGACAAGTAAAAGTATTGGCAGACCTAAGCTTGTCGTGCTGGGGGTAAATTATTGGCTTTGTAACTACCGCTATTGCAGTACAATGTATGTATGGCTACTCAAAATATGCTCGTGCGAAAACCCTATATCCCTGAGTTTTGGTAACGCAAACACTTACAGTTAAGTCTTAATCAACGAGCTAGCCTACATGTATAAAATTTCTAATTACTATGTAATCATCCGCAAAATCCCTAATTTAGCGCTCAATGAATTTTTGCGACCTCCATCTACAAGGAGTATGTTACGCTGAATGACGGTTCGTTTTGTCACAAAATTCAGCACTTAGTAATAGTCAAATCATTAACACGCAAGGAATTTTTACTCTAAATCAATGGTTTTATTCAAATGCACCCCCCAACTAGGGCGTGTCATCAATTAAGCCTAGCAATATCGTTCGTAGAGTACTAATAGTGACTTTTTTACCCTATACAAAGTCTTTTATCTGTCGTATTGAGCGTTGCAGGAACCATATATATGGGGTTATAGGAGTTTTTGTTTAGTTAAAGCTCAAAAATTAACAGAAAATATTAGGAGCTGTTTACAATTCACATTAAGGACTCGAATTCGGCTTGATTGATGCATTATAACCCTTGTTTTACCCACGTTTTTATCCCTTGGGCTTAGTTGTATTATTTGACCTCTTCTGAAATCCCTTGAATATATGCGTCCCTGTGTATTATAAGGGTATAATTTTGAGTTTCGGAAGAACTCTATTGAAAACGCTAAAGAATTTAGCGTCTAAATCAATAAGTTTACCAAATGTAAACAGCTCCTACATTAATTGATGACACGCCCTAGTCTAAAGATGAACTTATATGTTGAAATTTAATTTATACCTATTTGCATTTTTATGCTTAACTAATTGCAATCCCCCCAAAGAGTTGGCACTAGAAGTACAAAGAAGTACTACTGCTCGGAGTAGTCCATCGCCTCTTGAATATCACTCCAATCCATCACCAGAGTATTCACATACGTCTATGTTACAACTTGTTAATAGGTATATATGTAATACACTTTTTCCACGTTTTGATCTCAATCCTACTCCATATGATTGGATACATTGTTTTTGGTTAGGTCGTTATATACCGGATATCTATATTGTTACACTGGATCGGTTTTTGCCATGTTCTTCAAAATGTTTTCCAGGTTACAAACTATGCTTGTGGATAGATGATAGATATTTAACTAAATCAGAAATAAACAAGATTAATAAGTTCACAAGTTGCGCCGGCATCAATTTACAATACGTTACGAAAAAAAAATGGTGGTATGAAAGCAAGCTAGCTTTTAATCAAAACAGAGAATTACTACTCCCATTACATTCAGGCCGATTAATGGAAGATGTGGAGAATTCTACACAAATCTCCACAGAAGAGAGAGAAAGGCTATTAGAAACTTTGAAACATCAAGCAAATGAGTGTAAAGGATCAATTATGTATAACACGCCGCATACATCTATATGTTGTCATCAGGTAGATGGTTACCGCTTAGATCCAGGAATATTGAAATACGGATTTTATATGGACTTAGATACTTTAAGAGATGCGATTGATCATTCTAATAGAGATAAAGTATATGGCCCAATGATTGAGGAAAAGGAATATGGCGAGATTATTTTCCCATCAGTATCTAGCTTACACGAGACTATGAAAGCGAAAAATATAGGGGTTTTGTTTAATATTGAAAAATTCAATGTATATGAACAGAATATATTACTTCTTTCAACCTCTATTGTAATTGGGGAAGAGCATACTGGTATTTTATCTGCATTACGAAAAATGTATGCACTAGCTGATCTCAACTATCCTGCTCCAAAAACCGATTTGACTTTTCCACGGTGCTACAAGTACATAAGTACAGAAACCCGCGTTAATGTTTTATCAAATGAAGATAGTATTAAATTCATATGTGGATTGGATGAGACAATGAGTAGTGTCCCTCAGATGCGTGATTTTCGATTAACGTTACTTTCCCATATTGATTTGGGCAACCAACTACCAGATATATTAGGTATGTACGTTATGCTGTGTACGTTAATCAAAGCTGAAAATATATATAGTTTATCAGAAATACAAGATATAACGACAGGGTTGTTTTGTATATCGTTTGAGAAAAAGCAATCAGATTCCTTACCACTTAACAAAGATTTACTATATCTTGTATTAGAATCAATTCAACATATCAAAAAATATAGCTTGTGTGAGTACATATGGTTTCCTGACGATTTTAAAACTGATCAGTCATATGTCAATGCTTTTCGCTTTAATATGAAGAGTTGGGGATATTTCATAAAGCACAAAGAGAAATTAAAATTAGGGCTTGGGTGTAACGAATTTTTAGATCCTTTAGGGTTTTTTAACAAACATTCCGCACCTGAATAAATCTTTAAAATCGTATAATAAGATCAAATAATGACGTTTTTAGACGCTTGTTACACTATTTCTGAGTGACAAAAATTTGCAATGGCGAAATTATTATTTATTCGCCAAATAATATTTTGTCAATACATAAATCTATCCTATGATATTTGGTAAAAATTAAACAAAAAATAATAATAGTCGGATAACCGGTGCGGAATGTCGGTTTTAAAGGCGTTGTTGTGTAAATAGGTCAAAACATGCTATATGTCTTTATTTCAAGGATTATGATTTATAGCGCTTTAATAGCAAACGCCTTGTTATTTGCAGTATACGTTGATTTTGAGATTTTTACATGCATTAATGCAACAACGCCTCGAAAAACATGATAGAAATGTATCTTCCCTTCTCGTACCGCACCCAAATTTAGAACAAGCAGTAAATATCGAAAACAGACGCTCCCATTTCCCGGACGTATATACCTTTTTTAGAATATGATAATATTAGAATAGTTCTACTTCAAGAGGTATCGCTATCCTTATAAAAATCTCTATAACTCGAACAAATATGCCCACTGAATCATCTCACATTATACCTATAAACATCGTAGATGAAATGCGGACAGCATACATAGATTACTCTATGTCCGTTATCATCTCGCGCGCCCTTCCAGATGTACGCGATGGCTTAAAGCCAGTGCACCGCAGAGTCCTGTATGGCATGTCTGAACTAGGCCTTGTCCATAACAAACCGTATAAAAAATCTGCCAGAATCGTAGGGGAAGTATTAGGTAAATACCACCCTCATGGAGATGGATCTGTGTATGATGCTATGGTGCGGATGGCACAAGAGTGGAGCTTAAGGTACCCCTTAGTACAAGGGCAAGGAAACTTTGGTTCCGTAGATGGCGACGAGCCTGCTGCTATGCGGTATACAGAAGCTAGACTAACCCGTGGTGCAGAAGAATTGCTAGCAGACCTGAATAAAGATACCGTGGACTTACAAGTCAACTTTGATGAATCGCTAGAAGAGCCTACCGTACTGCCTTCCAAATTACCCAACCTCCTATTAAACGGTAGCTCTGGTATTGCCGTAGGTATGACCACCAACATGCCCCCCCATAACCTTACAGAAGTTATAAACGGCATCATCGCCTACATAGATAACAACGATATCTCTATAGAAGAGCTGATGCAGCATATTCCCGGACCTGATTTTCCCACCAGAGGTATTATCTATGGCACACATGGCATACAAGAAGCCTATCGAACCGGAAGGGGTAGAATTTTGATGCGTGCCAAAACCGTGATAGAACAAGCCTCCACAGGCAAAGAGCAGATCATCGTTACAGAAATCCCGTACATGGTCAATAAAGCCTCCTTGATTGAAAAAACCGCACAACTCGTCAACGAAAAGAAAATCGAAGGCATATCAGACATCAGGGATGAGTCCGATAAAGACGGCTTGCGGATTGTTTACGACCTCAAAAAAGACGCCATTGGTCAAGTTGTATTGAATACACTATACAAGCACACCGCGCTACAGTGCTCCTTCAGCGTCAATAACGTAGCCTTAGTGGAAGGGGCTCCTAAAATCCTGAATCTACAGGAACTCATCAGACACTTTGTGGATCATCAGCACGAGGTCCTCGTCCGCAAAACCAACTATGAGCTCAAACAAGCCCAAAAACGACTACACATCCTAGATGGTTATCTGATAGCGCTTGACAACCTCGATGCTATTATCAACCTCATTCGCTCTTCTAATGATGCAGAGATCGCGAAACAAAAACTGATCAAAGACTTCAACCTTAGCGAAGTGCAAGCCAAAGCCATCTTAGAGCTACGCTTACAACGCTTGACAGGTCTAGAGCGCGCCAAAATCCAACAAGAGCATGCAGACATTACCAAGCTTATAGCAGAACTAGAAGCCCTCTTAGCGGATAAAGCCTTGCGCATGGAAGCCATCAAAAACGAACTCAAAGCCTTGCAAGAACGTTACGGAGACGCCCGCAGAACGGTGATAGAACAAGCCATAGACGATATCACTATAGAGGATATGATCGCAGAGGAAGATATGGTCATCACCATCTCCCAACAAGGCTACATCAAACGAACCTCCTTATCCGAGTATCGCGTACAGAGTAGAGGAGGAACAGGCGCCCGTAGTACTGGGACCAAGGAAGATGATATCATCACCAATCTATTTATAGCCTCCACGCATCACTACCTGCTGATCTTTACCAAACAAGGTAAACTCTTCTGGAAGAAAGTATACACCTTGCCTGAAGGCAGCAAAGTATCCAAAGGAAGAGCCATTCAAAACCTGATCCCCATTGCCCCTGGCGATACTGTACAAAGCGTCATCACCGTAAGAAACCTGCAGGACCAAGAAGCGATACAAGGTCAATACATTTTGATGTGTACCACCCATGGATTGATCAAAAAGACACCGTTAAAAGCCTACGTCAATCAACGTGCAAATGGCATACAAGCGATCAGGATTAACGAAGGAGATAGCCTCCTCGAAGTCAAGCTTACCCAAGGTAATCACCACATTCTGATAGCTGCAAAATCCGGAAGAGCTGCCCATTTCCATGAAACCAATGTCCGATCCATGGGAAGAATAACAGCAGGCGTAAAAGCGATGCAGCTAGAAAATGAAGCGGACCGTGTTATAGGTATGGTAACCGTTGACAATCCGGAAGTAAACCTCCTCATCGTCTCCGAGAAAGGCCTTGGTAAACGCGCCGCCATTTCCGACTTTAGGATCACCCGCCGCGGAGCGAAAGGCGTAAAAACGATGAAGGTAACCGATAAAACAGGTTCTTTGGTAGCGATAGAAACTGTATCTGATGAAGATGAGTTGCTCATCATTAAACAAT
>JALRAY010000020.1 GCA_023257955.1 Amoebophilaceae bacterium | reverse complement strand
ATATTGACAATAGCAACATTGTCTGGAAGCATGTCATCATTATCCTTTTCTTTATCTGCTAACTCGTAGAATTGATGATGTAATTTACCTACTAACCAATCTATTTCTGCTTTTACTTTTTGTTGCGCCTTTAAAATAGCTACGTTGCGCGCTATTTCTTTTTGTCTTTTTAGAACTTCTGTATCTAGTTTTTTCGGATGTTGGCTTCTTGTATTTTGAAGCGCTGATAATGCAGATTTAGCTTCTCCTTTTTCTACTCCTTGTCTTAATTCCAAAATAGCATATAGACAAAAGACAGATAATTTTATGTCATGTAAATGTATAGCCACAGTAGCTGCATTATAAAAGGCATTATATAAGTATTGTGCACAGCCTTCATCTATTGTTTGTATATCCTCCGTATCATATGCAAGCTTGTTATCTGTTAAATACAGTATAATAGCATCTCTATAAAAAACAAGACTTTTACGTAACCAGCTGTCTACTTCTTCTTGCTTACCCTGTGCTCCAACTATTTTTTGCGCTTTTTCGTTGCATTCTATAGCACAATTATACGCAGCTTCAGGATGTTTATGCCTATTCGCGATATAATAGTAAGGTAATGCAGCTTCCAGTTCATCGTTTTCTGCTAAGTCCTCCGCCTTAATAAAAAATGCCTCTAAACTACCTGCCGCAATAGCGTTGCCTAAAAGTTTATCATAAGGCTTGCATTCCGCTTTCATCTCATATATCTGATCTACCATCTTTTTAACTTTCTTAGACTCCTTTTCGGGATGTTTTACAAATGCTGTAGGGAGTTCTCTTAAGGCTTGTACTTCTGCTTCACTTAAAATATCCCATTCGTTCTTACTGGATGCGATTTGTGTATCTACATTTCCCTTCTTCTTTCCCTTACTCTTTTTTTGAGGTTTAGGTGCAGGAGCATCTGCAGGCGCGTTCATAAGGGATAAAAAATTCTTCCCTGTAGTTTTTAACAGTGATATTTTATTTTTCTCGAGCCATTGTAAAAATCGCTCTTGTTGCGATTTGCTATCTCGGGTCATTATGGTGCCTTCTTCTAATAAGGTGCTCCTATCTACTTGCGCTTCTTTTGTATATTTTAATCTAGCGCCAGCTATAAGTATAAAAAATATATCTTTGATAGACTGTTCATCTGTTTGCGAGGCTATACCAAAGCTGTCTTTTTCTAATGTTTTGTACATTAATTCTTTTAACGGCTCGCATATTCCTGTGTTTTGATTATATAGCCAAAATAATTTTCTTAAATCTGTTAAGGATAAGACGCTAAAATTTTGACATAGACTATCACTCAAATAAGTTATATGTACATCTTCAAGTTTGATGTCATATTTTTGATTAAAACATAATAGTATGATACTATCTGATGCTTTTAAAGCAGACTTCATACATAAAATAGGCTGAAAATTTGTACGCCATAGGTTCAAAAACGTTTTTAAAAAATCTTGGTCACTTATATGCTTTAATCTAGAAAAGAAAAACATCTTAGCAATGTTGGTATAGTCGCGGAACTCTAGCGGATTTTGCCCACTAGTTATTCTATTACTTGCTTCTATGGCTGTTTGCTTTAAAAATTCATATTGTATGATAATATCATTATGGGGGGATAATTTGAGTATTAAATCTAATACCCCCAGATACTTTGAGGAACTGAAAGCTTCTTTTTGAGTTTCTGCTATAATCTTTGCCACAGTTTCTTCTGAGAGTTGATGCTTTGTTTTTATTGCATTGTTGAGTGTATCAATACACTTTTTCTCTTGCTGCTCCTTACTCATTTGCTGCATGTCTGCTTCTTGTTTACTGTCTTGTGGTGGCTGTTGCATGTCATAAGAAGTTTGCGTATAGAATTGGATTGGAGGGGCTTGCTGTGGCTGTAGCATCCTAGAATCTTGCTGTGGAATTGGTTGAGGTACTTGCGGGAACTGTTGTATTACAGAAGCCTGAGGGAAGCATGGAATTGGCTGGAATTGCTGTGGCATAGCAGTAGATTGCGAGAAGCATTGCATCGAAAAAACTTGTGGTGATTGTTGCATTTCATAAGATTGAGGAAGGCTTGGCATCTGAGGATCTTGTGGTGATTGTTGCATTCCGGAAGACTGCTGCAAGCATTGTATTGGAGGAACTTGCTGTGGCACTCCAGCATACTGTGGCAAGCATTGCATTTCAGGAACTGGCTGCTGCTGCTGCTGCGGTATGCCAGAAGATTGCGAAAAGACTTGCTGTGGCATACCAGCAGCTTGAGTAAAGTATTGCATTGAAGGAACTTGCTGTGGCTGTGGCATACCAGCAGCTTGAGTAAAGTATTGCATTGGAGGAACTTGAGGCGGGTGTTGTGTACTAGGCAGTACGGGGGGCAGGGCGACGAATGGTATTTGATTCCCTTGCCTATCTGCGTCAGGCGATGAATTGCTTTGACAGCCTAGTGTGTTTATTAAGACTAGCGATGCAAATAATAGCTTCTTGAGACGATATGGTAACATATTTTATGGATGAGTATTGTAGTGTTGTATAATAGTGGCTATAGGAGGTATTATAGTTTGGCATTGCAAAGTATAATCCTCATTCTTTTATTCATGCATGATTCTAAAGCTTAAGGTGCTTTGCAAAAATCTATGTAGCGTTAGCTGAAATTGATAGACATTGCCTTGCATTAAATAAGCTGCGATGGTTTTCAGTTTATCTATGCCTATGCCCAATTTGTTGGCTATCCACATTTGTATTAAATCTGCTAAAGCAATGCGAACTTCTTGGTTAGGGATGTTGACTTCGTATAGTATTGGGTAGTCGCAGTCTTCTATTTGCAATGGGTTTAAATAACCTGCTAAGAGTAATAATACTTTCATGCCATTGGTATCTCCATCGGATAGTACATTCAGATTAAACCCACTGCCTAGGTATAACTGCGTGCTATTTATATTTTTAGATAGTAAATCTTGTAGTTCTTGTTGCAGATCTTCGGTGATGGTTAAATTTTGTAGGGCTCCGTAACTGGTGGCTTCCCAGTAATTCTTCAAGTATCCATCTCCATCCGTCATACAATTCATAATGGACCAAGGGTTATATAATTTCAAGCCTCCGTAACTATAGCCATTATACCATGCTGCTAATTGCTTTTGCTTATGTTCTGGTATCTGGTATTTCTCACACAAGGCATCTACTTCATGTTGCTCAAAGCCATAATAGCTTGCGAATCTTTTGCTTAACACGCCATATTCTTTTACGTTACTTAATCCTGAGAATAAGTTTGCCTGAGCTATTCGTAAAATACCGGTTATTAACCCCCTTTCTAAATAATCATTACCCTTGAACGCAGCGCTCATGAGGTCACGAAATAAATCTAATACCCTTTTAAACTCTTTACTAAACTGACGAGGGTTTTTAGCGTCCTGACCAAACTCTGTGTAGGCTCTATGTATCGCGTTGTCATATTCATCGATCAAAACCCATGCTTTCTTACCAAAGTGCTTGTAAAGGCATTCCATTAAATAGCTAATTGAATCTTCTACCTCTTTTTCTGTGACTTCGGTGGCTAAATATTTACTATATCTTGCTTTCTCGATTTCTGTTAGTTGAGGACTTGCTAATAGGTATTTATGTTGATCAAACGTTTTACGAAGCTTAATCTTAAACCCAGCTACTATTTTTTCATAAGACTCACCTCCTAAGTCTTTAAAAGACATCAGAATGACAGGATACTTACCTAAATAGTCTATAATATCATACTCTTTCTTTTGTATTATAATTTTACTCTTTACTATCTGTAACTCTTGATGTAGTATTTTTTTGTTATCTACACATATTTCACCGCCTTTAAAGTATACAGGGTTTCTTTTTTGCTCTTCCGGCAGTTCATTGCCATGCTCATCTACCTCTATTTCTAGGAAAGTTTTAAGCATATTCATATTTGAAGATTTACCCCAACGTCTGGGTCTAGTGATTAAGGGTACTTTAAAGGCATCGGTCATAACATCTTTGATGAACAGACTTTTATCTATGTATTGACCGCTTTCTATCAGGTCTTTAAAATCATCGGAACCTATAGCGCTTTTTGATAGGTATTATTCTCTGAATTCATAATTTACGAGGGGTATTGGGTAAATACATGAGAGAATTACAGCTTCTCACACTCACGAAGATAAGCTATTTTAGTGATCTGGTTGAAGGCAATCTACTTACCACAAGCTAGGAAGGAACTTAGTAGCTTGTACATTGCAATCCCAAAGTAGGGTTACAGCGGGTTGTGGGAGCATCCCTCGTGTATGTATTAGGTATTTAATTGACAGCGTTCTTTTTGGGGCGATTATCCTGAAACAATACATGTGTTTTTGCCTGTTAGCTTCCTTACTATTGGGGTTGTATGAAAAAGGCATCATGTACACATAAGCCATACTGCCTACCTAACGACATACAGAGCGGCATCGAAGACTTAAGAAGCGGCATTATGTAAACCCATAACCCCTATAATTGTAAGATTTTTTGGTTTTTCTTGTAGATATAGCTAATATTGTACCCAATTAGTTAATAACGTTACTTTAAACTCAAATAATAAATAAACAAATAATATGAAACGAATATTTTTAACAATAATGAGTGCTGTTGTGGTTGCAACTAGCGCATATGCGGAAAATCAGATGTCTTTCGGATTGAAAGGTAATGGTGTGATTAGTGGTGTAACCAAAGTAGCTGAAAACGCTGCCCAAGGGAAAGAAAGTAAATTTTTGAATCTTGGAGCTGGCGGTGGAGGATATTTTGAATATGCATTCCATGATATAGTAGGTGCAGGAGTTGATATAGCTTATGCTGGAGGTGTTGTAGCGAGTGCAGTTCCTAAAGGTGCTAAAGACGACAAAAATGAAACATCTTTAACTCAACAAACTTTAAGGGTTTTATTACCATATGTATCTATAACTCCGCTAGGAAGAGAAGATAAAGAGGAAATTGGAATTCTCTTCATTAATGTAGGCTTACAACATGATATACGCCTCTCAGCTAAAAAAACTGTTAAAAAAAATGGAACAGAGGAGCCTGTAGATAAAAACTATGAAAAAGATGGAGTGAAGTCCTGGGGTTTGGGAGTAGGCGGTGCAATAGGATACGAATTTCCTTTTAGTCTAACTTTAGAAATTAGAGGAGGGGTTGAATTTACTGACTATTTTACCGATAAATTAAGAAATAGAACACAAGGCAAGAATAAAAAATCTAGTAATCTATGGAATGCAGGTATGGCAGTAGGTTATAACCTTGCTTCTCTTATGGAATAGTAGATAGATAATTTATTATCCTTATAGCCATTTTGCATATTGTTTAGTGGTTAAAGTGAAAAGCCAACAATTGTTGGCTTTTCTTTTTTTGTGCCTGATATACTTTATACACATTACACATCCGCATACGCGGGTCTTGTCATGCAATATATTTCTCCTCCTGGTACGCTGTACCTCATTCCCGTCCCCATCGCTCCTGAGACACATCAGCAAGTACTCCCTGCCTATAACACAATCCTTGTACATCGACTTACGCACTTTCTGGTAGAAAACGAAAGAACTGCCAGAAGATTTATCAAGCAAGTGGCGCATCCACTCCCTCTGGAGGATATCCACCTGCAGCCTCTCAATAAGCATGCCCCTGTAGAAGATATCGCAACCTATATACAACCGCTTCTTTCTGGACACGACATGGGTATATTAGCGGAAGCAGGCTGTCCCGGTGTGGCTGACCCTGGTGCCGCAGTAGTGCATTATGCGCATCAACATCACATTCCCGTCATACCGCTGGTGGGACCTTGTTCTATTCTCTTAGCCTTGATGGCTTCCGGCTTTAGTGGTCAAAACTTTGCCTTTCATGGCTACCTCCCTATTAACAAAGAAGCACGCAATAAAGCTATCAAACGGTTAGAAATGCAGGCTTTGCAAAACCAACAAACCCAAATATTTATCGAAACTCCATACCGCAATGAAGCCCTGCTAGCAGCATTACTAGACACCTGCAAGCCTACTACGTGCCTATGTATTGGCAAAAACATTACGGCCCCAGACGGGTGGATACAATCTAAGCCTATCAAAGCTTGGAAGCAGCATAAGCCTTCGCTTAATCAAGTGCCTTCCGTATTTTTGCTCAGTAGTTAGATCTTTTACAAAACCATTAACCTCTTTCAATCATGTCTTTAAAGCATTTTAAAAGCACGCCACTGAAAGTCTTGATGCTTGTAACTCTAGTCACGCTCCTATTACAAGGGTATCAACTGTTGCTGCAGCCTAATTTTCTGCTGCAACAACCTGCAAAGATGCTATTCATAGCCAGAGGTATGTCCTTTATGCAATTAGAGGAGCACCTAACTTCAGCTCACATGATCAAGCGCCCGTATACCTTTAGATGGCTAGCGCGGCTGATGCGATGCGATAAGAAGCTCTTCCCCGGCGCGTATAATATCCAACCGAATATGAACAACTGGCAGGTGATGAAGCTTTTTCGCCATGGGCTGCAGCAACCCGTGAAAATCACCTTGCATACCGCTACGAATACGGAAGAGCTAGTGGCGGTACTTACGAAAAGCCTGGCTATGCCCCCCGCTGACTTACAAGCCTTATTGGATGATGAGGCATTGATAAAGGAGTATGGCTTCACGAAAGACAATATACTCACCATGTTCATCCCTAACACCTATGCCGTGTATTGGAACATTGCGCCTGCAGCTTTATTGCAACGTTTTTACAAAGAGTATAAACAGTTCTGGACAAACGAGCGCCTATCAAAAGCACAGAAAATAAAACTCTCCCCGCAAGAGGTATATATCCTCGCATCTATCGTGGCTAAAGAGACAACGCACCTAGCAGAAGCGCCTATCATAGCTGGCGTATACATCAACCGCTTAAAAAAAGGCATGCGGTTACAAGCGGATCCAACGATCACCTATATCGCGCATATGCCCACTGGCAACCGTGTACTTAAAAAACATACGCAGATTGACTCTCCTTACAACACGTACCTATATAAAGGCTTACCTCCGGGGCCCATCACCATTCCTACGGTGGAGATGATAGATGCGGTGCTGAATCATCAGCAACATCATTACCTGTATTTTGTGGCTAAAGAAGATTTATCTGGCCTCCATTACTTTGCCAAGAACTTTGAAACCCATAAGGCGAATGCCCAAAAATATAGAAGGATGCTGAAGACACTGGGGGCTTCGTAACGAATCTATCAAGCTATGGAATACCTGCTAGACTCTGACCTCATACGCGGAAGCTTCGGCTGGATGCAATCTAATAGAACCGCATGCAAAGCCGCTTCTTGGTCTCCCACATGCATGGCTATAGGCAACAGAAAGATAGGTATGTCTTGCAGCATCGGATAGATAGTAGGATCTAACAACCTGGCAGCATCTTTTTCTGTCGTGAAGATGCATTTTTTTTGTTGCGGTATACGCGTAAAGGCAGCTACTATTTGCTGCACGTCCCTTTTCGTAAACATGTGATGATCGCTAAAGGCATGATGTGCTACCAGTTGGTAGGTTTGCTTGACATAGCTTACCAGTGGCTTCGTGTCAGCTATCCCTGTCAGGAGCATGATAGCGGCATCTTTGTTGAACGCTTCTTGGATATTGAAGCCTATAGGAGGCAAGTACCGAAGGTGGGTAAAAAATATAGGGAGTTCACGTTTTTTATAGGCTGTAATCTGCTGCCGAAAGTAAGCTTGCTTGTCTTCGGAGAGCGCAACGGGGCATTTGGTTACGAAGACCATATCGGCACGCTGTATAGCTTGCTTGTGTTCACGCAATGTACCTAATGGCAGCATCTGATCTAAGAAAAAAGGATTGTCAAAGGTGGTTAATACCACATTCAGGTCCCTATGTACACTTCTATGCTGAAAACCATCATCTAACAAAATAAGCTGCACCTGGGGATGCGCTTGCAGTACCTTAGCGATGATGCTAGCCCTACTATTGCCTACGGCTATTACTGGTGGGTGTTTTGTTGCCTCAAATTGTTGATAGAGTTGAAGGGGTTCGTCTCCCACCGTGGCGGCGCTATCGGTTGAGTTAACTATGCGATCCATACGTGTTTTGCGACCATATCCTCTGCTCACTACGGCTATATGAAATCGATCTTGTAACAACCGTACCATGTACGCCACACATGGCGTTTTTCCCGTACCGCCCACTGCTATATTCCCTATACTGATGACGAAAGCATTATCAAACCTATGGATAGGTCTCAAATTAAAGTCATAGCAGAGATTACGGATGTAACTCATAGCGCCATATACCCAACTAAGACCCTGCAAGAGGCCTCTAAGTAAGCTTGCTATCGCAGGGTGATAGATTCGTTGTTTGAATAGGTGATGGATTATGCGCACAGTCATGCTAAATGTTTTACTTCTGTCCGCGTTGATAATTTTCCACGTTTATAATGCATGAATTTTACTTTTCGTAAAGCTATGATACCTATTAAAGATATTACAAATTACTTGGAGCAATGGGCTCCCCTATGCTATCAGGAAGATTATGACAACTCCGGACTCTTGGTAGGTGATCCGCATCAAACCGTTACAGGCGTCTTGATTTGCTTAGACGTCACCGAAGCGGTAATTGAGGAAGCGGTACACACTGGCTGCAATCTGATTATAGCGCATCATCCCCTTATATTCCCTGCGATCAAAAATATCACAAAAAGCACACATAAGGGTAGGTGTATCATGCAGGCGATTAAACATGATATCACTATCTACGCCATGCATACCAACTTAGATAACGTAGCGACAGGCATCAATGGGCATATGGCAACGCGCCTTAACTTACAGCAGCAATGTGTCTTACAGCCTAAGTCTAGTACATTACAAAGACTCACTGTGTATGTCCCCTTAGCATCAGTAGACGTAGTGCGGGATGCATTACATGCAGCAGGTGCCGGGAACATAGGCAATTACACCCACTGTAGCTTCCGTACTACGGGCACAGGAACCTTTCAACCGAATGATGTGGCGAACCCTACTATTGGTCACAAAGGAACCTTAGAACAGGTAGAAGAGTATAAACTGGAAGTGATTTTTCCTACTTATTTATCCAAGCACATCATTCAAGCCATGCAAAAGGCTCATCCGTATGAAGAAGTAGCGTATCTGATCCAACCCCTTGGCAATCAGAACCATCAAGTAGGAGGTGGTATGATAGGCGACTTAGAAACAGCTTTAGACACGCATGCATTCCTAGTTTATTTAAAGGATACCATGCAGTTACAGCATATACGCCATTCTGTACCTAACCATAATAATATTAAAAGAGTTGCTTTATGTGGTGGAGCCGGTATATCTTTGCTGCCAGAAGCCCTCAAAAATGGTGCTGATGCTTTTATAACCGCTGATGTGAAGTATCATAACTTTTGTGATGCAGCTGAGAAGATCTTACTGGTAGATATAGGTCATTACGAAAGCGAAGTAGGGATGAAACAACTGTTGCACAGTAATTTATCGGAGCAATACAAAACAATACGGTTATTGATCAGTCAATCAACTAGTAATCCTGTTTGCTACTTTTGCTAATATAGAGGTAGCTAGATCCCGTATCGCGCCTCTGCCATATTGCTGTGATGAGATAGTAAAGTTACCAACGGCGCCATATGTGTCGATTTCGGGATTAAAACAATTCAAAGCGTCTTTGAACCTCGCGATCCCAATATTTAATTTTTGACCCTTATTTAGTTATGCAAAATATAGAAAAAGATTTGAAGGCCTTGCTGAAACTACAAGAAGTAGATAAGCAAATTGAGGCCATCTTACATCTACGCGGTGCATTGCCGCAAGAAATACAAAAACTGGAACATGATATAGTGGCCTTAACATCACAAACTACAACCTATACAGAAGGTATTGCGGAGGCAGAGCAAACCATTGCCTCCTTACGGCTACAGATTAAGGAGTTAGAAAGTGATATCCAGCGGTATGAAGAGCAACAGCTGCAGATTAGAAACAGTAGAGAATATGATGCGATAACTAAAGAATTAGAGCTTCATCAATTAGATATTCAGCTAGCAGAAAAAAAGATAAAGACCAATTATGCACGTATAGAAAAGCTGCAACAAGATGTATTAACGGTGCAAGCAAAGATTGATAACGCTAGTGCAACCCTTAAGATCAAAAAAGATGATTTGGATACCATTATTACAGATAGCCAAACAGAGCAAGAAGCCTTGATAGAAAAACGCAAGAAATATCAAGCTCAAATTACAAAACCATTACTGCAGCAATATGAAAACATCAGAAGCCATATGCCTAATAAATTAGGCGTTGTAAAAGTAAGAGACGGCGCTTGCGAAGGTTGCTTTACTATGATCCCGCCCTATATGCAAGCAGACATTCAAGACAAAAAAGAAATAGTATGTTGTGAGCATTGTGGAAGAATCTTTGGTGACGTAATCAATGTTACCATTTTGGAACCAGAAGAAGAAGTGGAGGAAGAATAAGAAACGCTACATGACCCTAACCTAAAAGATCACTCAATCCGAATAGTTAGTTATGGACACACCCAAAAAAAGTAAATATTCCGCCGCTGAGCTTCAAGAATTTGAAACGCTCATTCAAGATAAACTAGCAAAAGCACATCAAGAATTGGAGTTTATACAAAAATCACTGTCGCATGATTCGGAGAATAGTGTCACCACAAGCTCAAAATTACTTGAAGACGTAGCAGATGCCGCCGAAAATGAAAATTTAAGCATCCTCGCGAGTCGCCAAAGAAAGTATATCGTACACCTTGAAAATGCACTTACGCGTATCAAGAATGGCACATATGGTATTTGTGTAGTTACAGGGGACTTGATTGATAAAGAACGCTTGAAAATAGTTCCTCATTCTAGGCATTCGTTATACGCTAAAAGAGAAAAAGAAGCGAAAGACAAATAACGCAAGCCAGCAATCATGCTAATACCACATACATCGTATACGGTATATCGGGTCTTGGATAGTGCTGCCAGACGTACTTCTCAGAGGTTACCATATGCAATTATCACATACAACTATGGGCAAAGAATCAGAGGCAGTCGTTAGTACACCTCATAACAATTTCTTTTTTCAGCTACTTTCTAGAAGAGAAAAAGCGGCCGTATTCTTTCAACGCTATTTGCCTGAACAGATTGTAGAAATTGCAAATATCCCCCACATGACATTGGTAGAAAGCCAACATATGAGTACAGGTGGCGTTAGTCTGTATAACGATATCCTATATAGATGCCCCTTCACCAATGGGCAAACAGGGTACTTTTTCGCCGTTTGTGAGCACCAGTCTACACCTGATAAACAGATGCCATTGCGGTTAGCGAAGTATCGCTTAGCTGTGATAGAATCGCACATTAAACAACATAGCGGCGCTTTCCCTATTGTAGTGCACACCGTACTCTATACAGGCGCAAAGCCCTGGAACTATTCCACCGCCTTTGATAATTACTATACCCATCCAGCGCTCGGGGCGCAATACTTGCATGTAGCACCGTTTAATTTGATACAATTGCCAGAAGATCAAAATGACATTATTTACCAAGATAAGACGTTAGGTCTTCACTTTGCCGCCTTTAGAAGCTGTAGAGATTATGATCCCTACACAGGATTCGCCAAATTTATGGAACATGATTGGTTCCAAGAATATTTTGAACACCTCCCTTTTGAATAAAAAGAAATGATAGCCAGATATATTGGCTGGTGTGTTAACAAAGAACAATATGATTTAGAAAAAGTATTAACTTTGATCATCAACAATGAACAACAAATCCGAAGAATTATGCAATCAGTAGCTCAACAATATGTATCACAAGGCATATCACAAGGGATATCACAAGGGATAGTACAGGGTATGCAAAGAGGTAGACAAGATGAAAAAATTTACATAGCGAAGAATATGCTCAAAAATCATGTGGATATAGCATTTATCAGTAATATGACGGGGTTGCCAACACAAACAATTAAGAAGCTATAAGTCATCTTGGAGCAATGCACTAACCCACACTTCCGTGTGCGCATCCACGGAAGTATTCCCAATAATGCTGTAATTATATAGCACCTATATAGTTACTTCCGCAGTATAGTATATCCATTGTTTCCTTACCTATGCATGCAAACACGTCTGCTACAAAACATCATCCCAATACCCAATCCGCAAACTATATACGGTTGAATAAGTGGATTAGTAATGCAGGCGTATGTTCTAGGCGGGAAGCAGATGAGTTAATACAAAACGGACGTATAACAGTTAACGGTGCACTAGTAACCACCTTAGGCTACCAAGTACACTCAACAGATACCGTTAGGTATAAAAACAAAGTTCTTACTCCGAAAAAAAATGTCTACATCCTGCTGAATAAGTGCAAAAACTGCATTACCACAAATTCAGATCCAGAAAATCGCAAGACGGTTTTAGATTTTGTGAAAGGAGCTTGTTCAGAGAGAATATACCCTATCGGCAGGCTAGATCGTAATACTACAGGGCTGCTAGTACTCACCAATGATGGTGAGCTGGCGCATAAATTATCCCATCCCTCTTACGAGATCAAGAAACTCTATCAAGTAACGCTTGCTACAGGCATAACCGCGAAATCGTTAACAGCCATTGAAGCAGGGGTACAGCTAGAAGACGGCATGGTCCGGGTAGATAATATTTCTATCGTCGATGGGGATCCTACCAAATTAGGCATCATGCTTCACTCGGGGAAAAATAGAGTCGTTCGTAGGTTATTTGAGGCTTTAGGGTATCAAATTTTGGCCCTCGACAGGGTAATGTATGCTGATTTAACTAAAAAAAACTTGCCGAGAGGAAAATGGCGATATTTAACACAACAAGAAATTTATAAACTCCAGCAACAAGTAAGCGCAAGCAGAACAGGCAATAAAGGCAAGAAACGATTGCTTGCAGCTACGCATAACAAACAAAACCAGCATTAAATATTTATATGACAAAGACAGTTCCTTATCTATCTATGAAACGTGTGAAATGTATCATCATTCTGCTACTCGTAAGCATGGCGACTGGAGTATCCTATAGCATATGGTGTTCTTACCTCAAAGATCAAGATAGGCTAGCTAATAGTGAAATGTTTCCAGCCGTTTATCAATTTGAAGCAGGCAATTATGACAATGCACTACATGGGGAAGAGGCGTACGCTGGCTTTTTAGATATCACCCAGAAATACAAGCACTCCAAAACAAGAAACTTAGCACATTTCTATGCCGGTATCTGCTACTTACAGCAAGCTAACTACGAGCAAGCTATCTGCTATTTCGAGCAATTTAAGACCGGTGATTCAATCTTAAAAGCACGTGCAGCGTCCTTGATAGGCGATGCGTACCTGGAACAAGGAGACCATAAACAAGCACTTAAATATTATAGACAAGCTACAGAAGGGAATCATAATGCAGAATATGCCCCAATATATTGGACTAAAGCAGCTAGAGTGTATGAACTACAAGAAGATTATGAAGAAGCTTTAAAGTGTTACAAAATGATTACCCAATACCACTATCAGTCCAGTTACTATCCCGATTTAAAAAAACACATCAACAGGGTACAAGAAAAGATACAGCATGTAGAGCAGGGAAAAACTACAGATAAGAAAATTCATTAACAAACTTTTAACTACACTCTTCTTATACTGGTTATAGTAGAGAATACGAAAACTGGCATGGAAACTAACTCGATAATAGCTTCTTAAAATAAATAATAAGCTGATTTTAAAATTTACACTTCCGCAATCTCTAACCTAATTAGGAGCTGTTTACATTTGATAAACTCATTGATTGTAAAGCCAATTGCTTTGGATTTTCAATAATAAGACTAAGTCCAAGAGATAAAAAGTGGATAAAACAAAGGCTATAATGCATCAATCAAGCCGAATTGGATTCCTTAATGTGAATTGTAAACAGCTCCTAGTATATACATAAACATTATATATGACAAAAATGATAAAAGTAATGGTAGTAAGTTGCTTTTTACTGGCAATAACGCCATCATTGGCGGAAGCAGGAAGTAAAATGCACCAGCATTCTAAAAAATATAGGAATGTCGAAAAATCAAGGATCAAAGCCGGACTAGAAGTAGAGGCTTTGTTATCCTTGACGGTTAAAGCTTTTGGGTAATATAAGTTTTTTGACCAGTTAGGTTTACGAGTTGCTTTAGCATATGATCCAATTGATTGGTATTTTTGGGAAGAATTTGCAAGACCCAAATATAAAGGAAAAGAGGCAATTGTATTACGTTTTAATACAGTCAATGTTCCTGTTATTTTAAGAATCTATCCTGGAGAAGGTAGGCAGGCTTGCTGCTTCTTGGGTATACAAGCAGGTTATGTTTTAGATTCTGTAGTCCTTGTAAACGGGATTAGGGTAATAGATTTTGGAAATCCACCCCACATCCGCGGCGGTGTTTTACTAGGATTTGACTATGAAACTCACTTTGGTCTATCATTCGGAATAAGTTATTATATCGATCTTATGTCTATATTATTCGATGGCAGCCAATCTAAGTATTCATCTTGGAATTGGAACTTTAGACCTACACTAGGGTATAATTTCGCTAAGCTTTTTGAATAATATAACAGCGTTACGCGAACAACCACTTGAATCGCCGGTGCAAATTTGAACGGCTGAGCTCTGAAATTTGAATCTCTAAAACGTCTTACACATCATCTAAAGGCAATTTAGAAACACGGCAAAATTCGCATATCTCCTGTTGTTTAGTTGAAGGATAAGGCTATTAGTTCCTCTAGGGTATCAAAGATTATCCTCAACATTTTTATATTTCTTCGTATTTAAACTGCCATTCCGAGCTTTTTGTATAAAATATTGAGTCAGTTTTTGAGATATGTTTCTTTTAAATATCCAGCATCATGTCAAGCACTTTTTTTGTGCTGCAAAATATACCAACATTACACCTAACTATGACCCATATAAGTGAGCAAGAACTTTTACGACGGAAAAAGAAAGAAGACCTAGAAGCCTTAGGCATCAACCCATATCCCCCGGAACTATTTACCAGCACTACCAATACCCACCTTATTCTACAAGATTACCCCAACAGTCCGGAAGCCTTTCAAAATGTAAAACTAGCAGGTCGCATCATGAGCAGGCGCATCATGGGGGCTGCTTCTTTTGTAGAGCTGCAAGACGCTAAAGGGAAAATACAACTCTACTTCCATAGGGACACCTTATGTAAAGGCGAGGATAAGACTTTGTACAATACCGTCTTCAAGAAGTTGCTGGATATAGGAGACTTAATAGGCATCGCAGGTTACGTCTTTACCACAAACGTCGGAGAGATAACTATTCACGTAAAAGCACTCACCTTACTGGCTAAATCGCTACATCCTTTACCGATTGTGAAAGAGGATGAAAACCAAGTATACGACGCTTTTACAGACCTAGAACAAAGGTATAGACAGCGCTATGTAGATCTTTTGATAACACCTGCAACAAGAAAAATCTTTCATCAACGCACACAGATGATCCAAGTGATGCGTAACTATCTGAATGGACATGGGTATGAAGAAGTAGAGACGCCTATCTTACAACCGCTTTATGGAGGTGCATCAGCGAGACCCTTTACGACTCACCACAATACGTTGGATATGAAGCTATATTTGCGGATTGCGCCAGAGCTATACCTTAAAAGATTAATTGTAGGAGGATATGAAGGCGTATACGAGATAGCTAAAGATTTTCGGAATGAAGGCATGTCCCGTTTTCACAACCCAGAATTTACCATGCTGGAGCTCTACGTAGCCTATAAAGACTACCTCTGGATGATGGATTTCACAGAAGCCCTCATAGAGCATATTGCGCTGCAGCTACACGGCACTACACAAGTAACCGTAGACGAGCAGTGCATAGACTTTAAAAGACCTTGGAAAAGATTCACCATGTATGAGGCCATCGCTCATTACACAGGCATAGATATCAGTCAGATGGGAGAAGCTGAGCTGCGAGCAACCGCAAAACAACTGGCTATCGATATAGAACCTTCAGCAGGGGTAGGAAAAATTATAGATGAAATCTTTGGTGCTAAGTGTGAACCACACCTCATTCAACCGACATTCATTACAGACTATCCTGTAGAAATGTCTCCCCTAGCCAAAAAGCACCGCAATGATTCCCGACTGGTAGAACGTTTTGAAGCGATATGCAATGGCAAAGAGATCTGCAATGCTTTTTCGGAACTGAATGACCCCTTGGAACAACGAAAGCGGTTTGAAGAACAATTAGCCCTAGGGAAAAGAGGAGATACAGAAGCGATGGTACTGGATGAAGACTTTTTGCGAGCTCTCAGCTACGGCATGCCACCCACAGCAGGGGTAGGCATTGGGATAGATAGACTAGCGATGATTATGACGAACGCCGCCTCTATTCAAGAAGTGATTTTATTCCCGCAGATGCGAGCTGTATAACGTAACATCAGCATGTTGACATCTATTGTTGCGCTGCTAGTGGCATGCTAATCAAATTTTTCCAGATGTAAGGCAAATACGTAGTAGCTACTACATCCAAGGCTATTAGTAAAAGCGTTAGCAGTGCCGCTGCTTTCGCTTTCCTGTTCGCAATAAGACACGGTATAATAAGCTTATAGATGTAGATAATCTTTTGCATGGTAAGCAATGGGGGTGTATCAGTTTAATTAATGCAAGTATCTGACAGAGGTACGTAGGTTGGATATCACTTGTAGGTATCTTTCATGATTGGGTATTGATAGGTTTGATTTCATGTACGACTGCCACGTCTTTTTCATAAAAAGCTATGCCAAGTTGTAACACGCTTTTGACGTGTTTCTCTTTTTCTATAATGGCTACATAATTCTTCTTCTTTATCTGAGCTAGGCCCTTTTTTGCTTCCTGTTGTAAGGTTTTGGCCTCTTTGGCATACTTGTATTCTAGCAGTATAGCTTGTGTGCTTTTGCAAAATAGCGCTCTAGGCATAATCATCGTATCCACATAACCGCGACCTGACTCTATTTCATGGGTGACGTCGTAGCCAGCCATGATACCATTTAATAAGCCTATCATCAAAAAGTGATAATGAGATTCTTTAAGCTCTATTTCTTCGGCTGCTTCATGCATGATTCTAAAGCTTAAGGTGCTTTGCAAAAATTTATGTAGCGTTAACTGCAATTGATGGATATACACATCAGATTATGAAACACGAAAAATCAAGCTACGTTAACGATGTGAAACTTAGTTGTCATAAGCGATTTT
>JALRAY010000001.1 GCA_023257955.1 Amoebophilaceae bacterium | reverse complement strand
AATAGCCTGACTTGAAATTATCACGTGGGAGGGGAGTTACCCAAAGAATTTCGCTTTTTCTTTCACGATCAGTATAAAAACTAGCAGTTGCTAGCAGCTGCTAGGTGATGGTTGTACTCATTTTCCACAAATAACGTTACAGCCCTGTGTATACATACAGCGGAGGTCATACATGATGCGGCAGCACATAGGCACAATGTAGGATCTGGAGCTCCCAATGAGCAATCTTCTATTTTATGCAGATATATTCCTTAGATACATTAAATTTGCTACCAACTTTTTTGGGTCCTGCATATTAAGCATACGTGTGAAGCGATTGCATGAAGTAAGTTTTACAAAGCTGGATCCACTACCTTGTGTAACAACGTATGCGCTCATAACTCTTCCCCTAAAGGCACCTTGCGTACTACCCTATATACATTACATCACCATGAAACTCTCTAAATTCAACTTTACCTTGCCTTCTAAACTTATTGCCACCCACCCTTCCGAACACAGAGGGGATGCGCGCTTGATGGTTGTACATAAGGAAACGGGAAAAATAGAGCATAAAACCTTTAACGACTTGGTGGATTACTTGCAGGAAGATGATATGGTGGTTTTGAATGATACCAAAGTATTACCGGCAAAGCTATATGGCAGCAAAGATCAAACCGTGGCGGAAATAGAAGTCTTTCTGCTACGGGAGCTGGAAAGCACGGAACATCTATGGGATACGTTAGTGGAGCCTGCAAGAAAAATCCGTGTAGGCAACAAGCTTTCTTTTGGGGAGAATGATGAGTTGGTAGCTGAGGTTTTGGACAATACTACCTCTAGAGGCAGAACGCTGAAATTTTTATTTAATGGTACCACACAAGAGCTATATGACATTGTAGAACGGTTCGGTCGTATGCCACTTCCGGAACAGATTAAGCGCCCCTATGAACCGATAGACCAAGAAAGGTTACAGACTATTTTTGCAAAGCACATAGGTGCCGTCGTTCCTCCCGCATCCGGCTTGCATGTCACCCCACACTTGCTTAAAAGATTAGAGCTCAAAGGCGTACATGCTGCAGCTGTTACCTTACATATCAGTCTGAATGCTGTCAAAAATATAGAGGTAGAGGATCTCGCAAAATATAAACTAGGTGCAGAGCTTCTGAATATTTCAGAAGAAACAGTGCTAGCCGTCAACAAGGCCTTAGGCGCAAAAAAAAGAATTTGTGCCATAGGCTCCGCTACAGCTACCGCGTTAGAAAATTCCGTTTCCGTCGCTGGTAATCTAAAGACCTTCAATGATTGGACGAGTAAGCTCATCCTTCCGCCACATAATTTTAAAATTTGCAATGCGTTAGTCACCAACTTCCATTTACCAGAATCATTACCATTGGTAGCTGTATCAGCCTTTTTAGGCTATGAGATGACGAAAGAAATGTACCAAGTAGCGATAAAGGAAAAATATAAATTCTTTATCTATGGTGATGCTATGCTGATTATTTAACCCCCCTCCTTATAGAACACATGAGCATATTATTCAAACTCCACATACCACTCTTTATCCTCCTTGTCACGTGCCTAGGGCTATACGTATACCAACAATGCGATCAGCAGCCCCTCTGGGGAAGAAGCTTAACTACCAAGAAATCCTATATCCTACAAAATCAAAATATACCTAAACATGTAGCCATTATTATGGATGGCAATGGACGGTGGGCGAAGCAACAAGGCAAACCTCGCTTATTTGGACATTTCAATGGCATCCAAAGTGTAGAAAATGCTATAAAAGGTTGTGTAGAACTGAATATCCCTTACTTAACGCTATATGCCTTTTCTACAGAAAATTGGCAAAGACCGGAAGAAGAGGTCACAGGCTTAATGACTCTGATGACTGATACAATCAATGAAAAACTATCCTTCCTCATCAAAAATGGCATCAAACTGCAAGTTATAGGAGATCTTGACGATGTGCCGGCAACCTGCCAGGAAGTGATTACGCATGCCATACAGGCAACCAGTGGTAATAACACGTTGACTTTGACGTTTTGTATCGGTTATAGCGGCAGATGGGATATCGTACAAGCTGTCCACTCCTTGGTTAATGATCTGCAAAAGCAACATATACAAGTCAACGATATCAATGAAGCGGTTTTTGAGCAATACCTATCTACTTCTAACATACCTGATCCGGACCTCGTCATTCGCACAGGCGGTGACATGCGCATCAGTAACTTCTTGATCTGGCAAGTAGCCTATGCGGAGTTAGTAATCCTAAAGAAGTATTGGCCCGACTTTCAAGAAGCAGATTTATATCAAGCCATCATCAATTACCAGAAAAGGAATAGAAGATTTGGCAAAGTAGCTTAATTGTAACCACCTATCATGAAAAATCGATTTTTACAAACATGCACCAGCACGTTCCTGTGTGTGCTCTTCTTTACCGCTCCAGCACTGGCAGATCCCAAGAGCTCAAGCACAAAAGGCTCTGCCAATTCCCCTAAAAACAAGTCAACAGCGCCTACTAATGCTACGCTTAAGGAAGAAACTCCTATCATAAACATAGATTATGTACAACCTAAGACGTACCTAATACAAGAGATACAAGTAGAAGGCGCGCAATCTATAGATGCGGAGCTTCTCATCGCCATGAGTGGCTTGCAAGTAGGAGGGCTTATTCAAATTCCTAGTCCTGCTATCAGAGAGGCTATAGAGCGCCTGTGGAAGCAAAAGCTCATCAAGGATGCATCCATTTACGTCACCAGTGTAAAGGATTATTACATCACCTTGGCTATTCATATTGAAGAAAGCCCCCTCCTATCCCGCTATACCATTGAAGGTCTTACCAAACGAGAAAAGAAGAATATACAAGAAGAGATCAACTTAGTGGAAGGGAAAATCATCACGCCACAGCTGATTAAGAAGGTCAAAAAGGATATAAAAAAATACTTCTTAGATAAAGGCTATAGAGACGTTAGCGTCACCATCACGGAAGTACCGGACCCTGAAGATTCTGGTTACCGGGAATTGCATATAAACATTAATAAAGGGGAGAAAGTGATTATTAACAAGATCATCATCACCGGAAATGACCATATAGATAGTGACGTACTGAAAGCGCCATTACAATTGCAAGAAAAACCGCGGTTTACGTTAGTAAGGGATATCTTATATAAAATATGCACCCTCCACCCTATTCGTAAAAACGGCATCTTACGGAACCAAGACTGGATGAACATGGATGACGCGATGTTGTATCTTAAGAAACACGTCATTTTTACGTCCTCCAAATTCACAAAGGGGCAATACAAAGCGGATAAAGAAGCCATCGTCACAACTTACCAAAATCAAGGCTATAGAGATGCCGCTATTGTACAAGAAAAGGTATATAGTCCTAAAACAGGCTTGTTGAATATAGCCTTCCGGATCAAGGAAGGGGAGAAATACTACATCAGAAAGATATCATGGATAGGTAATCAGATATATACTGCCAAAGAATTAGATAAAGCCTTAGGCATCAAGCCTGGTAGCCTCTACAGTGCTAGCTTGTTGAAAGAACGGTTATACTTTAGCCCTGAAGGGAACGAAATCAGCTCCTTGTATATGGATCATGGCTACTTGTTTTTTAATATTGAACCTACAGAAGTAGCGATAGACGGCAACAACGTAGACCTCGCGTTTGTCATCCATGAAGGGGAACAAGCGACCATCAATGACATCAAAATTTTAGGCAACCGGTATACCAACGAAGCAGTCATTCGCAGGGAACTCCTCACCTTACCAGGGGATAAGTTTAGTAGAAAAAAAATCATCCGTTCGCAGCGGGAGTTAGCCATGCTCAATATTTTCGACCCTAGCAAAATGGATATTATACCATTACCCAATATGGATAATGATACCGTAGATATCCTTTGGAAGGTAAAAGAAGCCTTGCGCTTTGATGCCAAGCTCGGAGCACAATTAGGAGGCAATGCGCCTATAACCGTATTTGCAGAAGTAGGCACCAATAACTTTTCATTGAGGAATGCCTTGCGATGGAAGATGCCCCTGGGAGATGTGCAATCTATCAATTTAAAAGCTGCTTTTACAGGCCTTCGTCGGCAAGAAATCAGTCTTAAGTTTATAGAGCCTTGGTTATTTGGCCAAAGACCAACGGCATTCGATTTTGACGTCGCTAAAGTCTTTCATCAGCAACCAGATCAAGTAGCTAATAACAAAAAGAAAAGTAGTAAGGATGATAAAAGCTACATTGGCTCCTTTAGCGTACGCTCAGGCTTAGGCAAGCGTCTTACCTGGCCTGATGATTATTGTTCCATCAGAATAGGAGGGAAGTACCAAATTTATAACTACAAAAACCATGATATCCTAGACAATAACAAGCCACATACGGGTATCATGCATGATTTCTGCCTGGAGTTGGTCTTAGAGAGAAATACCGTGAATCAACCCATGTACCCAACAGAGGGTAGTATCATCTCCTTGCAATCTAAGTTTTCGGTTCCCTATAGCTGGTTTCAAAAGAACAAAACAGCCAAAGAGACACTAGAACAGCAGCTGAAACACAAGGAATATATCCAACCGATACTCGACTTTAATTACTATTACAATGTAGTTGGGGATTGGGTTTTCAATGTCTTTGCCCATGCCGGCTTCTTAACTAACTACTCCCCTCGCAGAGGCATCGGTCCTTTTGAAAGATTTGTGCTAGGTGGTAAGAGCATGATGGACTTTTCCATCTTAGGCCGTGAACCTATTTCATTACGCGGGTATCCAGATGGCTCTATCTCGCCAAAAGATAAGCATAATCCTGATTACGAAGGCGGGGTGATTTTTGATAAAATAGGCGCAGAATTCCGCCATCCCATCATCAAGTCCAGCATGTTCTTTGTGTACGCTTTATGCTTTTTTGAAGCGGGTAACACATGGGCGCACTACAAAGATTGGAAACTATGGGATCTTAAAAAATCAACAGGACTAGGCTTGCGGATGTACCTTCCTATCGGTCTCATAGGTATCGACTTTGGCTATGGTTTGGATAGTCAAATGCTGGAAAAATTAGAAATACATTGGTCGATAGGGGGTACGATACGGTAGGTAAAGAACAAGATCCATTCACCAAGTGAAGACAATCCCCGCAGGGCGCATCGATGCGTAGGCCTCTGCGTATTCGGAGATAATCCATGCTAACCCTTTTATTACCAACGGAGTGCCACCCACACAAAGAAAAACCATGCGCAACACCACATATGGGTTGCTTCGTCGCCTGCGGCTCCTCGCAATGACATAAAATGGAAGGCGCAGCGCACTAACATAAAAGCGGCTCCTCGCAAGGGACGTTGGCAAGTTTCAACAGCAAGGGGAACGAGCTTTTAGTCTATTTATCCATTATATAGCATATGACAACATCATCTTACGATCTGATTATTATAGGCAGCGGCCCTGGAGGTTATGTAGCTGCCATTCGGGCTGCCCAACTAGGTATGAAGGTAGCCGTAGTAGAAAAAGAAGCCCTCGGAGGCGTATGTTTGAACTGGGGTTGTATTCCTACCAAAGCTTTACTCAAGAGTGCGCAAGTATTCGACTACATCAAAAATGCAGCAGCCTATGGCATTCAAGTAAGGGAAGCCAATCCTGACTTATCCAGCATGATATCACGCAGCCGTGACGTAGTGCATACGATGACAAAGGGTATCGCATCTCTTTTTAAGAAAAACAACATAGATGTACTATCCGGTATGGGACGTTTGGGTTCCCATAAGACGGTGCTAGTAACGGACGAAGCAACCAAGCAAGTCACCCGCTACGCAGCTGAGCATATCATCGTGGCTACCGGAGGCCGTTCCAAATCCTTGACCCAATGTCCCATCGATCATAAAAAGGTTATTGGATATCGGGAAGCATTGGCTTTATCTAAGCATCCCAAGAAGATCTCCATCATAGGCGCTGGTGCCATAGGTATAGAGTTTGCTTATTTCTACAATGCGATCGGTACAGAGGTGACGTTGATAGAGTATATGCCGCGCATTTTGCCGATAGAGGATGAGGATGTGTCCAAGCAGCTCTTACAGTCCTTTACCAAGGCTGGTATAAATGTACTCATGAATGCTGAAGTAACCGGGGTGACAACAACGGGTAAGCAACCGAAGCTGAGTGTAAAAACAGCTACGGGTATGGAAGAGCTTACGTGCGATGTCGTGTTATCTGCCGTAGGGGTTGTCAATAACCTAGAAAATTTGGGATTGGAGGAGGTGGGTGTAACGGTAGAAAAGGGTAGTGTAGTGGTAGATGCATTTTATAACACTTCTGCGAAGGGTATTTATGCCATCGGCGATATCATCCCCGGTCCTGCCCTTGCCCATGTAGCGTCTGCGGAAGGGATTATATGTGTGGAAAAGATAGGGGGCTTAAATCCTGAACCGCTCGACTATAACAACGTACCTAGTTGCACTTACTGTCACCCGGAAGTCGCTTCAGTAGGTTATACGGAACAGGCAGCTAAAGACGCAGGGTATCAGATTAAGATAGGTAAGTTTCCTTTTACAGCCTCCGGTAAAGCGCATGCCACAGGAGCTTCTACAGGGTTTATTAAGGTTATCTTTGATGCGAAGTATGGAGAATGGTTAGGTGCGCACATGATTGGTGAAAACGTAACGGAGCTCATTGCCGAAGTGGTAACAGCTAGAAAGTTAGAAACAACAGGTCACGAGATTATGAAAGCTATTCACCCGCATCCTACCATGTCCGAAGCAGTGATGGAAGCCGTAGGTGCTGCCTATAAAGAGGCTATTCATATTTAGAGTCAGTGAATTGATTTCTCCCATCAATATGATATCAGCAAAATAGATGTCTGCAAAGTTTTTACCCCATTCATTAGCCATGGGCCATACATTTGTGTTGTTAGCTTCATAGTTTGCTGTCTTTTCCTTGAAATCGAGTTAGCTTTATTTTTTCAAAGTGCGCAAGTCCGATAGCTATTTATGTAGCTATGCAAAACCATATCTGCGCACGCTTTGCTATAAAGCAATATTTTTGAGAAAAGGATGTGTTTTTGGTTTTATTTCAATACCTTTACATCACTTTAATTCTTACAGAGAAATGAGGGGCTCTTAGCTCAGTTGGTTCAGAGCATCTGCCTTACAAGCAGAGGGTCGTAGGTTCGAATCCTACAGAGCCCACTTTCTTATGCCGGTAATGTGTGTTTCGCACATCTTGTAAGCTTATAGCACTCATCCTTCCTTCATAGCAGGTATAATAGACTTATATATTTAGCTTTTGCTTATGATTATCCAAACCAAAAAGTATAAACTCCCCCATCGTACCTACATTCAGTTAGGTCTCCAAAATATTCTACGAGAACAATGGTGGATTAGCCTCATAGCACTCAGTATAGCATCCCTTACTTTTTTCTTGCATACCCTATTTTTTGTAGTCCTTGCAGGTATCGCACTTATTCTATATAGCCTTTTCTGGTTCATACAGTTTTATGGCACCACACAGTTAGAACAAAATCAACTCATCTTCGAACGGCTAGGGTATGAGATAACCAGTAAGCAAATTTTGATGCAGGTGGATACTAAAAGAGGGATGCCAATCTCTTGGGAGCAGGTAAAGAAAGCGCGTTTAGATAAAGACTATTTTCTACTTATCCTCACCAAGACACATCTAGTACACTTACCGCATAAAATATTCAACTCCCAAGGAGAGATTAAGTTTTTAGAAACGATTTTAAAAAGGAAAAAGTTGATTACATAAGTCCCGGCTATAAAGCGTATACAAGGGCGTCATGGTCTTTATGTAGGTTGTTATGCGCCTACGATCATTAGAAACGCTGTAGATGCTGCCTTCTTTTGTTACTCCATTCAATTGAAACGCCTATATGAATAAGTTAGTAAGAGATTTTATACCCCAGATTATTGAAAGTGCAGGTAAAACACCTATAGGATATGTAGCAGATGAGGAGGAGTATCAAAAACGAATTTTGGATAAGTTGATCGAAGAAGCCAATGAATTAAAGGAAGCACAATCCCTTGAAGAACTAGCCGATGTGTTGGAAGTGATTGATGCGATTTATGTAACCTTTCAGTTTCGGGAAGAAGATGTGCATAAAGTAAAAGAGGATAAGAAAAAAGAACGAGGCGGTTTTTTAGAGCGGTATATCTTGAGGGATGTTGTAAAATAAATGCATCAATGCTAATACATGAAAGCCATCATAAATGATATTTATAGGCAGTATGAAAGCCCCTTTTGCTTTCGGCTTGTTGATGATAGCATTAGTTTTTACGCACTTACCGCACAAGTCAACTATCAAGACTTATGCATCTTCCATACTCAAGAGAATAAAACCCTCGCTTTGCTCCAACGGTTATATGCCCAAGATGAGCAATCCATCAATCACCTTTTGGTAGAACTGGTCGTTATCTTACAAGGCAATAACAATGACATCTATGTTTGTCCCTTTAAATTGTGTATCTCAAAAAATGAAGGCCTTTTTGCTTTTGTTCCCTCCCATACCGATACTGCTTGTAGGGTTGATTTTGTGAGCCGAGGGTATGAAAATGGATATAAGCACGTGTTAGATGAAGAAATGTTTCTTTATGTAGCTGAAGGGAATACAATCGCGAATTATGCGCACAGCGAAGCTTTGTTGATAGGGTTATTGCATAGGTTGCCAGAGATTTTGCAGAACCTGGTAACAACACTGCCGCTCAATAAGGTCTTAGCCATCAACTTTATCTACTATTCTTCATTAGACACTTGTGACTGGTGTCAAGCGTTGTTGCATACCATGCATCAAGCGCTGCAAGATAATATTCAATGCAATAGTGGGAAGAAGTGTGTGCCTGTTAAGTCTATTTTCTACAGCTTAGCTCCTTGTAAAAAGAGTTCGTATTATATGTATGACCTCACAAAGGAACCCTACCGTCTTTACTTTAGTAAACCTCATCAACAATTCTTTCGAGAAAAAGAAAATCAAACTACTGTTGCTATACAACAGTATACTGCTTCCTATCTGGATCTACATAACCCTTTGTATCAAAGCTTGAGCATCTGTACCATGTAGTTGGGGCGCTTCCCTGCTTGCTTATAACTGTTTACTCATCTTTTGAACTAAATCAACAAGCCGTTGTGCATATCCTCCTTCATTATCATACCATCCCATTATCTTTACAAAATTACCTTGTGTGTATGTAAGTCCTGCATCAAAAACGCAAGAATGAGGATTGCCAATCACGTCTACAGATACAATAGGATCTTCTGAATAAGCCAGTATGCCTTTTAAGCTACTATCTGCGGCTT
Source organism: Amoebophilaceae bacterium (assembly GCA_023257955.1). Taxonomy (GTDB): domain Bacteria; phylum Bacteroidota; class Bacteroidia; order Cytophagales; family Amoebophilaceae; genus Amoebophilus. Next base: position 38,402 of record JALRAY010000001.1, on the reverse strand, counting down.
GTTGCATAGCCGCATTAATTTGTTCTTTGCTGGCAGGTTGTTGTAGCATAGCGGTAAAATCTACCATAGATCCGTCTAATACGGGTACGCGTACAGCCATACCATCTAATTTGCCTTGTAAATGCGGTAAGACTACACCAATGGTTTTAGCAGCTCCGGTTGTTGTAGGGATAATGGCCTGAGCCGCAGCCCTTGCCCTACGTAAGTCTTTGTGAGGAGTATCTAGTAAGCGTTGATCAGCAGTATAGGCATGTATCGTAGTCATAAAGCCTTTTGCAATACCAAAGTGTTGATCCAGTACCTGTACTAATGGTGCCAAACAATTTGTAGTACAAGAAGCGTTGGAAATGATAGGACCTGCCGTAGCTAAAACATGATCGTTGATGCCTAATACAATGGTGGGAACGGATTTAGCAGGAGCAGAGACAATTACCTGTTGAGCACCTGCTGCTATATGCTTAACTAGACTAGCATGATCTGCATATTTACCTGTAGCTTCTACTACGATATCTACCTTTAAATCCTTCCAAGGAAGGTCCATGAGATTCGGTTGAGAAAGTACCTGTATACACTGCCCCTCTACATGTAGTTGCGCATCTTTTTCGGAAATAGAGACGGTTTGCGAGAAAGGGCCGTACGTAGAATCGTATTTTAAAAGATGTGTTAAAGTCGTAATATCAGCCAAGTCATTAATGGCTACGACTTCTATATTGTCCTGATCGATGAGCTTGCGGAAGGTTATTCTACCAATTCTACCAAAGCCATTGATGGCTATGCGTGTTTTTGTCATTTTTATGTTATTGTAAATATAATTTGTAACTACTCAGGTACTTGAAAAGGCTTTTAAAGCCAATAGAAGGGCTTTATAAAAGAATCAACCCTTGCATTTGGAATAAAAAAGAAGAAAATGCAGCCAAATTACTACTCTAACATTTTTCAATAACTCCTAGAAGCCTGGAAATGGTGTTTATGGTAACTGAGTAGTTACTATAATTTAGCTCACAAAGTTACAATCCGGGACTACAAATTATGCATGTCACAATACAAAATGTGTACGCTATAACCTTACCACCCGACAGTGTGTTTATAACTCCACAAAAGATGAGGTTGCGTGACTAAACTATGTATGCTTAAAAGAATATTTATCAGAGGGTAGATAGTACAAATTTTCATCTGTCGGGTGGTAAGCTTTCTAATTACTGAAATTTGCATGAATGAATTGCATAGGTAACTTTGTAGAAAGCAGAAATAATTAATCTTTAAATAGACCTTTCATGAAAAAGTATAAACATAGTACGACGACAAAGGCTCAAAGAAGCATAGCATGCTTATTACTTGCTTGTCAACTACTCACTAGCTGCGGAGGTAATGAAATACTTTTACCAATAGATCAACAAGCAACTATGCAAGCAACCACATGCATAGATGATGACCGCTCAGCGCTTGATACTCAACCTACATCTTTCATAGATGATACTCCATTGAAATTAGGTCAACCAGAGGTCAAATTTGTGTGGAATGATCATAAAGGCTTGCAAGCTCTTGTGGGATATCCTAGAATAGGTCCTAAGGCTATTTATGTTCCTGCAAAACTACCTGATACCATTAACCCAGGAATATGCACACGGCTTCATCTTATCTTATCAAAAGGTGCGGGAAACTGCTCCATGAATTCTGCTACTTCTTTTTGTATGCGGTTGATTTTTTGTACATCTGCAGGATACATCAATACTTCATCTATCCACGTTACAATTTGATTCATATCCGCTTCCTGCAACCCGCGTGTGGTAATGGCAGGTGAGCCTAGTCGCATGCCAGAGCAAGTATGAGGAGGTTGCTTGTCAAACGGAATCATGTTTTTGTTGATAGTAATGGCGGCTTTCTCCAGAACTTTCTCCGCTACTTGGCCAGTTATGGCTTTATTGCTCAGGTCTACGAGCAGCAGGTGATTATCTGTGCCATTTGATACCACTTTGTAGTCTCTTGCCATGAAGGCTTTTGCTAATTGTGCCGCATTCTTTTTCACTTGTAGTATATAATCAAAGTACTCATCACTGAGTGCTTCTTGAAAGGCGATGGCTTTACCGGCAATGACATGCTCTAAAGGGCCTCCTTGCGTACCTGGGAATACGCTAGCATCTACTAAGGAGGACATGCTTTTTAGGTTGCCTTTCGTATCTTTTTTTTGGAAAGGGTTATCGAAGTCTTGCCCCATCAAGATCATACCACCACGTGGGCCTCGCAAGGTTTTATGGGTGGTTGTTGTGACGAAATGGCAATGGGGCAAAGGGTCATTTAACAATCCTCGTGCAATCAATCCCGCAGGGTGCGCTATGTCGGCCAGCAAGAAAGCGCCTACCTCATCGGCTACTGTCCGTAATCGTTCATAATCCCAATCTCGACTATAGGCCGAAGCCCCACATATGATGAGCTTCGGTTTGTGCGTTGTAGCAAGTTTTGCTACTTCTTCCCAGTCAATGCGACCTGTTTGCTGATTGAGGCCATAGAAATGTGCTTGATACAGTTTGCCAGAGAAGTTCACGGAAGAGCCATGTGTCAAATGTCCGCCATGGGTGAGGTTAAAGCCTAGTATCTTATCTCCAGGGGATAAGATGGCAGCCATGACGGCCGCATTGGCTTGGGAGCCAGAATGAGGTTGTACATTGGCCCATGAGGCATTGAAGAGCTGAGTAGCACGTGCTATGGCTAGGCTTTCTACTTCATCTATGATTTCGCAACCACCATAGTATCGCTTGCCAGGAAACCCTTCTGCGTATTTGTTGGTGAGGATGCTGCCTGTAGCTTCCAGGACTTGCGGGGAAACAAAGTTTTCGGAGGCGATTAACTCTATACCTTGTCGTTGACGTTGGTATTCTTTTTCAATTAAATTGAAGATAGTTGTGTCTCTTTTCATGTTATGGAATATTATCGGTTTTTGGTAATTTAATGCTGTTCGAAAGGCTACTGACTGTTAGTTGTCTCCTTACATGCTCTATCAACGCTCACATACTGCTATGTACGCATCACAAATTAATTACTTTACGGAAGATATTTTCTTTACGCTTCCTAAAAAAGCGGTTGTTACTAGCTGGCTACAGCATGTGATAGTAGCAGAGAATGCTGTCCTAGGTTATCTGAATTTTATCTTTTGCTCTGATCACTACTTGCATGCCCATAATGTGCAGTACCTGCAGCATGATACGCTTACGGATGTAATCACCTTTGATTATAGAGAAACGACAAATGTGCTAGAAGGGGAGATCTACATTAGCATACCCCGTGTACGTGAGAATGCAGCTACCTACCAGGTTCCTTTTTTGCAAGAACTACACCGGGTGATGGCGCATGGGGTCTTGCATTTATTAGGGTATCAAGATAAGACTTCCGAGGACCAAGCTATCATGCGCGGGAAGGAGGATAGTTGTCTCGCCCTCTACGAAAGGGTGGTAACAGACGGATAGTAGCGTTATGCCATCAAAAAAAGGATTCATCAAGGCAAAGGGGCTCTACGTACCGATGTGCTGCCTGCAATTATAGAATTATAGCGCTGTTTGTATGATGCCTTTAGCTGCCATCAAGACTTCCTCTAGCTTACTAGTATCTTTTCCCTTACCCATCGCTAAAAAGGGGTGCCCTCCTCCTCCTCCTTGCATCATTTTAGATAGTTCTTTGACGATAACACTGGCGTTCAATGCGGATGTTTTAAGAAGTGTAGGTGTTATACAAACTGCTACATGCGGTTCTTGATCAATGGTGGCTACCAAGGTAACGAATAATCTTTCTTCTCGGTTTTTAAAGCTTCCAATGACTTGTTTCAAGCCTTGTACCGTCTGTATGTTGATTTTTTCTATGATGGTAGGGATGCCATTGATGGGTTGAATGTGTTGTTGCAGGTGTTGGATGGTCGCCTGTATTGTTTGGTCTTGCTGCGCTTGTAGCTTTTTCACTAAGGTTGCTTTTTCATCCATTAGCTGTTGCAGCGTTTGAATCACATCTTTGGGATGTTTGAGAATCTCTGCTACTTGCCGCAAGGTGATAGCTTGTTGGGTGCAAAACGCTTCCGCTGCTTCTGCCGTTACTGCTTCTATACGCCTTGTGCCTGCTGCTACGCTGCTTTCTGCAATGATCTTGAAGCAGCCTATTTGACCTGTATTAGTTACATGGGTTCCTCCGCAAAGCTCTTTTGAAAAATGATCATCAAAGGTAATTACGCGCACATTTTCTCCATACTTCTCCCCAAACAATGCTGTCACTCCTAATGCTTTGGCTTGCTCTAGCGGCATTTGCCGAACTTCTTGCAGGTTAATGAGTGTTCTGATTTTTTGATTGATAATCTTTTCTATGGTTGCCAGTTCTGTAGTAGTAACTTTGCTATAGTGCAAAAAATCAAAACGTAATGATTCCGCTGTCACCAAAGATCCTTTCTGTTCCACATGCGTGCCTAATACTTCCTTTAAAGCAGCATGCAGGAGGTGGGTGGCGGTGTGATTGTTACTGATGCGTTGTCTTCGTGAGCTATCTACTTTTGCCGTTACCGCCGCATTCAGGTCGGAAGGTAGTTGGTGGGTATAGTGAATGATTTGTTCAAACTCTTTCTTGGTATCGAGTACGGGAATAACTTCATCTCCTATAATTAACTGCCCTGTATCACCTACTTGACCTCCTCCTTCTGGATAAAAAGGGGTTTGTTCCAATACAAGGTGATAAACGGCTGGTTGGCTTTTTGCTTCCTTGCGATATTGTGTGATGTGTGTAGAGACCTGTAGTTGATCATAGCCTACAAAAGTAGATGGCTGATCTATCAACACCTGCCAATCATCATGTGTGCCGATAGCTGCTTTTTGAGACCTATCACGTTGCAGTTGTAAAGCTTGGTCAAAGCCCTTTTCATCTACTTCAATCCCTCTCTCTGCGGCCACTAGTTTGGTGAGGTCGAACGGGAAACCGTAGGTATCATACAACTCAAAAGCGATAGCGCCATCTATGGTGGTTAGCCCTGCTGGCAAATGGTTAATTATATGATCGAGTCGTTCTAGCCCTGTGGTAAGGGTTTTAAAAAAGATGCTTTCTTCATTTTCCACAATCTGCTCTATATAGCTTTTTTGGTTGATGATCTGTGGATAGATGTATTGAAACTGTTTCGAGAGCACAGCAATAAGCTGGTGCATGAAGGGTGCTTTAAACCCTAGGTAGGTATATCCATAACGGACAGCTCTTCGCAAAATTCTTCTAATCACATAGCCCGCTTGTGTGTTGCTAGGTAATTGCCCATCTGCTATCGCAAAGGTGATGGCACGAATGTGGTCTGCTATCACGCGGATGGCTATTGGGGTCTCTTCATTAGTGGGTGTTGGATGTTCTTGTTGGGCATGCATCGCCAGCAGGTTCTCTGTCAAGGGGAGAAAAATATCTGTGTCATAAGCAGAGGTTTTGTTTTGTAGCACCATCACTAGCCTTTCAAACCCCATGCCTGTATCCACATATTTGTTTTTAAGCTGATGTAAGAGTCCTTCGCTAGTCCGTTCATATTGTATAAAGACAAGGTTCCAAAGCTCTATTACCTGCGGATGACCTGCATTGACAAGCTCTTTACCAGGTAGCTTTGTTCTTTCTTCCTCGGAACGCAGATCGATGTGAATTTCTGTAGAAGGTCCACAGGGTCCTTTATCACCCATTTCCCAAAAGTTGTCTTTTTTACTTCCGTACAAGATATGTTCAGGGTGGATGTATTGTTCCCAGATGTGAAAGGTTTCCTCATCCATAGTTAATCTTTCCTTTTCATCCCCTTTAAATACCGTTACGTACATCCTTTCTTTGGGTAAATGATAGATAGTGGTTAATAACTCCCATGCCCATTGAATAGCCTGCTCTTTGAAATAATCTCCGAAGGACCAGTTGCCTAACATTTCAAACATGGTGTGATGGTAGGTATCTACGCCTACTTCTTCTAGATCGTTGTGTTTACCAGAGACACGTAAGCAAGGTTGACTGTTGACTACGCTGGGGTAGAGGGGAGGTTTTTGACCTAAAAAAATGTCTTTGAATTGATTCATCCCCGCGTTGGTAAATAGGAGCTGCGGATCTTGTTTATTCACAATGGGGGAGGGGGGTACGCTATGGTGATCTTTCGATTGAAAAAATTCAATAAACTGACGTCTGATGTGATTACTGGTGTTATGCATGATATGAATATGATGGATAATGATAGCTGTTGCTTTGAAGGAGGACATAAAAAACTGGCACAATGTAAAAAATACATATGTGCCAGTACCACAACAAGTTGTTATACGAATGACCTAGGAGTAGTAAGTCAAGCAATGATTTCTTGGTTTTAGTTATTCACGTACTCAGTTTCATTATTATCACGCCAAGACCGATCAAAGTCATAATCAGGTAATAGTTCGGTCATGATATAGTCGGCTGTGCTTTGCAAACTTTGTGCAAACCGCTTAAGGTCTTCTTTGTATACAAAAATTTTATGTCGCAGAAAATAGCTTTCATCACCATCTGATTGCTTTTTGCTTTCGGTGATGACAAGGTAGTAATCATTGCCACGTGTTGTTTTTACATCAAAAAAATATGTTCGTTTCCCTGCTTTTACTCTTTCGGAATAAACGCCTGGTGATTCTATGTTCGTATCCACAATTATCTATAGTTATCTTAAAAGTTGATTTATAAAATTAATTTGAATACAAAGAACAGCATTTTATACTATAGAAGCAAATTTCATTTGCAATCTACTTTCTATACGTTACTGCATAGTATTGATTTGTTGATGAATTTAAATTTCAAAGTTTTGAAGTCACTTGAAGAAGTTTCTTAACAAATACGCGGAAGGCTGTATGGCGTTTAGGACAGTTATTACACATAAAACAAAAACTTAAAAACTTATTTTGTTCCGTTCTTATATATCCTGCAAAGCAACAAATCTGCGATGTAGAACCACTTTTTATATAAATCTGCTGTTGTGTAATATCTTCTAGATCAGCAAAAGCAGCATAATTAGAAGCTTTGGGAATGGAAGATAACAAACGCTCGAAATTTTCTTCAGATTTAAGAGACTCTAAAGCTTGAGTAAAGCCTTCTGGAGAGATAAGGTTCTTATGTGAAAGGCCAGAACCATCAAATAGATAGAAAGCATTCTCCTGCAGCCCTAATGCAAATAAAAAATTTTCAAATATTTTTATGCCATTATCCGTTGAACCGAAGTTAAAACATTTCAGCCCTATGTTTTTTAAACAGGCTTCAGAATAAATATTGATACTATCTTTTAATAGCTTTGTTGCTATTTCTTGTAATGGAGGGGAGTTTTTCGTATGTATCCATTCCACTGGTTGATCTATTTTGTCATAACAAATTTTGGCTTTTCCTCCCACTTTAATCCCATTAGCTTTCAGATGTTTTATCAAATAATCTAGAAACACATTTACAGGATTTGGAGTACTGCCTTTTATTGTATAAAAGGCTTTTCCCATAGGTAATGTCCCTCTAATAATGGGATCATTAGAGAATTCTTTACCCACAATATAAGCTTGGTCGCCACTGCCTTCTTCGTTGGTAGTAACTTCGTTTATAAGGGTCAATTCTGTTATTTCTGGATGCATTTTTATTATACTAGTTCTCGCTCCAACATATTCTCCTAATTGAAAAACAAGACTATAAGAATTTTCATAAAAATTTAAGCTTGTTGCCCCAGCTCCGTAATAATTCCCTAAATCTTCATATTCCCAAGATGTAGGTACTTGGGCCTTTTCAAAATGCGAAGCATCGATAACGATATCACCTGTTATTTGTTTTATGGACAAATCTTTTAGAGGCTTGATAATTTCTTCGAAGACTTTTTCTATATCTTCTTCATAGCGTGGAGAAGCAAATGTTGGATCAGATTCCCCTTGAATGATTAAATCACCTTTTAGTTTTCTGTTTTTAATAGTTCCCGTATATCCAATTTTTGTAGCAAAAGGTGTTGTTAAGTCAAGATATTTAAAAGCTAATGCTGTAGATAATAATTTTAATATAGAAGCAGGTCGTAAAAGTTTCTTTGCATTATAATCCAAGTAGAGAGTATCAGTATCTTGAATAGAAAGCCCAATGGATATTCCAGATAAATGTGGATCATCTTCTAATTCTTGTAAAATTTCTTCAAATGTTGTAGCCGATGATAACTCTGTTTCTGATGCTGAATTATCTGGTAAAGGTGATGCTTGAAAACTAGTTAATAATTGACATACTAGTAAAATATATACTATATTCTTGCAGATAGTGTAGTAATGAGTGCTTATAGTTTTTTTCATTTTTAAATGGGTTAGCTTATAGTGTTAGTGTTATGTAGTTTGTGCTTTTTTGCGAGTAGTTCTTCTTGACTTTCTTGATGCTGCATATCTGGGATACAGCAATCTACAGGGCAAACGGCTGCGCATTGTGGGGTGTCATGAAAGCCTACGCATTCGGTGCATTTTTCGGTAACGATGTAATATACCTCATCCGAACGGGCGTCTTGTGGCGTAATTGCGTCTATGGTTGTACCATTGTCTACTACTTGTTGTAACGCTGTACCTTCCGCCCAAGTCCAAGCGACGCCGCCTTCATATATCGCGTTATTGGGGCACTCTGGTTCGCAAGCACCACAGTTGATGCATGCATCTGTAATTTTTATAGCCATATGGTGGTTGATGTGTGGTTTGCTTTAGTAATTAATTAACCTTGTTTTTCTTCTCCTACGCTATCTGTATCTTTTTTACGAATAGTATTTGTTTTCGCTTCTTTTTTCGCTTCATTCTTTACGATCGTTGGTATGCTGTTTAGAGTCTTATCGCTGTTGGAAACTTGTATGCGCTCTTTGGGTGCTTGATATCTTGCAACATGCTGTAGCTGCTTTTGCTCGTCTTGTTGCTTGCTGCTAGGTTGGAGCTTGGCTTTGGAATCCAACGTTGTATTTGGTTTGTTCTCTTTGTCTTTAGGATGGTTACTAGCTTTAGTATCCTTTTTTATACCTACTTTGGGTGCCATATGATGGTGTTTAGGAAAAGGTCTAGGTCCTACGAGGCGTTCTAAATCTTTTTCGAAGATAACTTCTTTTTGGAGTAGCTCTTTAGCAACTTTTTCCAGGTCTTGTTGTTTTTCTAGCAGTATTTTTTTTGCTCGTTTGTAGGCGGAGTCTATAATACTTCTTACTTCTTCGTCAATAGTTTGCGCGGTATGTTCGGAATAAGGTCTGTTAAAGGTATACTCGCTATTGTTAGCAGGATCTGGGAAGGAAATGTTTCCTATCTTTTTATTCATGCCATATACCGTTACGATGTCGTAGGCTATTTTAGTCACACGCTCTAAATCACTCACCGCGCCTGTAGAAATTTCATTGAAGGTAATTTCTTCAGCTATTCTGCCTCCTAAGGCGGTACAAAGCATGTCTAAGAGTTGTTCTTGTTGATAGAGGAATTGTTCTTTAGGCAAGTACTGTGCGTATCCCAGTGCTGATACACCGCGTGGCACGATACTTACTTTGACTAATGGGGATGCGTGTTCCAAAAACCAGCTGACAACGGCATGTCCTGCTTCGTGATAGGATACAATGCGTTTCTCTTCTGGGGATATGATTTTGTTTTTCTTTTCGAGCCCCCCGATTACGCGATCTATGGCATGTTGAAAGTCGCTCATGTCAATAAATGATTTGTTGGAACGGGCCGCGATGAGGGCTGCTTCATTGCTGACATTAGCTAATTCTGCGCCTGCAAAGCCCGGCGTCTGGGCAGCTAGTTTTTTAATATTGACTTTTTTACTTAGCCGCAGCTTTTTCATGTGTACGGATAGGATCGCTTCTCTATCTATGATATCGGGTTTATCAATACTGATTTGACGATCGAATCTTCCTGGGCGCAGTAGTGCAGGGTCTAATACATCGGGGCGATTGGTGGCTGCTAGAATAATGATGCCGGAGTTGGTGCCAAAGCCATCCATTTCTACGAGTAGTGAGTTTAAGGTGTTTTCCCGTTCGTCATTTCCTCCTCCAAGCATGGGGCTTTTGCCTCTTGCTCTGCCTATGGCATCTACTTCATCAATGAATATGATAGCGGGGGCTTTTGCTTTTGCTTTGTTAAAGAGATCGCGCACTCTGGCTGCGCCTACGCCTACAAACATTTCCACAAAGTCGGAGCCGGAAATGGAGTAAAAAGGCACATTAGCTTCGCCTGCAACGGCTTTCGCTAATAATGTTTTACCTGTGCCAGGAGGGCCTATCAAGAGGGCTCCTGTGGGTATTTTGCCGCCTAGTTTGGTGAATCTTTCGGGCGCTTTTAAGAATTCTACGATTTCTTGTATTTCTTGCTTGGCTTCTTGTAGCCCTGCTACGTCATTAAACGTTAGTTTGACATCATTGTCTGCATCAAAAAGGGAAGCACTGGATCGACCTATGTTGAATAATCCTCCGCCTCCAAAGTTACCTGTCATTTTACGTCCCCAAACGTAGAATCCTAGTAAGACAAGAAAGAATATCCCCCAGTTGATAAGCATATTAGATATATCGGTGCGATGTTTGGCGACATAACCTATACGTTCTTCAACGGGAAGCTTGTCTTCTATGGCTTTAAAGTTGGCGTTAAAAATATCTACAGAGGGTATTCTGAACTTGTAGTGCGGTGCTTGGTCTATGGTTACAAATTGCCTAGTTTCTAATTCAGCTTTATAGGCGTCTTTGAAACATGACGCTGGCTTGAGGGTTATTTCTACTAAGTTTTGATTGATAATGAGTGCTACTTCCTCTATATCGTTATCTAGCATCATTTTTTCGAAGCGGCGTTCAGAAATGGAGATACTGCCTTGTATGGTATTTATATAAAAAAGACTGAAGAGGCAGAGAAGTAAGGTGATAATAGAGAAGGTTTGTGACTTAAATATTTCCTGTAAGTTGTTTTTCTTTTTGCGATGCATGATACGTATGTAAAGTTTTAATGTTTAATAATGTGTGTGAATGAGTCTAGCAATTGCGCTGCGCTCTGCGTATAAATCAAGCAATATAATATAAAAGCGGTAATTAGTTTACAAGGTTGATGTGATCCAATTCCTCGGCGATTAATCCTGTCGCTTGCATGATGATGACTTTATCTGTGCCTAAGGCTAGTCACTTCTTTCTGTATCTAGGTTGACTTCTGCTTTACCTTTTTCCTCGCCTTTTTTCTCTTTTTCAGCTCTTATTGCGGAGAGACTAGATGCAGTAGAATATCTTTATTATCGGATCCAAAGACTCTCTTGAAGGCGGCATCTAGTTTTACACATCTATAAAGTTCATGATGAATGTTACGGGGTTTGTTTTTAAAGATAATGAGATTACTATATTTTTAGTCTAACTAAAGAAAATCATTTTACGCATTATGCCATTTACAGGGGACAAAATAATTTATTACAGCAGTTGTGAATCTACGAACACAATGGCTATAAACCTGCTTGCTACGCAAAACGTGCTTGAAGGCACAATAGTGATTACAGACGAACAGACGCAAGGAAAAGGACAACGTGGTAAGCAATGGGTGACATTGCCAGGTCAAAATCTTACTTTCTCTATCATTTTCTACCCCTCTTGGTTAGCTATAGAAAATACTTTTTCCCTTTACATCATATCCGCATTGGGTATTTGTGAGGCTTTATTCCCTACGCTGCAATATGGCTTAACTATCAAATGGCCTAATGATATATATGCTGGAGATAAAAAATTAGGAGGTATTCTGGTGGAAAATATGGTTCAAAAGGATACTATCAAAGCTGCTGTCATCGGTATTGGGTTAAACGTTAATCAAACCAACTTCAACGATCTGCCATATGCCACATCGCTTGCTTTACTAGCAAGCCGTGAATTTAGTTTAGCGCCATTACTTCGTCAACTAACTGATGGCATACAAAAGCAGTATGATCGGTTGTATGACAATCGATTAAATGAATTAAAGCAAGACTATGTAAAGCATTTGTATGGATTACATACTACCAGAACATTTCAAGATCAACAAGGTATCTTCCAAGGTGTAATACAGGGGATAGATGATAGAGGGAGGTTAGTCATAGATGCTTTGGAGCACGGGATGAAATATTATATGCATACAGAAGTCACTTATATTACCTAGTGCTGGCGCTATTATTCCGCATGCATCAAAGCCTCTATTTCATCAGCTTGAATAGGGATATTGGCCATTAAATCCTCTACACCCTCTTTTCGAATAATGACGTCATTCTCTAACCGCATGCCTATTGCTTCCTCCCGTATGTAGATACCCGGCTCTATGGTTAAAACCATGCCTGCCGCAAACGGTTGATGCACATGCGCTACATCATGGACGCCCAACCCTAGGTGATGGGACACGCCATGCATAAAGTATTGCTTATAGGCTGGCCGTTTGGGATCTTGTTGTTTGATGTCTGTGAGGCTAATGAGGTGTAAATCGACCAGCTCTTTTTCTACCATTTCTGCTACACTTTGCTGGTATGTTGCCATGTCATTACCAGGTATCAAAAACTGTTTAGCTCCTTCCATCACACGTAGTGTGGCATCATATACAGCCCGTTGTCTTTTCGTAAAGCGGCCACTGACAGGTACTACCCGTGTCATATCTGAGGCATAGTTGGCGTATTCCGCGCCCACATCTAGCAAAATCGTTTCTTCTGCTTGGCAGGGTTGATTGTTATTGCAATAGTGCAATACGCACGCATTTTTACCAGATGCTACGATTGGTTCGTAGGCAAAGCCTCTAGAACAGTTGCGGATAAATTCATGAATGAATTCTGCCTCTATCTCATACTCCATCACACCTGGCTTGATGAAAGGTAAAATTCTACGAAATCCTTTTTCTGTAATCGCACAAGCTTGTCTTATGAGGTCGACCTCTAATTCAGATTTAATCATCCTCAGCTGATGCATCAAGGGCGCTAAACGTTGATAGGTATGCAAGGGATAGTGATCTTTACACCAATTAATAAAACGTATGTCTCTTGTTTGCACAAGGTTGGTAGAGCGGATATGTTCATCACTGTTGAGGTATACATAATCGGCTTGCGCCATCAGCATGCGGAAGATAGATTCAAACTCTTCCAAGAAGTGTATGTTGGGGATGCCACTCGTCGCTTTTGCTTCCGCTGGAGTATATTTTTGCCCTTCCCATGTAATGATGGTTTCATTGGTTGTTTTGATGAAAAGCATTTCTTTCCATTCTTTTTTTGGCGCATCAGGAAATAGCACTAAGATTGTTTCTTCTTGATCAATGCCTGATAGGTAGAAGAGGTCACTGTTTTGCCGGAAGGGCATGATGCCGTCACCATTTTGTGGCATAATATCATTGGCATTTAGCACGCATAAGGAATTGGGGTTCAAAAGCTTGGTCAGCCTTTCTCTGTTGGTGATGAATAGGTTGGTGTCAATGGTGTGATAACGTAACATAGGTGTGTAATTTTAGTGTTTTGATGGAGGTATGCAATGGATAGAGCTGCATGCCGTTGTCAAAAATAAGAATTTCGGATTACGTTCGAGCGATTTTGATGATGTTACACTTGCTTTAGGTTCACAGTAGCCATTACTTGCTTACTCCGTTCGCAAAGCCAAAACGGGGCAATGAAGGACGTCAAGTGCCACATTTGGGGGCTAGAAAGCTATGCGCACAAATTAAACTTTCAGCTTCTCCTTGACCTGCTGCACAAACGAGTTAGACATTTTTAACACGGGCACATAATGTGCGGCTATGGTTATAGCTGTATTAGTAGTTATATTCCTACCTATTTTTTGAGATCGCTTCTTGTTACAAAATCTACCAAACCCTTTGAAATGAATTTCTTCATTCTCTAACAAGGTTTGTTGAATGAGCTCTAGCATATTCTCAACAATAGTTTGCACATCTGCTTTGTTAATACCAGTCTGGTCTGCAAGTTTTGTAATGATAGTTGTTTTATTCATCTTGTATTTACCTTAAGCATATTTTTATAATCGATATATTAACTAGTGCGATAACGCTTTCAGGTGCATGAAGAAGTAAGCGCTATAACATCTGATTAAAGTAAACAAAATTTCTACAGACTTCCCAAGGGTCTTCCTCCGGTTTATAGATATCTTTTGCCTAAACATGGTCATCCCAGTGTGAAATTGATCCAGAAAGCATAATTTTACATACCATTGAGATAGGCATTGCACTCCCTAAACCAGACAAGAACCTTTTTGATAACATGCAACAAGCATTCGATAGGATCCATACCTACATGCAACAATGCTTGGCCAACGATCAGGCCTTGCTACAACAACTTTCCGCTGCGGTATTACAACACAAAGGCAAGGTTATACGCCCCCAGCTCACCATCTTGGTAGCGGGGATGCTTAGCGGAAACATTTCAGAAAAAGCCTTGCGTGGCGCCGCTATCGTAGCCTTGCTACATCATGCGTCCCTTATTCATGACGATGTAATAGATGAAGCACGTATCAGACGTTTTGCGCCAACCGTCAATGCACAGTTGGGGAATAAACCAGCCGTCTTATGGGGAGATTACATTTTGGCTAGTATACTGCGTTTCATCGCATCGTATCAGGATTATGACTATTTAGATCTCTTTGCACAAACTGTGCAGGATATGATTGAAGGAGAAGTGATGCAATTACCGCAAGCGCAGGCAACGGCATGTAGTGAGGAACGGTATATACGCATCATAGAGAAAAAAACCGGGAGTTTAATGGCGATGGCCTGCATGGTAGGCGCGATTGCAGCTAATGCTTCCCAAAAACAACAAGCAACTGTTTATGATATGGGTAATAGGTTGGGTATCGCTTTTCAGCTAGCAGATGATCTGGTGGACTATGATTGTGATGCCGCAACAGGAAAGATGCCTTTTATGGATTTAAAAGCACATAGATTTACCCTGCCACTCATCCATAGCTTGGAGCAAGCGCAACCAGCGGAAATGCAGTATATCCAAGGTTTGATCACTAGCGATGCACAGCCGTTCGATATAGCAGCACCCGTTTGTAAGTTTATCAATCAACATGGAGGCAAGACATACACACAAGCCAAAATAGGAGCCTATCATCAAGAAGTATTGCATATTGTGCAGGATGCTTTCGCTGCTTCCGATTATCAGTTGCAATTCATTAAACTTCTCAACCAATTATTCCCTAGTAGTTGACGCAATAACCTTGAAGACGATGCTATCTAGTAGTGGCCTTTATGCACATGGGGATTGACAGCATTAAGAAACATAACTAACCTAAACACTTAGCTGATTTAAAATTTACGTCGCAAGACAATACAGTGTTCTCGTCCCTGACATAACTAACATGTATATTGCTCCCTTATGCATACCGATTTACAACAAGCCATTATAGATGCCCTACGTACCGTAGAAGACCCTGATCTAAAACAAGATATCGTTAAGCTGCAGATGGTGGAGTCCGTAGAGATAGAAGAACATGCAGTGACCGTAGTACTGGTGCTCACTACCCCCGCTTGTCCTTTTCAAGAACTCTTGAAGAAAGCCTGTATCGCAGCTATCCATAAGCTTGTAGATGATACACTGCGGGTACAAGTGATCTGTACATCTAAGGTGACGACTTCTCCACAATTGACCAAAACGCTACCCCAGGTTAAAAACATCATTGCCATCGCTGCAGGCAAAGGCGGCGTAGGCAAATCCACAATAGCTGCTAACGTAGCCGCGAGTTTAGCCCAACAAGGGGCTCAAGTAGGCTTATTAGATGCGGATATCTATGGCCCCTCTATGCCTATTATGTTCGGTTGCGAACACCAAAAGTTGCAGATAGAAGTGCATGACAACAAAAAGTATATGGTGCCCTTGAGGAAGTATGGCGTACAGCTGATGTCCATAGGCTTTTTAACTGCACCGGAAGAAGCCGTCATCTGGCGAGGGCCGATGGCGAGCACTGCTTTACGGCAGCTGCTATATGATACTTTATGGGATAATCTGGATTATTTATTAGTTGATTTACCCCCTGGTACGAGCGATGTACATTTGACGTTAAGTCAGGCAATAGCGCTAACAGGCGCATTGATCGTGACAACGCCGCAAAAAGTAGCGCTTGCAGATGTAAGCAAGTGTATCGCCATGTTTCAAAAGCCGGCGATAGCCATACCGATTTTAGGGATGGTGGAAAACATGTCATACCTCATCACGTCCCATGCGGAGCAGCAAGATCATGTCCATCCTTTTGGGCATGGGGGAGGGGAGGACTTCGCGCAAGCCCATGATATTCCTTTTTTAGGCACCATACCATTAGCAGAATCCATCATGCAAGCAGGTGATACGGGAGTGCCCATTGGAATTGAGGAGCATGGACACGCCCAACACTTCAAAGCCATCGCTAGCAAGCTAGCGCAACAAGTGGCGCTGCAGTATTTTAATGCTACATTATAGCAGTTATTTTTGCTTACAAATACAAGATTCGATAAATGATTTTAAAGGCCTTTTTACGTACCTGAGCTTTGAGGTAGACTAACACTTTTGTACCTTGCATTAAAAATGGAAAAAAGAGCGTTAAGATTCTGATAACATAGGAGCTGTTTACATTTGATAAACTCATTGATTGTAAAGCCAATTGCTTTGGATTTTCAATAATAAGATTAAGTCCAAGAGATAAAAAGTGGATAAAAAAAGGCTATAATGCATCAATCAAGCCAAATTGTATTCCTTAATGTGAATTGTAAACAGCTCCTAACCTTTTAATCTCATAGGGTTTAATTTTCATTCCTATGACTTAATCGCTATGCACGTTTATTCTCTTCCTTTCTCCCTCATGTCCAACACAGATATCCACATACTAGCGATAGAATCATCTTGTGATGAAACGGCAGCAGCAGTAATTTGTAATGGAAAGGTAGTCAGCAACATTGTACACAGCCAAGCTATCCATGAAATCTACGGAGGTGTAGTGCCGGAATTAGCTTCTCGCGCGCATCAACAACAGATAGTCCCCACGGTTAACCAAGCATTAACGGCCGCTAATATATCCAAAGCTGCTTTGAAAGCGGTTGCTTTTACCCAAGGACCAGGGTTGCTAGGGGCCTTATTAGTAGGCGCCTGTTTTGCCAAAGCATTCGCCTTCGGTTTAGATATTCCGCTTATCGCCGTGCACCACATACGTGCGCATGTGCTAGCTAATTTCATAGATGGCGACGGTCCTGAGTTTCCTTTTTTGTGCTTGGTGGCTAGTGGCGGGCATACGCAATTGATCTTGGTGCACGATTATACGACTATGGAGTTATTAGGGCAAACGCAAGATGATGCTATCGGTGAGGCGTATGATAAAATGGCTAAAATAATGGGGTTCCCGTATCCAGGAGGTCCCCTCATTGATCAATATGCAGCTACGGGTGATGCCTCCAAATTTCAGTTCCCTATCACGAACATGCCTGGCTTAGATTTTTCCTTTAGCGGTATTAAAGCCGCTTTTATGCGTTTTATACAGCGTCATACGCAGGAGGAGCCTAACTTTATTGCCTATAATTGTGCAGACATTTGCGCTAGCATTCAACAAACCTTAGTCCGTATGCTACTGACTAAGGTAGAAAAGGCGATGCTAGAAACTGGTCTTACCAGCATCGCAGTAGGAGGGGGGGTAGCCGCGAATCAAGGCCTGCAGCAAGCATTAAAGCAATTGGCTACGGCAAAACAGTGGACCTACTATATACCAACGAAAGCATACTGCACGGACAATGCCGCTATGATTGCTATGGCGGCACATCATCAATATATTAACCATCAATTTGCAGCATGGGATACCAATGTACAACCCAATATGCCGCTTTAAGCTTATTATCACTATGCCGAAACTTTTACCCATCCTATGCTTATGTACGATAGCTGCTTGCTCCAATTATCACATAGGCCAAGTATCCGATCATTTTGATGGTACCCGCTTTTTTGATCCCGAAAAGCCGTACAAAAAAACCTTCTGGCAGTTCTTAAAATGGCAATACTCGAAAAAATCTAGTCCATGGCCAGCGCGTATAAAGGTCGCCAAATACGACACACCTCCAGCAAGGGTCTTGGGTGATGAGCTACGTGTTACCTATGTGGGGCATGTTACATTCCTCATTCAGACGCAAGGGTTGAACATACTCACAGATCCGGTATGGTCCGAAAGAGCTAGCCCTGTTTCTTTTGCAGGTCCTAAAAGGGTGATAGATCCAGGTATTAGGTTAGAAGACCTGCCACCTATTGACGTGATATGGATCAGTCATAATCATTATGATCATTTGGATATTGAAACCATTAAGCAACTGTGGAAAGATCATACCCCGCGGATTATCACGCCTTTAGGTAATGATGCCGTTATCCATTCGTATGACAAAACGATAGCTGTAGAAACCTATGATTGGGGAGATGCAGTTACTATTTCGGATATCGTTACATTTCACCTATCGCCCATGCAACACTGGTCAGCGAGAGGCTTGTTAGATAGAAACAAAGCTCTTTGGGCAGCTTTAACGATAGTAACGACAGGCGGTAATATATACTTTATTGGAGATTCAGGATATGGAGAAGGCAGGTATTTCAAGCGGGACAAAGCAAAATTTGGTACATTTCGGCTGGCATTATTACCCATGGGAGCTTATGAGCCCCGTTGGTTTCATGAAGACATGCATATGGATCCGGCAGACATGCTAAAAGCGCATCATGATTTGGGGCAGCCTTACACCATCCCCTCGCATTATGATGTCTTTAAACTCACCGATGAAGGATTTGGGGATGCGGAAAAGGCGTTACAAAAAGCCATGAAAGAACAACAGATCGGAGATAAAGTAAAAGTCCTGCAAGTAGGGGAGGTGTTTAACGTACCAAATCTAAGCGACATCGTTCGGTGACCTTGTAACCGCGTTTTGTAAATCCAACATGATTAAGCTAATTTTAATTTTATTCAACTCACAAAAAATATAACACTATGAATTGCTTCCCCTTAATATGGAATTATGGCCCCGAACTTTTTGGTATTGGTAGCTACACGGTTAAAGCGTACCCCATGCTCTTTGCGCTCTGTTTTATAATAGGTCGCCAAATGGCCATTTATATGTTTCAACGTGAAGGAAAAGATCTAAAATATGTAGACACCATCATCACATACATCATGGTAGGTACCACACTAGGTGCTCGGCTAGGCCATGTCGTCTTTTATGACTGGCACTACTATTCTCAGCATCTTCTAGAAATTCTCTTGCCCTTCAAATTCGAACCCACTATCAAATTTCAAGGTTTTGCCGGACTAGCTAGTCATGGAGCTGCTATAGGCATTATTCTTGTGCTTTTCTTGTATACCAAATGCAGCTTCAACTTCAGCTTAAAACCATTCCACTTCAGCGCTAAACTACAAAATCGACCAGGTCAAAGTTTTCTATGGCTTATAGATAGAACAGTACTAGTAGTAGCACTTGCCGGCACACTTATACGTATAGGCAATTTTATGAACTCAGAAATTTATGGAGAACCTACAAATGCTCGTTATGGAGTCATATTTGTGCGCAATACGGTCACTAAAATAAAAAGCAGTAGCAACCATGCTATAGACAAAATATCTGTAACGCACAACCCTTCCCATACAGCTTTAAACAAAGATGGCTTCAGCCCCATCACGCTACAAATACGATTTAAACAAGGCATAACCGACGAGGAGGTATTGAGATGCTTTATAGAAAATAAAGTCAAAAAACTATTAAGCACAGGCAATAATACGTTAGAAAACATAGCCGAGCCGAAAGCATCACCGCTATCATACGCCATACAGAAACAAAACAACGCCTACGTAGCCAACATTAACACCATTGGCATAGTGAGGCACCCTTCACAATTATATGAGTCAATCACCTGCATCTTCGTATTCATACTATTAATGGGTATATGGAAGTATCGCAAATACAATCCAAGAGAAGGCTCGCTTGCGGGATTATTCATGACCATAGTGTTCACTTTAAGGATTATTCATGAGATGCTAAAAGAGGGTGAAGTAGTCTTTAGCAACAGCTGGTTGAGTATTACCAATGCACAGATGCTGAGCATACCCGCAATACTCTTAGGGATCATCTTCTATTTTTGGAATTTCAAAGAAAAACCTAAAATTTCTGGATAAGATTTGTAAGCTATACCCCTTTCTTATGCCCTAAAATCACATCGCTGATACGCATGTTGTATGATAACGCATTAATCTACACCAGATTGTAAGTTACCACTCCTTTTTCTGCAATATCACTCCCCATAGACACAATCCGGCAACTCAAGGTGCTACCCTCCATGAAAACATACCTATCATTATTCATCAAAGGCCTGTGTATGGGGACGGTAGAAGTGATACCCAGTATTTCTAGTAGTACCATAGCCTTACTCACGGGGATTTACACAGACCTCTTATGCGCTATTCATGCCTTTGATAGAAGCGCTTGGCAACTCCTCATTGCTAGAAAGTGGAAATTATTATGGCAACGCCTCCATGGCAACTTTCTCCTTCCCATATGCTTCGGCATCATCCTCAGCTTATTAAGTACTGTCCGGTTAGTAAGCTACCTACTTGTACAATATCCTATAGAAACTTGGTCTTTCTTTGGGGGATTGAGCCTTGTTGCCGTAGTTTCTGTTTACCGCAAAATTCAAAACCATACCTGGCTTACCTGGGGCTATAGCCTACTAGGACTATCAGTATCCTGTGTGATGATATATACAGATTTGGTCATTACCTCCCATGCACCGTGGGCACTCTTTGTATCAGGAGTATTAGCGGCATGCGCGATGATCCTGCCAGGAATATCAGGTAGCTTTCTGCTACTGATACTAGGGCAGTATACCTACGTATTGCATGCTCTCAAAAATTTCGATTGGGCGGTATTAAGTATATTCATCACAGGTGGTGTTGTAGGTATCTTTGGAGTTTCCAGGCTGGTGTTACAACTGCTTCGTCATTATGCAGATGCGATGATGGCTATCGTAGCAGGGTTCATGTTAGGCTCCTTATACCAGCTATGGCCTTGGAAAAATCACCTAGTAGTTTTGCAAAAAAATGCCAGCCAGTATACTTCTTCTACACAAAACATACTCCCCAGTCACTTTAAACTTTTATATGACCAAGATCCGCACATTCCTCAAGCATTATTATGCTGCTTCTTGGGATGTTTAGCAGTAACGCTTTTAACAAAGTGGGGAATGAGTCAGCGACGTCAATAGTCAGTATTAGCACATATACTTTAAATCACCATGGGTAATACAAGCAACACTAAAACTCTTACAAAATCATATAGCTCATCAATAGAACCTACTATCCTGGATGATAATAACGCTATCGCTGCAGAAAAACCTGTCTTACGCAACTTATACATGGAAAGTTATGGATGCCAGATGAATCTAGCAGATAGTGAAATAGTCGTATCTATTTTACAACCCCATGGTTTTGTGTTGATAGATAGTTATGCCGAAGCAGATCTTATTTTACTCAACACGTGCGCTATCCGAGACAAAGCAGAACAAACAGTGCGGAAGCGTTTAACAGATTTTCAGCAAATAAAACGACATAAACCAGACTTAATCATCGGTATCCTAGGTTGCATGGCAGAAAGACTGAAGCAACAATTGCTAGAAGAAGAGAAGATAGTAGATCTTGTGGCAGGGCCGGATGCGTATAGAGATTTGCCACGCTTGGTAAACATAGTAGATGGTGGTCAAAAGGCGATTAACACCTTTTTATCTCGCGAAGAAACCTATGCGGATATCAATCCTGTAAGACTCAATTCTAATGGCGTGAACGCCTTTATATCCATTATGCGCGGGTGTGATAATATGTGTTCCTTCTGCGTAGTCCCCTTTACACGCGGGCGAGAGAGGAGTAGAGATGCTAACTCTATCGTTCAAGAAGCAAAAACACTTTTTGAGCAAGGGTATCGCGAAGTCACCTTATTAGGTCAAAATGTAGACTCCTATAAATGGTCTGCCACCGCATCGAAGATTCCAACGATCAAAAAAGATCATCATGCTACTTTTATAGTACCACAACCAACAACACCATCTACCGAAGTAGCAGCCGGTGAAGTCATTCATTTTGCAGATTTATTAGCTAAAGTAGCCGACATTCATCCGGATTTGCGGGTCCGCTTTTCTACTTCTCATCCTAAGGATATTACCGATCAAGTACTGCATACTATGAATGCCTATGACAACATCTGCAAATACATACATCTACCTGTGCAAAGTGGTAGCAGCCGCATACTAAAACTGATGAATAGAACTTATGACAGAGAATGGTATCTCCAGAAAGTGAAGGCTATCCGTGATATTGTAGGACCTACATGTGGGCTTTCCTCAGATATGATAGCTGGGTTCTGCACAGAGCAGGAAGAAGACCATCTAGCAACCCTCTCTTTGATGGATGAAGTGCAGTATGACTTTGCATATATGTTCTACTATTCCGAACGGCCAGGTACATTAGCTGCGAGAAAGTACCAAGACGATGTCCTATTAGACATCAAGAAAAGAAGATTGCAAGAAATTATTGATAAGCAAAGACAACATGCTTTAGCCAGTAATACCAAAGACATCGGCAAAACCTATCAAGTGCTCATAGAAGGCTTATCCAAAAAATCAACGCAACATTGGCAAGGCCGTACAAGCAGCAATAAAGTCGTTATTTTTGAGAATAAAGGTTATGCTAAGAGCCAATATGTAGAAGTATGTATTACAGATTGTACCCCTGCTACATTGTTTGGGGAAGTGAATTAGTGCTTAATTTGGTAGTGGTATAAAGCTACATGTTATCTGAATAGAGGTAGGTACATCATGTAATTTTCGTGATTTACTAAATTTTCTCTCCTTGGTTTGCCTATCATGTACACATAACCAACTACCAATTTGTCTATTTAATTTTTCTCTGCTAAATGCGTATATGCATCTATCCTTTTGTATAGGGCGGATAACCAACGGCCCCGGACAGTGCTTTCATACTTAAGCAATACCACATAGACCATAAATGTTATGGTCCCTCCTATCCAAGCACCTGCATATATATCTGTATAAAAATGCTGACAAAGGTACACCCTGGAATAAGCTGTGACGATGGCGAGCAACAAAAGCCCTAGGCTATATCCAGCATGCTGGCGCTTGCTGATGAGCTCTAAAAAGCATACTGCCGCGAAGATAGTCGCTGAATGACCGGAGGGGAAGCTTAAATCAGTCAGCACTTCTACTTTATCTACTATATGTAAGTACATCCCTTTACCTTCATCCATCAACACCTTCAGTGGTCTGAAACTGGAGGAAAAAAAAACTCTTTTCAGTATCTGTACGACTATAGACATGGTGCCAAAACTCACCAGTCCTATACCAATTTTTCGAAAGGAAACACCACGCAAGTACAGCAGGCATAACAATAGGATATAGGTAATACCATTCCCCAAATTTGTGCAGTAGTAAAACAAGGTATCTAAGCAAGCATTATAATGCTGATTAATAAATAAGAACACTTGAATCTTATCCCACTTCAGCAAAGGATACAGGCCTGCTAATAGCACTAGGTAGTAACCTATCATAAATATTTTATGTTTCCTCATGATATGACGTAGTAGTTGCCATATACTCGCATGAGATCTGGAAGAGTGATATTCCGCATTACTAGATGCGATAAATAAATAATGATATATCATTTGTACAATTTAGATTGATAGATGTTCCAACGAGCTAATAAGTGTTGCAAGGAAACGCCAAGCACGCCTAAGCCATATGCGATGCTTTTGGTAAGGTTAATAGAAGAAGCTTCTGGGAAATATTTGGTAGGGCAAGTAATCTCTCCAATCTTGAACTTGTGATAAATAATTTGGGAGAGCATTTGGTTATCAAACAGAAAATCATCCGAATTATCTTGGAAAGGAATCGCCGCTAGTACATGCTTAGAGAAAGCCCTATACCCCGTATGGTACTCAGCTAGGTTGGCATTACACATCACATTTTGAATACCCGTCAAGCATTTATTAGCCACATACTTATAGAACGGCATACCCCCTTCCAAAGCACCTTTCCCCAACATGCGGGAACCTAGTACCACATCATATAGCTCGGATGCTAACAGTGTAACCATAGCAGGCATCAGCTTAGGCGAGTATTGATAGTCCGGATGCAACATGATGACGATATCGGCTCCTAGCGCTAGCGCTTTATGGTAACAAGATTTTTGCCCAGCTCCGTAGCCTTTATTCATAGCGTGTTGAATGATATAATGGATCCCTAGTTCTTGGGCAATAAGCGCAGTGTTATCTTCGCTGCCATCATCTACCAAAATCAAATAATCAATCCATTGCAGGGGCAAGTCGTTATACGTTAAGGCGAGTGTTTTAGCCGCATTGTATGCAGGTAGAATGACGGCTACTTTTTTGTTGTTGTACATCAAGGTGTTGTTTTTGAGGTTATTTAACGTACGCGCTCCCAGCTTGAATGGCTGCTAATTGTGCTGTTAGCTTTTGGCGTGCAGTACCTTGTAACTCAGCTAAGAGATAGTCAATATGCAATTTCCCAAGCAGGTGATCATATTCGTGTTGCACCACACGAGCCGGAAAGTTCTCTAACGTTTCCTCTTGCAGGTTCCAATCACTATCAAAAAATGTAATCTTGATAACGCGATGCCGTGGAATCTTGCCATAAACTTTTGGGATACTCAAGCAACCTTCTTCGTCATAAACAATAGTATGTGGCTCCGGAAAGGTTACCACAGGATTGATATAAGCTCTTCGAGCTGGTTTATCATCTCTAGCCTCTTTTTCTTCCATGCAGCAAGTGATATCTATCACAAATAATTGAATAGACTTGCCTATTTGCGGGGCTGCCAAGCCAACGCCATCCGCAGCATCCATAGTCGCAAACATATCTTCTATTAAATTTTTTACATCTGTACCATGTGGTATCGCTTCGGCCTGCTGTCGGAGCACTGCCTTTCCGTAAAGGGTAATGGGATAAATCATACGTGGTTCATATACCTTCTTAAAAATGATTGTAAGATCAGGGTAGCACTGATTTTATCTATATTTTCTTTCTTGCGCCTATCTTTTCTCTTGAAGCCACCTTCTACCAAACTCGCCATAGCCAATTTAGAGGTATACCGCTCATCCTGCGGCACAATTTGTAGCTGCGGCATTTTTTCTTGGAGCCTTGCCGTGAATTGTTGGATAGCAACGATAATGGGAGCCGCTTTGTTTTTCAAATCCGCAGGAAAGCCTATCACACACAAGGCTATCGCCTCTTGGTGAATGTAAGAGCGTACAAAATCTAAGGCACCCGTTGTAGGCACAGTCGTTAAAGGGCTAGCGATCATCCGTAGCGGATCAGTAACAGCCAAACCTACCCGTTTCAATCCATAATCAATAGCAAGAATTCTACTCATAGTTAATAATGCACATATCTTATGCACACAAATTAACTACTTTTATGATATTTGTAATATGAAGATCTGATAGTTACGGCAAAAGCATTCACCTTTAAGCCTTCCCAAAACCATCTTGAAAGCTATTTATGCTGTCGCCTAGAGGGTACCTGAGTAGTTACATTATTTCAACCGCATTGCGCAAGCAGATAGACAGTAACCGTGGATGCTAGCTAGCAACGTAACTGCCCTCTCATCAAATTGTCTTACACTCCGCATGCCGAAAAAGAATTTCTCCCAATTATCCTCCATATGGTGGCATATGGGATCAATCTCCGCGCTAGCAATGATCGCTTTCTTTCCTGGTCTCGGTCATGTGCACCTCTTTGATTGGGATGAGATCAATTTTGCGGAAGCCGCCCGAGAGATGTTGGTCACAGGTAACTATGGACAGGTACAAATTAACTTTGAGCCCTTCTATGAGAAGCCTCCCTTATTTTTTTGGCTGCAAGCATGGAGTATGCGTCAATGGGGTATCAATGAATTCGCTGCGCGCTTTCCCAATGCATGTTGTGGTGTCGTTACATTGCTTACCCTCTACCTCATGGGCAAAGCCGAAAAAGATGCTCGCTTCGGCCTCTTATGGGCTTTAACCCACCTCAGTGCTTTATTACCTCACTTTTATTTCAAGACCGGGATTATTGATCCTGTGTTTAACTACCTTATCTTCCTAAGCATATATGCTATCGTCAAACTATACCAGGAGCGAAAGTGGCATCTTGCGCATATGTGGGCATGTGGCGGGGGATTAGCTATTGGTGCTTCTATCTTAACTAAGGGCCCTGTAGGGCTGTTGATCATCGCCTTAGTGATCGTTTGTTATGGGATACGCTATTTAAAAAGTCCTTTGCAAAGCTGGCGGAGCTGCTTAATATATGTTGTCAGCGGCTGCAGTATCCCTGCGGCTTGGTTAAGCTATGAAACCTATCAACATGGAAACGGCTTTATCACCTACTTCCTAGCTAATCATATCGACCTCTTTAGTCAACCGGTTGCCGGACACGGGCAGCCTTTTTATTACCACTTTATGGTCGTTGCCTTAGGTTGCTTTCCTGCCTCTATACTAGCGATGAAAGGCCTGGCACCACATGAACCAGCGGAGACGACCATGCAATCAATCATGCGCATACTCTTTTGGCTAGTGATGATCCTCTTTAGCTTAGTTACCACTAAGATTATCCACTACTCATCGCTGGTATATTTCCCTGTGAGTTTTATAGCTGCGGATTACCTCTATCACCTAGCGCAGGATAAGTGCAGGCCTTGCCGATGGATGCAATCCGGATTGTGGATATTAGCCTTTGGCATATCTATGGTGTTTATCACCTTGCCTATCCTGGCTTGCCATAAAGACCGACTCTATTCTTTCATACATGACGCCTACACGCTGGCGTGCATAGACCTCCCTGTCAACTGGCGTATGAAAGACTGTGTAGTTGGATGCAGCTATTTAATGCTTCAGGTGATAGGCTTGTATGCCTTACATAGAGGCAAAGTACTTGCATTCCTCCTCAGTGCTACAATGGCTACTACCTGCTGCTTAAACTTAGCTACTAGGTACATTATCCCTAAAATAGAGCAGCACCTGCAAGGCCCTGCGATAGGCTTCTATCAACAATTAGCAGGTCAAGCGGTATTCGTTACAACGGTGGGATTTAAAAGCTATGCGCCGTTTTTCTACGCCCAGCAAATGCCTACGCTATCTACCGAAGCGATGAATTCAGCAGCGCTCATCACAACGTCAAGAAATAACCCTACTTATTTTGTTACAAAAGTTGATAACCTAGATGTGCTTGCCTCGCACAACGCTATAAAACTGTTGTATACCAAAGGCGGCTTTGCTTTTTGGGCTACAAACGGTTGATGCTCCTTAACAAGGAACGGCACGAGAAGGCTTACCTTGCATCCAAAAGTGAAGGGCTTATCTTTGCAATCATCTCGCGTCTTTATGCGTGTGGATACGTTTAAATTAAGACATGAATATTATATGGAAGAGTTTTCTATCAAAATCAGAATCTATGATAGGCAATACCCGATGAAGGTGCATCCCAAAGATGAAGCGGTGGTGCGGGACGCTGCTGAAGTAATTAATAGTATGCTGCAAGGGTATAGGGAAAATTATAAGCAGGTAGATATACAAGACTTGCTGAGCATGGTAGCATTGGATACGGTAATAGAAAAGTTAAAGCTTCAGCAGCAATCGAATGAAGCCAATGCAGCTATCACCTCAGAGGTTACATCGCTTCTTCAGCTGCTAGATGATGTAGATGAAGCATAAGCGGAAGCTATGCTCGCTTATGTAACCATGCCTCCATCTACTTGAATGACTTGTCCTGTGATATAGCTGGAACTATCCGAAGCTAGAAATAGAGCGCAATTAGCTACGTCTTCAGGTGTTCCTACACGTCTTATGGGTATATTCTTGATCCATTCTTCTTTGGCTTCTTTGGAAAGTTTTTCTGTCATAGCCGTCTCTATAAAGCCAGGTGCGATGGCATTACAACGGACGTTTCTAGAACCGAGTTCTAGGGCTACAGATTTGGTAATACCAATTATTCCTGCCTTGGAAGCAGCATAATTAGCTTGGCCTATATTGCCTTTAATGCCTACTACGGAGCTAATGTTAATAATGGAACCGCTACGTTGACGTATCATAACGGGGGTAACGGCTTTCGTTAGATTAAAGACGGATTTTAGATTTACTTGCATGACGTCATCCCAATCTTGCTCGCTCATGCGTAGCAGTAGGTTATCTCGACTGATGCCTGCATTATTAACCAAAATATCTATTTGCTTAAATTTTTGGATGACGGTTTCTATCAGCTCTTGAGACTTATTAAAACTGGCTACATCAGCATGATACGCTAAAACTTCTACATTTCGTTTCTCTAGTTCTTGCGTGACCTCTTTCCCTTGTTCTGCACTAGAGAGATGGCTAAATACAATATTAGCTCCTTGGTCAGCTAGTTTTAATGCTATCGCTTTACCAATACCCCGCGAAGCTCCTGTTATTAAAGCTGTTTTTCCTTGAAGTTGTTTCATATTAAGTTTTAAAATAAGTGAAATAATTAAACCTGCTGAGTAGTATAATAGCTTAGTAGTTTACTAATCCGTTTTTCTGCTACATATAGAAATAGCAGAAGATATGCGGATGGTTATACTATCTGGGATGTGTTTTTATACGCATTTCCCATCTTGTTGTTTTTCTGCTGCTGAAAAAAACTATCTATATTCCTATCTACATCTCCTATGTTAGCACTGAGTATCATGCCTAAGGCAATACCGGTAAAAAGTAATGATGTACCTCCCATGCTGATGTATGGTAATTGTAACCCTGTTACAGGTCCTAGTCCAACAGCTATCCCCATATTAACTAATGCTTGCATGCCTATTAAAAAGCTAAGGCCTACTGATAAAAAACAAGCATAAGGCTTGGCATTTGTTGCTGTAATACGTATACCTCTATACAAAAGTATTAAATAAAATAGCATCACAGTGATACCTCCTATGAGTCCGTACTCTTCCACTAAAATGGCATATATGAAGTCTGCATAACCATAAGGCAATAAATTTCTTTGTGTACTTTTTCCAGGGCCTTTGCCATATATCCCACCTGTAGCAATCGCAATATAAGACTGTTCTGTTTGGAAAGATATTTTTTGATTGCTAAAGGCATTTAATCTACCCAATACGGTTTCTTTTCTTTGACCAAATAAAAGAGCTATACTGATAATGAGCATAGCAAATACCATCAGCAAGCTTAAGTATTTGATTGGGATCCTACCAAAGAACATTAATAGCATACATGTGGCTAGTAATATCAGTGCCCCCGAAAAATTAGTTAAAGCTATCAATCCGCAAATACTAACACTATAAATTAATATGGGAATAAATACCTTTTTGGGATCTCCAATATTAGGTTGATTTTTAGCTAAGATATTGGCTATGCAGGATATTAATGCCAATTGAGCAAGATCAGAGGGTTGAAAGGCTTTATTGATAATAGGGACATGCATCCAACGCGAGGCTTCATTAACAGTTATGCCATAACGCCATGTTATCAATAACAATGGAAAAGAAGTCCAGAGAGCTAGTTTAAAAAAGCCTGCAAAATACCTATAGTCGACTTTATGTACAAGCCACATCATCATAAGGCTAGCGATCATTAAGGACGTATGCTTGATAAGGTAATACTCAGTATTGCCTTCCATTTTTCTATACGCCAAAGAACTGGTAGCACTATACACAACTAAAATACTAAGAATAGCTAAGCAAAAAGTGATACCCCATATTACGGAATCTCCATGAAGTTTGATTTTTGTACATCTGCTAACCACAGGTAAAAGTTATAAAGGTTATGTTGAACTGTTAGCTATACTTTTAGCATCTACAGATACCACTTATGTGTTGTGTGAGGCTTATAAACTGCAGCACGCTTAATTCTTCGGCGCGCTGATTCAAAAGAGGAAACTCCTTGGTAAAGCGCTCTGTATAAAAGCTTAAAGCATTTTTTAGTTTCTTCCTGCGTTGTTGAAATCCTAGTTTGACAAGCTTAAAAAACAAATCTTCATCACAGGGAAGCCTTGCTATATCATTACGTCGTAATCTAATAACAGCAGAATGAACTTTGGGCGGAGGATTAAAGACAGCGGGTTCTACCGTAAATAGATATTCCACATTATAGAAAGCTTGTAATAAAACACTAGGAATGCCATACACTTTGCTTCCAGGTTGGGAGACTACTCGTTCAGCTACCTCTTTTTGTAGCATACATACAATTTCCTGCACTTGGTCTCTGTATTTAAGAAGCTGAAACAATATAAGTGAACTGAGATTATACGGAAAATTTCCAATGACCCCTATTGTCCCTGGCCATTTTTGACTAAGATCCACATGCAGGAAATTTTCTGTAACAATATTATGTGTCAAAAAAGGGTATGCATTGACTAGATAATTCGCCAATGGCTGATCTATTTCGATGAGATATAAATTATTTATCTCTCTTTCTATTAAAAACTGAGTTAAAGCACCTTTCCCAGGACCTATTTCCAAAATTGTTTTAGGGAAGGGTAGAGTTGTATTAAAGGAATCTACAATCTGTTTACTGATGCTACTATCTTCTAAAAAATGTTGCCCCAGTGCTTTCTTTGCTTTTATACACATTCAATAGTAAATGTGAAAATGAAGTATTTGTTTTCGTGCATCATGGCTTTAAATTGACTAATTTATATATGTTCAAAAGTTCTATCTAATTCTTTTCTAGTATATTCTAGCCCATACTTATGTGCTGTTTTTACTAAAAATCCAAACAATCTTTGGTAGCCTTCTAGCAACTGAATATATTTTTTATCAATAATAATATCACGTTTATTATACTGTGAAACAGGTACGACTACCTGGGTATGACATTGGGGTAGTTTTGCTTTACAGTCATAATGTACAATCTTACTGACTTGTAATAAAAAATCATAATCAAGTTGTGCTGCTTGAAATTTGTTATATAAAGTAGTTCTGCTAATACCTAATTTTTTAGATAAGACTTTTATAGAGTAAGGGCTTCTTCGCACGATAAGTTCTAAGAGTTTGCCTCTATGTTTTTCATTTATTGCACTTTCTCCTGTTGCTAATGTCTGATCCATTGTAATATTGTTAGACTTTTTGAGAATAATTGAGGCTCATGTACAGAAAATAATTGCGACGTTGTTGCTTAAGTACAAGGAAATGATCAAGGAAGTCTCGTGCGTTTTAGTGAACGCTTCGACTCTTGTAAGCGTAATTAGCCCTCTACAAATTTATACTTATTCCCTGTACAGTTTTCTACAAGATGTTTGAGTTCGAGTTGCAAAAGTTTAGGGGAAAGCTGTATAGGTGTGAGCTGAGTTTGCTGACAAAGATCATCAATGTGCATAACTTTAGGATAACAATCTTTTAAAATCAATGCAAGTTGCTTGTCTTCAGTGTCTAAGCTAGCGAGCTTATTTTCAAAATTATAAGTATTGCGTTTTTTAGTACTATTAGAAGTATTTTTTTTCCAGTTCATCATGTACGCAATGTCATCAACGCAAGTTACTAAATGGGCTTGTTGGTTACGAATGAGTTGATTACAGCCAGCTGAAAATGGCTCATATACATTCCCAGGAAATGCGAATACTTCTCTATCATAGTTGTTTGCAAATTGGGCTGTAATTAGGGCTCCACTTTTAGTTCCTGCTTCAACCACAATGGTAGCATCTGAAAGCCCTGCTATAATTCTATTTCTGTTAGGAAAATGAAAAGTTTCTAAAGCATTACCTGTTGTCACTTCGCTTAATAACCCTCCATTAGATAACATACTACAAGCCATCTTTGTATGACTAGAGGGATAAATTTTATCTAAACTATTTGCCAATACTGCTACTGTGGGGAGTTGTTGTTGTAACGCTATTTCATGTGCGCAAATATCAATCCCGTATGCTAAACCACTCACAATCATTACTCCGTATTCAGATAAAGCCTCTACTAATTTTTTAACTATCATTTTGCCATTCGTGGTAGCACGTCGTGTACCTACTATACTCACAATTTTAGGTAAAGAAAAATCTAAGTTACCTTTACAATATAGAAAACAAGGCGGATTTTTAATATGCCTTAGACGGTCTGGATATTCTTGATCAAAAAAAGAAATAATTTTAATACCCATTTTTTGCTGAGCATTTATAATTGTTTCTGCATGTGATAAAGTATTTTTTTCGTTAATAGCCTTGATAATAGGGAGATACTTATGATTATATATATTTGCAAAAACACTATTTGAATTGTTATATATGTCTTTTGCGGATCTATATCGATCAATTAACTTTTGCCAAACAACAAATCCAACGCCTTTGATCAAACTTAAAGCCAATTGATAAATTTTTTCTTGGTAATCTATAGCATAAGGAGGCATAACACGGCAAAGTTATTATAATTTTTAAACGAGGTCAGTTGAGTAAATATTAGATTGTGGGGAAGTTCTCTAAAGATCAAAAGATTTGAGATATAGGCAGCAAATTTGTTATGATTTGATTTATATATAATAGAGTTCTTCTATATCCATTATAGGATATGCATTCTTGTTGATTAAAAGGCTATAATTTCGAGTTTCCGGAGGAGATCTAATACTTCTTAAATCGATTATACAAAGTTATGAAAATAGCTAGGGATAATATTATTTCACAAACTGAAAAAACTATAATAAAGGTAGCAAGTACAATTCCTCCGAACTGCTGAGAATGTAGATTTGTAAAAAAAATGAGATTAGAGATAACAGATTGTATTACTAATTCTATACCCATTATAAAAAATATAAAGGACTGGTTGTTAAGCAGAATTAACATCCCTATGCCCAGCAAGAATACATTTAATAGTAATAGGTATATACAATCCACGGGCTAGTAATTAAAATTTAGTGTTGAAGATTTGATTCAAAATTATAGCCCTTTGATGTGGATCTTGAATCTTATCTCTTTTGTGAGATGATGGGGATAAAGGAGGCATATCAAATAAGCTATGCTTATGTGATTTCTGGTATTGATAAAAATCCTTTATCAATACCAGTATTTCTTGGAACGCTGTCTTTTGATCACTTTCCCTTGACTACTACTTTCGTCTATATGTCCTAGAATATTTGTGAGTAATGATACGAATATTTTGAAAGTTAGTCACTTTTTAGTACAATATGATTAATTTCTCCTGCAGACATTTGTAAATCCTATATCGAACTACTAACTTCACGCTTATTTTTAAATTAGTGGTTAATACAATCGGGGCGTGGCGAAGTCCGGTTATCGCGCCTGCTTTGGGAGCAGGAGGCCGCAGGTTCGAATCCTGCCGCCCCGACTATTACATATATTAACATAATTGCTACGCGACTACTATATTATTCAAAAATACTAATTATCTATTTATCTATGAAACGTACTTATCAACCTTCTCTGCGAAAGAGAAGCAATAAACATGGCTTTAGAAAACGAATGTCTACTTCCGACGGCAGAGCTGTGTTAGCTCGAAGACGAGCTAAGGGAAGACACAAATTAACAGTAGCAGACGAGCCAAGACATAAACGCTAAGCAAAGAAAACATACGAGATAAAAAAGAGATTATTTCCCGATGCAAAACTTAGAGAATATCTCATCTAAGAGATCTTCTGTAGTTATTTTTCCTGTAATTTCTCCCAAATAGGTTAAAGCATGTTTGATCTCAAGGGTCAACCATTCTGTACTCAATGATTGAGAAAGTCCTTGCAACACCTTTAAAAGAGTGTCATTCGCCTTTACCAAGCTTTCATAATGGCGTACATTTACTACAATCGTAGCAGAATCGAGATTATTTAAGTCAAACAGCTGCATAATGCGCTGTTCTATTTTTGCTATCTGTTTGGGTTCTTTTGCTGATAGTAAGAGAAAGTCTTTTTGTGTTAAAGCAGTGCCCAACTCTACAGGGGCTACATCTAATTTATTACCAATTTTAATACAAGGTACATCCAAGTTTGCAAGCTCATCTAATGTATTTTGAATAGAGGATAAAGATTCGGTTTGTAAGTCAAAAACATATAATATCAAAGCCGCTTGTTGCATTTGCGAACGCGCTTTAGCAATGCCAATAAGTTCTATTTCATCACTGGTATGTTTCCGTAAGCCTGCTGTGTCTATGAACCGGCAGCAAATACCCCCTATATTTTTTTCAGCCTCTATGACATCTCGCGTAGTTCCAGCAATATGAGATACAATAGCCCGATCTTCTTGTAGCAAGGTATTTAACAAAGTCGATTTGCCAGCATTAGGTTTACCAACAATAGCTATAGGCAAGCCATTCTTGATGACATTACCCTTTTCAAAACTCTGAATCAATGTGCTGATCTCAGTGCGTAAACTTTGCACTAAATTTGTCAAAGATTGTCTATCCACAAAAGCCACATCCTCTTCCGAAAAATCTAACTCTAGCTCCAATAATGCCCCTAGGTGAATGAGTTTTTCCCTAAGGTGTTGCAATTCACTAGAAAAACCTGCGCGCATTTGCTGTAATGCAGTTTGATGCGCCAATGCTGTATCTGCCGCAATCAAGTCTGCGACAGCTTCTGCTTGCACCAAATCAAAACGCCCATTCAGAAAAGCACGTTGAGTGAATTCCCCAGGATTAGCTAACCTAGCACCTAACCCAATCAAAGCCTGCATAATATTTTGAACAATATACATAGAGCCATGGCAAGAAATTTCTACACTTTCTTCTTTTGTAAAAGATTTTGGAGCTCGGAAAAGTGCCACCAATACCTCATCCAAGACTTGGTCTTCATGGATTAATGTGCCGAAATGCAAGCTATGTGAAGGTTGTAGCGTAAGGTCTTTCCCCTTAAATAATTGATTGACCAATTCGATAGTATCTGTGCCAGATAGTCTAATGACTGCTAAGGCCCCTTTCCCCGAAGAGGTAGCCAAGGCAACAATAGGTTCGTGAGATGAATGTAGCATAGTACTATATAAACGTTGGGGATAACAAATGCGCATTAATTATGCGGTGGAAGAAATTTAGGAAGTCTGTCAACATGCGAACGTTAATTTTTTTACAAATCAGAGGCAAGTCCTTCTAAAGCTTGATGAATATTATCTAAATACTTTCTATCATTATGTAACCGAGGCACTTTGTTTTGTTCTCCCAACTTATTTTTTTGTTTCATCCAAGTATAAAAGAATCCTTGAGGGACAGACGTAATGAGCGGCTTAATAAGTAGCAAATCATTACACCGTTTTGCCTCATAATCAGAATTGACCGATTTTAATTCTTGGTCAAGGATAGCTGTAAAATCATCGAGATTGTTTGGTTGCTTGACAAACTCAATAATCCACTCATGCCTGCCTTGTTGAGTACCAGATAAATAACATGGACCTGCAGTATAATCATTAATCAGCGCCCCTGTTAGCAAGCAAGCACGGACAATTGCTGTTTCCGCATGATCCACCATCAGTTCCTCGCCAAAAGTGTTGATAAATTGCTTTGTTCTACCCACTATTCGTATTCTATAAGGACTTAAAGAGGTAAACTGAATAGTATCGCCAATTTGATAACGCCATAAACCAGCATTAGTAGTAATCACCAGTGCATACACCGTATTGAGCGATACCTCTGAGAGATCTAGTACACGTTTATCATACTTATCAAGATCCTCAATAGGGATAAATTCATAATAAATACCATGATCTATCAGTAAAAGTAGCGAATTACTATCAAGCTGATCTTGTACGGCAAAAAAACCTTCAGAAGCATTATATACTTCCAGATAATGCAATTTACGTTGAAAAAGCTTATCGAATAACGCTTTATAAGGCTGAAACGAAATACCACCATGAATAAAAAGCTCCAACATAGGCCATACATCCGTGATATATTGAGCTTGTTCTTGTTTTAGAACTTTATGGAGCAAATAGTATACCCAGGTTGGTATACCAGTCAAGACAGTAATCGTTTTTTCTTTTGTAGCCCATTGTACCATCTTTACTACTTTCTCTTCCCAATCTTCCAGTAACGCAATATCTATACTAGGTGTACTTATCCACTTTGCCCAAAAAGGAAGGCTATTCATAATCACCGCAGATACATCACCATATTGCGTTTTAGAATCGGCAGAAAAATTGTTTTTATGCAAACTACCTGCCATGGCTAGACTTTTGCCTTCGGCTAATAAACTATGCGAATTATTCGCTAAGTATATCGCTAGCATATCTTTACCCGCCTTGTAATGCCCATCTTCTAACGCCTCCGTAGATACAGGGATATATTTACTGCGATCATTAGTTGTCCCAGACGACTTAGCAAACCATTTAATAGGTGTAGGCCAGAGCACCTTCGGCTGACCCTGTAAAGTTTGTAGGATATAGGGATATAACGTTTCGTAGGTACAAATAGGAACCCTGCTTTGGAATGTGCGCGGAGAATCGATGCTATCGTAGTCAAACTTTTTCCCATATACCGTATGCCGCCCTTGCTCAAGTAAGGCTTTTAATAACGCATGCTGTGTTGTGATAGGATCGTGAATAGCCGTTTCTAAGCTATGAAGGCGTCGTTTAAATAACCAATGAAATGATTTGTTCAATAATTGCATGGAAGAAAGGACTACGCTGGTGGGTCTAGGAGAAAATTATCAATGATAGGAAGAGTACCAGTACACAAGCAGAAAATGCCTCAAAAGACAATCAAGAGCATGTAGAAGAAGGTATTGGCTTTCATTCCTTCATCGATGGATTAGCTCAGCTATCGTTCTATATGCTACAAAAGTAACTTTATGGAAGTATTTTTTAGTAGATTTGCAGGCAACATTATATCAGTTTTATGTTTTACACGTGTTAAAATTTTAATAGCCATGATTTTACATACAAATTATTATACCCTAGTAACGATAGGCGTGATGCTCTTCTTCACCTTCCTGCACTTTATACCCGTCAACCTCTGGGTTACAGCCCTATTTTCAGGCGTAAGAGTAGGACTATTTGAATTAGTCTTTATGCGCATACGCAAAGTCCCGCCACGTGTCATCGTAGAGTCATTGATTACCGCTACCAAAGCAGGCCTCAATGTTAGCACTTCCGAAATTGAAACACACTACCTAGCAGGAGGCAATGTTCCTTCAGTGATTCGTGCGCTCATCTCAGCGGATAAAGCCAATATCAAACTCACCTTTAAACAAGCCACAGCAATAGATTTAGCAGGCAGAGATGTATTTGAAGCCGTACAAATTTCCGTCAACCCTAAAGTCATTAATACCCCATCCGTAGCAGCAGTTGCTGCAGACGGCATCCAGCTCATCACAAAAGCAAGGGTAACCGTCCGCGCCAACATTCAACAACTGGTAGGTGGTGCAGGAGAAGACACAATCTTAGCTAGGGTAGGAGAGGGGATAGTCACTTCTATAGGATCTGCTACGACCCATAAACAAGTATTAGCCAATCCGGATCAGATCTCGCGTTTAGTCATAGAGAGAGGGTTAGACGCAGGTACCGCCTTTGAGATTCTATCCATAGACATAGCAGACGTGGATGTAGCAGAAAATATTGGCGCAAAACTACAGATTGACCAAGCGAATGCAGACTTAAGAGTAGCAGAGGCGAAAGCAGAAGAGCGCAGAGCGATGGCAGTAGCCGTAGAACAAGAGATGAAAGCTAAGTCTCAGGAGGCCAAGGCACAAGTTATTCTAGCAGAAGCCGAAGTCCCCAAAGCAATGGCTAGTGCATTGCAAAAAGGCCATGTAGGCGTGATGGATTACTACCGCATGCAAAACATGAAAGCAGATACTGATATGCGTGCCGCTATATCCGGAGAAGGAGCTAATAACCAAGATACAAGGCAAGATATTAAATCATAATACAAAAGTGAAATAGAACATAATCATACAACTTTCAGAAAAACGGTAGACACATGATACAAAGAATCCAAACTTTATTTCTGCTTACGAGCTCCATCCTATTAGGGATCATGCAATTTGTACCCCTATGGCATAAAGTAGATCCCCTGACATTGTATAGACATACCTTATATACGTGGAAGCTACAAACAGTAGATTCTTCACAGAACTTGATTAACTCTTCTTCAATGCCTTACCTCTGCTTAGGCATCCTTGCGGTAGTCATTGCTATATTAGCTGTTTATACCGTATGGCGGTACGATAATAGAAGCTTGCAAATACAAATGATTACCATAAGCAACCTCTTAGCTACCGTGTTAGTTGGTATGATCGTATACTTCTGTACTAAAAGCCCAAGGCTACAGCTTGCCGCAATAACAGGGACGTATCACCCAGGGTTTTATATACCTGCTTGGGTGGTCTTATGTAATATACTCGCTAAGCATTTCATTCAAAAGGATGAAAAATTCATCCAATCAACTAATAGACTGAGAGAGGGTTTCAACACTATTAGGAGCTGTTTACAATTCACATAGGTAACCAAATAAATGCACATGCTAATGCCACCATAGATGCGTAATTTCG
>JALRAY010000019.1 GCA_023257955.1 Amoebophilaceae bacterium | reverse complement strand
CCTCGCAATGACGTTAAAGAAGCCGTCATTGCGAGCGGAGCGAAGCAACCCATGGTAGTAAGCACTGCGTCTGGTTTGCTTCGTCGCCTTTGGCTCCTCGCAATGACGGTAGTGGGTGGCACCTGGCAATGACATAAAAGAGAGAGCTTCTGGGAGGGACGGGCGTGGGGCACTGCAGTTCTTACAGCAAACACAGCTACATACAAGCCATCATTATGCAACAAGACTATTACATTCTATTATACTATTGCTATACATCTATAGCGGACCCTGAAGCATTTCGGCTACAGCATCATCAATATTGTGCGGACCTGGGTTTGAAGGGGCGGATTATTGTTGCTTCGGAAGGCATCAATGGTACTGTTTCGGGCTTGGCTACTGCTTGTGAGGCGTATATGGCGCATCTAAAGGCGGATCCTGCATTTGCGCATATCGATTTTAAGGTGGATACACATGGACAGCATGCTTTTCAGAAGCTGAATGTGCGGGTAAAGCCAGAGATTGTGCATGCGGATCTACAGCACATTAACCCTACTAAAAGAACAGGGGTGCATATCTCTCCGCAGGAGTTGGACGTGATGCGCAAAGAGGCGGATGTGGTTTTGCTGGATGTGCGGTCGAAGTATGAGCATCAGGTGGGGAAGTTTAAAGATGCCGTAACGTTGGATATTAATCACTTTAGGGAGTTTCAAAAGCAGGTGCCGCACCTGAAGCAGTACAAGGAAAAAAAAATTATCACTTACTGTACGGGGGGGATTAAGTGCGAGAAAGCGAGTGCGTATTTATTGGAGCAGGGATTCGAAAATGTATATCAGCTACATGGCGGTATTATCAACTATGGTAATGAGACGGCTGGGGAAGCTTTTGAAGGGAAGTGTTATGTGTTTGATAACCGCATCCTGAAGGACATTAATACCAAGCAGGCTACGACCATAAGTAAATGCCATGCATGTGCGACGGCATGTGATAGGATGGTTAATTGTGCGAATCCGGATTGTAATGAGCACGTGCCTTTGTGTGCAGCATGTGGAGAACGGTTAGGAGGGGCTTGTTCGGAAGCTTGCCAAAGCCACCCGCACAAAAGACAATATGATGGCACTGGCTATTATGTCAAACAGTTAAATGGTTATGATCCGTATCACGCTTTGGGCGCTGCTGGCAAAACAGCCATAGCCCAAATGCAATCTTCACTCAAATCGTTATAGGCGGCAACATGCCCTTTACATTTATTAGCAAGCTATTGAATTCTTCTTCCTTACAATACATACAAGCCATCGGTTGGTTTATCCTCAGCTTACTCATCAGCTGCTGTAATGATGCGCTTACCAAATACCTCAGCTATACGCTCCATGCGTGGGAGATTACTTTTTTGCGCTTTGGCTTGGGTATTATCACGCTCTTGCCTTTGCTCTTATATAACGGTGTAAGCGCTTTCAGAACTACTAGGTGGGGCTTACACCTATGCAGGGGAGCGCTATTGTTCGTAGCTATCAGTTTATGGGCGGAAGGCCTTAAGACGTCACCTATTACTACGGCAACGGTTATGAGTTTTAGTGTGCCTTTATTTGTGTTGCTATTATCGCCTCTATTGTTAAAAGAACGTGTTTCAGGGCTGTTGTGGTTATTGACGGTAGGGGGATTTATGGGGATTGTATTGGTACTGCAACCTAGTATAGCGGCTTTTAATCCAGGGTCTTGGTTCTTTCTGCTTGCTGTGCTGTTGTTTGCGCTCTTGGATATTCTCAACAAAAAGTATGTAGCGCAGGAGTCCATCCTGAGCATGTTGTTTTACTCCAGCATCGTGGCGTGCATATGCACCACTTACCCCGCGATACAGGTGTGGCAGATGCCTAGTTCCTTGCAATGGGTCGCTCTATGGATGTTAGGGATAGGAGGTAATCTTATTTTGTACTTTCTGTTACGGGCTTTTTCGCTCTCGAATGCGTCTTCTTTGGCGCCTTTCCGGTATTTGGAGTTGTTAATATCGATGTTGGTGAGTTACTTTTTTTTTCATGAATTACCAACTATATCGGGTTACCTAGGTGCTGCGGTAGTTATTCCGTGCACGCTCTTGGTTGGGTACCTACAAACTCGCAAAGTATCTAACCTGTGATATGAGAAATCACAGGTTGGTATGTACAAGTCATGCGCATGGTATTATCTTTGACGTACCGTCATTTCCTCTTCCAGGCATTGTGAACAAAGTGAAGACAACCCCGCAGGGCTCATCGAGACGTGAGCCTCCCCTGCACGTCATTGCGAACGTAGTACAGCAACCCATGAAGAGTGGATTGCTTCGTCTCCTTCGGCTCCTCGCAATGACGGGAGAGAAAGGGCTCCTCGCAATGTCTCCCCTTTCGTCATTGCGAACGCAGTGAAGCAATCATACGTAATTCACACGCAATACCACGTAATGGTTTGCTTTGTCGCCTGCGGCTCTTCGTAATGATGGGGGTGAGTATTCTTAGCAATGACGGTATCGAGGGCATGTGCCTATTTGATAAAGTAATTGCAGTTGTATTATGGAACATTTTTGGATTTTATTAATCGCTTCTTTAGTAGCTATTAATTGTAGCTTGGTGGGATCGTATTTGGTCCTTCGTAAGGTGACTATGATGTCGGACGCTATTACGCATGCGGTATTGCCAGGGATTGTATTGGGCTTCTTGATTACGGGTTCTAAAGATTCCTTAACCATTTTAGTAGGCGCTAGTAGTACCGGCATCTTGGCTAGTATGCTGATGTCTTTCTTGCATACGAAAGTGAAGTTGCAATCTGATGCGGCTATTGGTATTACTTTCACATGGTTATTCGCTTTAGGTATTATTCTAGTTTCCTTATATGGCCGCAAGGTAGACTTAGACCCGGATTGTGTGTTGTATGGGGAGATAGCTTATGTACCGCTTCATCTTTTACGGACGCATAGTGGGCTCAGTATAGGGCCGCAGGCGCTCTATACACTCAGTATTGTTTTCGTAACGAACCTGCTTTTTATTATCAAAAGCTACAAGGAACTGCTTGTAACAACCTTTGATGCAGAATTTGCAGAAGTAGTCGGTATCCCTACTACCCTCTGGCATTATACATTGCTTGCTATTACGTCTTTCACCTCTGTGGCGGCTTTTGAAGTGGTAGGTGCTATTCTGGTAGTAGCTCTATTCGTCCTGCCCGCAAGCATCGCGTATCTATTTGCTACGCGTGTTTCTTATATGCTGCTATTGGGCGCTGTTATCAGTATTGTGATAGCCGTTGCAGGATATTTTTTTGCAGTGCTTTTGAATGGCTCCATCGCTGGTGCTATGGCTACAGTAGGCGGTATGTTATTTTTTGTATGCTGGATTATTCATCAATGTTGGATACATCGCTTCCATACGTTGTGTATGAAGAAGGTTCGATGTATCTTTGAGCCTTTAAGGAGGGAGCCGTCAAGCAAAGCGGTACGTGTTAATAATATAGAGTTGTAATTTTTTTAAAATGAGTATTATGAAAATATCAGGTAAAATTATAGAGATAAAAGAAACACAGCAGGTTTCAGAAACGTTTAAAAAGCGTAATATGGTTGTAGAATATGAAGAAGGAGGATATTCAGAATATATCACCTTTGAATTGATACAAGATAGATGCAACCTAGTAGATGGTTTTGAAGTAGGGCAAGAGGTAACGGTGCATTTTAATTTAAAAGGCCGAAAGTGGATTACGCCAGAAGGAGAAACAAGGTATTTTAACGCCTTGCATGCATGGCGTTTGGAAACTATGGATAATAACATGGAGGGTAATAACGCGGGAACCAACATGAGTAATAACATGGAGAATAGTAACCCCGTAAATACGCCTAACGCACCACAGAGTGCAAATAATGCTGCTGTAGAAAGGCTCACAGATGACGATTTGCCTTTTTAGCTTTTGAATCGCTATTTTGCTTTATAGAACAGTCGTCTTATTTTTGTTCCATTCAGTATCTGAAAGCATACTATTAACCTAATCATATCATAAGCCTCCTTAGCTCAGCTGGTAGAGCAACTGATTTGTAATCAGTAGGTCGCTGGTTCGATCCCGGCAGGGGGCTCTTCTTTAAGGATGTAACTTTATATCATTCTTCATCCTCCCCACATTTAATCCTAATTTCTATGAAGACTATTGTATGCATGCTGCCTTTTGTAGGGGGCATTATTTTGGTGTTAACAATGCTATGTGCCCGTTGGATAAGAAGGCAAGACACGGGTAGTGAAAAAATGTTTGACATCTCTTTCCTTATCTCCCAAGGCGCTTCTTCATTTTTAAAAGCCGTTTATAACCGCTTAATCCCTTTCGCTTTAGTTTCAGCCATTCTTTTATTAGGTATCACTTTTGTCCCAGGTAGCCAAGCACACCCTTTGATAGCGGTTACGTTTTTGCTAGGAGCTTTTGCGTCCGCGCTATCTGGTTGGATAGGCATGAAAGTCGCTACGGATGCGAATGTCAG
Source organism: Amoebophilaceae bacterium (assembly GCA_023257955.1). Taxonomy (GTDB): domain Bacteria; phylum Bacteroidota; class Bacteroidia; order Cytophagales; family Amoebophilaceae; genus Amoebophilus. The sequence continues at coordinate 13,318 of JALRAY010000019.1, read as the reverse complement.
AACTGCGCAAGCTGCACGATATAGCCTTGCGCGCGCTTTTAAAGTCTCTTTTGTAGGAGGGAGTATCATGGGGATGGGGGTCACTGGTGTAGCTATCCTCGGCATAAGCGGTCTTATTTGTTTGCTCTTCTGTTTTTTATCTCCAACAGGACTACAGGTTAGTGACGATCACATCATATTAATGATCTTAGAGACCATTACGGGCTTTGGCTTAGGTGCCGAAAGCGTAGCCCTCTTTGCTCGCGTTGCAGGTGGTATCTATACCAAGGCAGCAGATGTTGGGGCTGATTTGGTAGGCAAAATAGAGGCTGATATCCCAGAAGATGATCCCCGCAATCCCGCTACAATAGCAGATAATGTGGGGGATAATGTGGGAGATGTCGCAGGTATGGGCGCTGACTTATTTGGTTCTTTCGTATCCACCATGCTAGCAGCCATGCTCTTGGGTAGTGAAGTAACGACGCCTTCTGCAGTAGATAAACTGATGCCTATTTTTTTTCCGTTATTCATGGGCGTCTTAGGTACTGTATTGTCTATGGCTACCAGCGCTATGATTAAAGTCCAAGAATTCGGCAATGTGGCAAAGGCCATCAATAGAGGAAATTGGCTTGCTACTATCTTAATGGGAGTTGTCGCGTACATATTATCTGCAACTATCCTTCCTACTTCCCTTTCCATGCGTGGGATAGATTTTACCAACATAGATGTTTTTTATGCGGCTATCGTTGGCTTATTGGTAGGGGTATTGGTGAGTAACATCACGGAATACTTCACCAGTAGCGGAAAAGCACCTGTGAAATCCATCATTCAACAATCCAATACCGGACATGCTACCAATATCATAGCTGGGTTGTGTGTAGGTATGCGCTCTGTTGCCCTCCCTATGTTACTCTTCGCGGCAGGTATTTATGCTTCCTTCTATTTTGCAGGTTTTTACGGCGTAGCCATTGCCGCAGCTAGTATGATGGCGACTACTATGTTGCAACTAGCGGTGGATGCTTTTGGCCCCATTGCGGACAATGCTGGGGGAATTGCAGAGATGGCTTCTTTGCCAGATACTGTACGTGAACGAACTGATATTTTAGATACGGTAGGAAATACTACTGCTGCAACAGGTAAAGGCTTTGCTATTGCTTCAGCAGCGTTAACCTCACTCGCACTATTTGCTGCTTATGTAAAATTGGCCAATATTCAATCTATAGATATTTATAAGGCCCCTGTGTTAGCAGGTTTATTCATCGGAGGCATGTTACCTTTTCTCTTTTCTGCCTGGACCATAGAGGCGGTAGGGAAAGCGGGAATGGCTATGGTAAAGGAAGTAAGACGACAGTTTAGAGAGATAGAGGGTATTATGGAGGGCAAAGCAAAGCCAGAGTATGATAAGTGTATTCAAATCTCTACCGATGCGGCCCTAAAAGGCATTCTATTACCTGGCGCGTTGACGATTCTACCTCCTATCGCAGTAGGTTTTTTGTTCGGACCAGAAGCACTCGGGGGGCTATTAGCAGGGGTGACAGTGAGTGGTGTACTCATGGCCATGTTTCAGTCTAATGCAGGAGGTGCTTGGGATAATGCGAAGAAGTCCTTTGAAAAAGGCGTGGCGATAGATGGCGAAACCTATTACAAAGGCTCCGAGCCGCACAAAGCTTCCGTAACCGGTGATACCGTTGGAGACCCCTTTAAAGACACTTCTGGGCCTTCCATGAATATTTTAATCAAACTAGCTTCCATCGTAGCACTGATTATAGCCCCTTTGATTGCCGCACCGGATCAAGATCACAACACTGCTATTCCAGATGCCAAGCCAGAGCTGCTTTATGAGGAGCCAATGATCATGGAATATGAAGACTTTGACGATGACGTCGATGATGAAGATTAAGCACTTACATAAGACATAGCTTTGTAATGAATTGAATTCCTAGAAACTACTTTATGATATCTCTATATTTGAAAACTTATACCAAGCGTGCTTTAATAGCTTTTTGTTACATACTTGCGCTTCGGCCTATACATACCCATGCCACTACAGCAAATAAATGGGAAAACATGTTGCTTAAAGATTTAGAATTTATAGAAGAAACACTAAAATTACAATCTGCACCAGGTAGAAATAAAGAAGACATAGCTTTTAAACGTTGGTTACAAGAAGGTGTGGAGAAGACAAAATCTTATGCCACCAAACAAGTTAACAGTGAAAAGGCCTACAGAGAGCTATTAAACTACTATGTTTTGGGCTTTCAAAATGAGCATTTAGACATATATTTTTTTGACGAAACACTCCAACAATATCATTTTCTAGGTTTTTTCTTAGAACAACGCGGGGAACATTACCTTATAGGATATGTGGAAGAAAATATGCCTCAAAGGATGCTATACAAGCAGGTCATCGCCATTGATGGCAAAGAGATAAAGGCATATATACGCGATATTGCGACACACAACTTTGCGATTGGTGATGAAATAGAACTCAAAAGATGGGTGCCTTATATGTTAATTGACAGAGAGTCTCCCTTGATCAAACGGCCGCGTAGCATTACGATTATCAATGAAAAAAAAGAGTTAGAGCAACTAACGCTAAAATGGCAGCCTTTACAAGAAAAACATCATCCCATTATTCGCAATCTGTCATTTGGCCCTAAACCCAAAATGCAATACTCTCCTTTTTGCGGAGGCATGTGGATTACTATCCCTACCTTTAACCCAAACGAAGAGGAAAAAACTTTATTTGAAGAGATTTTAAAAAGCCTGCAAAATTATAGAGATATGCCTTTCATTATATTCGATTTGAGAGGTAATAGTGGAGGTAATGCTGTATGGCAACGTCCTATACTACGGAATTTATATGGAGATAGTTTTATTAAATCATTGGGGGGAAAGCATATTTATAACGCTCCATGGAGACAAAAACAAATTCTAGAAGATAATAGGGATATAATTAGAGAATGGGATATTTTGGAAGAAGAGCGAGAGAATTTATTTTCTAATGAAGATATTGTTGAAAAATTCCCGAAGGTTTTTTTACTAACTGACGGACGCTGTGGTAGTACATGTTGGATGTTTGTAAGGGACATGTTACAACTTCCCAATGTTATTCAAATTGGTGATAGCACAGCTTCTCAATCGTTATACAGTAACAGTAGATGGGTTACCCTACCAAGTGGTAAAGGAAAGATCTATGTTCCTACAATGCAAAGAATGCACCCGCTTGATAATATTGATAAGCCTTTTCACCCTACCTATACCTTTCAAGGTGATTGGCATAATGAAGAAGAACTTAAGCAATGGGTAATTTCTATTTTGGAAAAATTAAATTGGCTAGCACCATAGCTCACTATCTAGGTAACTACGATGGTAATATGCCTGATAAATACAAACAAGAAGGGAGACAAACTGGAAAATTCGATATCGCTAAAAACATACTACACGAATGTTCTGAGTCAGGTTTTATAGAAAGCGTAACCGGTTTACCAATGGAATTCATCTGGGGCCTACAAATAGCATAGTGTATAAAGAGATAAAATACCGTTAACCTTCGTACAACAGGCATGTATACACAACAAGGGATACACAATAAGCTTCATCTCAATTACCATCACAACACCGCTACCATGATTCTTCCTGCAATGCAGTGTTACACACTCCTGATTTATAAACCATAATGGGAAAAATAATAGCTATTACTAACCAGAAAGGAGGTGTTGGCAAAACTACAACAGCCATCAACTTAGCTGCTAGCCTAGCCGTACTAGAGCAAAAAACTTTGCTAGTAGATTTAGATCCACAAGCCAATACAACTTCTGGACTAGGTATAGATATGCAGCAAGTATCCAGTGGTATGTATGAATGCATGGTTAGCGACGTAGATCCATCAACGGTAGTACATAAGACTGCTTTAGCATACTTAGATATCATTCCAGCCCATATCAATCTAGTAGGCGCCGAAGTAGAAATGATTAGCTTAGACAACAGAGAAGAAAGAATGCGTTATGCTTTAGCCAATATCAAATCCCAGTATGATTACATTGTCATTGACTGCTCTCCTTCCCTCGGCCTCTTAACCGTCAATGCACTCACAGCTGCTACTTCGCTAATCATCCCTATCCAATGTGAATACTTTGCCTTGGAAGGATTGGGTAAGCTACTCAATACCATCAAAATCATCCAAACCAGGTTAAATACAGAGCTCACCATAGAAGGCTTGTTGATGACCATGTATGACACTAGAATCCGTCTAGCGAATCAGATTGTGGCAGAAGTAAAAAAACACTTTGCCAATATGGTCTTTCAAACCATTATTCCTAGGAACATCAAATTAAGTGAAGCCCCTGGCTTTGGAACTCCTGTTATTTTATACGATGCAGACAGCAAGGGAGCCATCAGCTACCTCAACCTTGCCAATGAAATCGTAAATAAGCAGACAACGTAATCCCTAACACTCAAACCCCTTAACTTTCTATCACTACTTACGCTATGTTACGTACGCATACCTGCGGGGAACTATACATCAGCCATATCGACCAATCTATAACCCTTTGCGGCTGGGTACACCGCATACGAAACAAAGGCGCTATCATCTGGATAGATTTACGAGATCGATATGGGATTACGCAATTGATGTTAGAAGAAGATGACAACAATAAAGACCTCATTGCCAAAGCGCAAACCATAGGACGCGAATATGTCCTGCAGGTAAGCGGTGTAGTTATAAAGCGACTAGCCCCTAATCCGAATCTCTTAACAGGAGATATTGAAATCAAAGTGCAGGCCATCAACATCTTGAATGTTTCTCAAACGCCTCCTTTCCTCATAGAACCCAATACCGATGGAGGAGAAGATCTGCGCATGGAGTATCGTTACCTGGATCTGAGACGGTCTCCGCTACAAAAGAGCTTGTTTTTGCGTCACTTAGTTACACAGCATACCCACCAATACCTTGCCGAACAACACTTTGTGCATATAGAAACACCTTTTCTGATCAAGTCTACCCCAGGCGGAGCAAGAGACTTCTTAATACCCTCCCGGATGCATGAAAAACAGTTTTATGCCTTACCACAATCTCCACAAGTATTTAAGCAATTACTAATGATAGGCGGCTTTGATCGGTACTATCAAATAGCCAAATGCTTCAGAGATGAAGATATGCGCGCAGACAGACAACCAGAGTTTACCCAGATTGACTGTGAACTCTCCTTTGTGACACAATCCGATGTGCTCACAATCTTTGAAGCCTTTGTAAAATACATCTTCAAAGCGATCATACAAGTTGACCTTCCCGCATTCCCATGCTTGACTTACCAAGAAGCTATGGCGCAATACGGCACGGATAAGCCAGATATACGCTTCGCAATGCCAATTGTAGACCTCACAAAGCTGTTACAAGCGCATCCATGTCCTTTGTTTGATGAACAACCACTCGTAGCAGGGCTATGTGTGAAGGGAGGCGCACAATATTCGCGCAAGCAACTAGATGGATTGACAACATTTGTCAAAGACCTCAACCTAGTATCCAAGACACCTATTTACATCAAGTATATTGACAGTAACACCATTCAAACATCTCTAGACAAATACTATAGTCTCCCGCAGATGCAAGCTTTGGCAGCACACATGCAAGCTTCCGATGGAGATTTGCTGATTATCTTACCTGGCGATGTCGAAAAAACACGCGTAGCGTTAGGGCAGCTACGCTTAAAACTGCGCGATGACCTTCAACTGGTTACTCCAGATCAATTTGCGCCATTGTGGGTAATAGACTTTCCCCTCTTGGAGTGGGACGAGGAGAAACAAGTTTATACCGCTGTCCACCATCCATTTACCTCACCGAAGGAAGAAGATATAGCTCTACTATCAACCCAGCCCGCTGCCGTCAGAGCCAATGCTTATGATCTAGTCATCAATGGTTTAGAAGTAGGAGGGGGGTCCATTCGCATTCACGAAAAGCACCTACAAGAAAAAATATTTAGCATATTAGGCTTGACTCCCGAAGAAATGAGCCAACAATTCGGTTTCATGATCAAAGCCTTTGAATACGGCACCCCGCCACATGGAGGCATCGCCTTTGGATTAGATAGACTATGCGCTGTATTAGCAGGAGAAGCATCCATCAAACCTTTTATTGCATTCCCCAAAAACAATGCAGGTCGTGATGTAATGATGCAAGCGCCTGCACCCATCTCGCAAGAACAAATAAGTGAATTAGGAACTTTTGTAAACTAGATTCATCGCTTTTATAGCCTACAAATCCCCACTACTATTGCATTTTCACATTTTATTTACTAGCTTGTAACCAAAGAAGCACAGATCCCGTATTTATGGGATTTGGAGAATAGCTTGTTACAGGCAGTAGAGCCTCAAAACACGCAAGCTATTTTATTACCTTGTGGCCCACATAGGAATATTATCCACAACTATTTTATGCGCATCACAGATATCATCCTTTTTTTCGTCGTCCTCACCGTTACGGTTATAATCGTGCGTGTAGCCCGTAGTAAAAGGAGAGCCCGTAAAGCAGCAGCTACTGCCAAGCATCAGGCAACGGGAAAGACCAATCCCGCCGCAAAAACTATTCACAAACAAGTAGAATACAGTATACAAACCTCAATTCCAGAAACATCTCCATCAACAATAAGTCAACAGGTCAACAAAACGTTGGCACCTCGTATCAAAAAGCACCTCCTAGTGTATGGCGCTTACTACATACCACTTATTTTCTCCTTCATCTCTTACCTGGCCTTGTACAATATCCCCAAGGCAATACAAAGCCAAGAAGTAACCATCTATCGCTTTGTGCAATATACCATGCTCTCCATATTGCCTGGGATTACAATCTTTACATTACGTCCTGCCAAACTAATCGCAGACTACCTCTGGTCCTGGGTCGTCGCAAGCGTGCTACTATGCATCTTCTTCGGGTTAGGGGCTAGCATTATATTCATGTGCGGCTTCGGACTGTTTAATACATTCGCCTTTCTAGTGCACCTTGTCATAGCCATCTTAATCAGCTATCGCCTGGTAGCACTCTCCATAGTTGTTATTAGCGCTATCGGCATTGTCATATTTCACAAAGCCTTTTCAGACTTTCTAGGCCACGTCATTACAGACGACATGCAAGTTCCCTTTTTGATAGGATACTGGCAGCTAATCCTAAGCAGCCTATACCTCTCCTTTGTGCAATACAGATACAGAGAAGAACGAATGAAACCAAGACCCGGAAAATTCTTTAAGAAATACATCCCCAGAAAAGAACGCAAAAAGATGTATAGCGATGCAGCGCAGGAAAGCTAAAGCGTATGGATGCAGAAGCAGCGTATGAAGAGACGCAGACATGTAAAATTTGATTGTTAAACCTTATTACTTGAACACATTATGCAAACAGCCGATTTAATCATTTTTATCATATTTTTTACTATCAACCTCATTATAGGCATCAAAGCACGCGGTAAAAGACAATCCTTTCGTGATTTTGCCGTTGGTAGCAAAGATTTCTCTACGGGCACACTCGTAGCGACACTCGTAGCTACTATGGCTTCTGGTAGTACCTTGTTTAATGTTGTAGAGAACACATACAATACAGGGCTGTATTTTGCACTAGCCATTTTGATAGGAGTGCCTGTAGGATTATTATTAACGAGTTATGTAATAGCTCCCAGAATGAAATCTTTTTTACAACACCTTACCGTAGCCGATGCCATGGGCGCTGTTTACGGCAAGGGAGTACAATCTATAGCGGCGCTAAGTGCGACTTTGTGTAGTGTAGGTTTTATAGCCATTCAGTTTAAAGTGATTTCCACAATTTTAATTGCGCTATTCCATTTACAAGGGAATACAATTATTTACATCACAATTTTTGCAGCGGCTATGGTAACATTTTATTCTGCTTTTGGCGGAGTAAAAGCAGTAACCTTTACTGATATTATCCAATTTATCACCTTTGGCACCCTGTTGCCTGCCTTAGCATTAGCCATCTGGAATAATATTGAGGAGCCTCGTAACATTCTTTCTAGCTTGGAAAGTAATCCCAATTTTAGCTTTAAGGAGATATGGAAATGGGATGCTCAATTCACTACCATGCTTACATTCATTTTTATTTTCATTTTAGAAAAGGCCAGTTTAGCTCCAGAATTTTTTCAACGCATGGCTATGGCAAGAGACATTAAGCAAGTGAAAAGCTCTATCAATGGTGCTAATATGATATTCATGTTCATTTTAGGTTTTATGATGTGGATAGCATTGTTGCTTTTTGTAGCTAATCCAGCTATGAAAGGAAGCGAAGTGATTACATACATGATTGAAGAACATACCTATGTAGGCTTAAAAGGATTTTTAGGTGTAGGCATTATTGCGTTAGCCATGTCTACTGCCGATTCCGTTTTAAATTCTACCGCAGTAACAGTCACCAACGATTTTTTACCAAACATAAAACTTATCAAACAGCCTTCTACGGAGGTTGCCTCTCGGTCCACGTTTGTGATAGGAGCCGCGGCTACTATTCTCGCCTTATCAATACAGAATATATTATCTATTTTGTTATTGTGCGCAACGTTGTATATGCCCATCATTACGGCCCCTATTTTGCTAACTATTTTTGGTTTCCGTACCAGTACACGGGTAATCTATATAGCTATGGGCGCAGGCATTATCACCACAGTCATATTAATGCTCTTTTTCCCAGACGTTAATAACTTCTTCCCAGGCATTTTTACCAACCTCATCTTTTTGCTAGGTAGCCATTACCTCCTGGGAGAAAAAGGCGGCTGGGGGAAACACGCAAAAGACGCATCAGCAAATGACTAACAGAACGAAAGAAAAGAACGCAAAAAGATGTATAGCGATGCAGCGTAGGAAAGCTAAAGCGTATGGATGCAGAAGGAGCGTATGAAGAGACGCAGACATGTAAAAATTGATTGTTAAACCTTATTACTTACATACATTATGAAAATAATCTATTGCAATGACGAACAAAAACAATACCCCAAAGATTTAAACTTCATCGTTCATATCAAAAAAAACCTCCCGCGTAAGCAATACTTCTATTCACTCCTAGGGTTCTACTTGATCACCTCCTCCTACTTCGCTTTGTATGCCATCCCTGACGCTATGGAAGCGCAATACGTATCGATGTATCGGTTCACGCAGCACACCATTCTCTACATGGTGCCAAGTTTAATCCTCTTTCCCTTGTGGCCTATTAAACTGCGGGGAGACGACTTTTTAGCATGGCTCCTCCCCAGCGTGCTTTTATATGCCTTTTTCTTTCTCGGCGCCATCATCGTATTCATGAGTGGCTTTGCGCACATGCCTATGCTGATTTTCTTACTCAATATCCTCATCGCTCTGTTATTGACTTCCTGGCAACTCGTTGCAGGTTTAGCAACCGTTGGTATAGCCATCGCTGTGCTCGTATTTAACCACTTCGTAGGAGGTATCCCTGCCATGCAGCAAGCCTTGTCAATCAAATTTATCGTAGGCTATAGCTTCGTGCTAATCAGTAGTGCGCTTATTGCCCTATTCCGGTTTAAAGAAAACCAGCAAAATTTGCAACAGAACGCCCATCACCTTACAGACGGTTTCCCTTCCACCTTCCAAGGGTTAGTAAACGCCTTGAAAATGGAAGAAAGATTGGTACTATCCGTAGGCAAAGAAGGGATACAAGAGCTCCAACAGACTGCTAAAGCAAATGAAAACTTAGTCGATCAATTCTTGGCACTCACAAAGCATATCCCCTCTCAAGAAGCCTATCAAAAGGAGATACTGCATGTGAAAGATCAGCTCCAGACAACGGTGCAATATGTAAATCAGATGGCAGATCAAACCACTGCATATATGCGGCTGCAGCTATCACACGTATCCATCAAGACCATGCTGAAGCAAACGGTGATGGACCTGTATTTTAATCACCTGGTAGAAGAGCCGAACGTCATCGTACGCTTGGATACACGCATAGAACACAAAATGATCCAGTCAGATATACCCAAAATGAAGCACTTCTTCACCCATGCTATCACCTATGTATTGCGTTCGCTATGGGATACCAGACGCAGGGTTTTAGTACATATTGAAGCAACCAAACTAGCGTACAAGCAGCATGCCGAACCTATACCTGCACTTCGCATCTCTATTACCACACTGGATAACCTGCCGGTTAAGGCACAAGTGTATGAAAGCAATATAGAAGCAACCCATTTGGATATCCCTATCACAGACACTACCGTAGATCTACTCCTGGCGAAACGCGTCGTGCAAGCCTACTATGGATATATGTCTATAGCACTTACCGGGCATGATCAGATCACCCAAGTCTATGTAATACCCCAAGACATCACAGAGATTAGACCTAAAGAAGAGCTGGATATGGTTGATATGGAGAAGGATACTTCGTGCGTAGTCAAATGAAAAACTATCCAATTCAGGTGCCCAAAAGTAAGAGGAGGAGGGTTTCTCGTATCTCTAACTTAATAAATCAAGACGAGGTTCAATCGTAAAGCATTAAGCTTTATAAAAAATATAATAGTCCTTTAAAAGGTAAATCTAGTGAGCCTTTTTGCCATCATATTGCAAATTTGAAAATAAATTTCTATATTTATAATTAAAGATTTTAAATGAAGTAAGCCAATAAGCATTGATCAAACAAAAATTTTAATTTATCTCAATGCAAGACATGGTAGATGATGATGTTAAGGAGTGAAAAACATGCAGCTTGATAAAGAGCATTGAGGTACTGTCACCTTTATCTTGTAGCCTATGGTATGGAAATGGTTACTCCTTGGTTTCTGTGGCCTTTTGGCGATGCATATACCCACATATGCCCTTGATAAGCTAGACTTTATCACCGCGCTTGACAAGGTATATGATGCTACTACCGAAGACATAGCTTATGACGCGCTAACCGATACCCTATGGCAAGCCTATCAGCAGCCGCTCGATCTCAACACCGCTACGCCCTTAGAACTCAGTGACCTTTATATCCTATCCCCCCAACAAATAGATAGCCTCTTCGCGCATCTAGCCAAGAATGGTCCGCTGATATCCATCTACGAATTACAGGCGATTCCCCACTTTGATGCGCGCACCATAGCCACCCTCCGTCCCTTCATTTCCGTAGAAGAAATATATCCTCACTATGCAGCAGGCGCATCATCACAGGTGATAGTACCCCCATATGGCACTTGCCTCATGCGGTGGGACAGGGTACTTGCTACCCCCAAGGGATATGTAAAAAATCCTAAAACTAATAACATTCCCTACCAAGGCACTCCAGATAAGCTAGTCATGCGCCTGAAGTGGAAACACCCTACCAATGGCTGGGGCTGGGGCTTAGCCGGTAGAAAGTACCCCGGAGAGCAAATGACATGGGATCCCAATACTGCCAGGTATATTTTTGATGTCACATCAGGCTATGTTTCTCTGGAAAAGAAAGGATGCCTCAAGCAGATGATTGTAGGGAACTATCAAATTGGATATGGACAAGGCCTATTACTCCACACAGGGTTTGGGAGTAATAAATCTGGTGAGGCGATTCCTATCATACGCACCTCTAATACAGGCTTGAAACCGCATCAAGCCTTCTATAATTATGGTTTTACAGGTATAGGCACTACCCTATATTGGAAAGAATGGGAACAGAGTTGCTACTATGCCTATAATGATATCGATGGGAAAGTGGAAGAAGAGGCCGGAGGTAATCGATATATCAAGTCTGTACAGCGTAGTGGTTCACACAGAACCATTGCAGAAATCAATAAAAAAGCGCAAGTCAATGAGCAGCTTATAGGGACTACGGTTGTTTATAAGCCGCAGAGTAACGACCTTGAAATAGGGATCACGAATCTATACACCTGGTATGCTATCCCCATCACTAATTCACGCAAAGATTTGGCTTATAAGTTCGAAGGTAACAAAAATTGGAACGTAGGTTTTTTTTACCGCTACCTCTGGCATAACTTTCACTTCTTTGGAGAAGGCGGCTTATCTAAAAGTGGCGGCAAAGCTGGACTTGTAGGAGCTATTGCCAGTATAGCTTACCTGGATGTAAGCCTTGTACTCAGGCACTATCAGCCCCATTTTCATAGCTTCTATGGCGAAGCTTTTAGCGAACGTTCAGGCAATAATCAAAATGAAAAAGGCATCTATGTCGGGATGGCGATACAGCCTATAAAACAATTAAAGTTCAGCGCCTATTACGATTACTTTTACTTTCCAGAACCTACGGCAACGATAGCTATACCAGCAGCTGGCTATGATTGGCGAGCCAGAATCAGCTATCAGCTATCCAAAAACATCATAGGGATTCTACAGTACAAGGAGAAAGAAAAATGCAGAAACATACCTAAGAAACTACTGAAAAAGCAAGTTCCGCACCTGATTGATATCACTCACAAAGTGGCGCCAGCGCAACGCAGAACTTACAAGCTACAGTATCGGCATAAGTTCACTAGGCGTTTTAGTATGGCAAGCGAGCTACAGGTTGCTACGTACCACTTCTTGCAAGCGTTGTGGTATGGCTATGGCATAGGGCAAAAGGGCACCTATACGTACAACAAAATAGCTATTACAGTGCAGGTAGTGTGGTGTAATGCAGATACAATGACGGCTCTCTACATGTATGAAAAGGGCCCCTTATATAGCGAAAGCAGGCCTAACATGTACAATAAGAAGGGAATTAAACCGGGTATAGCGATTTGCTACAAGGCGTCAGCGCATTGGCGACTAGAAGGAAAATACAGCTGCATGTATGTTTTGAATGCGGATCAGCGAGGGAGCGGCAATGAGATGATCATGCATAATGTAAAGCATGAACTTAGGTTGCAATGTATTTACACATTTTGAAGTATCGCGGACAGTTTGCGTCAAGGATTCTAACATTCTAACAACCGGGTAGTAGAACTTCTTGAAGTGATGAGGATGCTAGGCACTGTATCAGTTCGGTTACACTAGATCCTAATGCATGAGTATTTCGAGCTAGAACATTCTAATACTAAGCAAAACATAGCTTTAATTAAAAATATTCGAGACAATCATGTTGAAGTATTTAATGCTTTCTAATAAGCGAAAAAACTACTATTTGCCTTATTTTCAGTGTAATTAAGGAGAAAATTGAGTTGGCAATAGGAGCTTTTTACAATTCACATTAAGGAATACAATTCGGCTTGATTGATGCATTATAGCCTTTGTTTTATCCACTTTTTATCTCTTGGACTTAGTCTTATACACATCAGATTATGAAACACGAAAAATCAAGCTAAGTTAACGATGTGAAACTTAGTTGTCATAAGCGATTTTAATTCCCATTTGTATTGCTCTATATTTCTAAAAAATGCTG
>JALRAY010000018.1 GCA_023257955.1 Amoebophilaceae bacterium | reverse complement strand
TGGCATCAACTTCGGGTTCATCGGCTTGGCATGGGTGATTATCGGTATTGCCACGATGGCTTCTTTTCGCATCACGCAAGCCTTTAAAGCATATGCCCTGCTTTTACTGAGCTTGAATGCGATCATCATGGGGTGTTTGGCGACGCTGGACTTGTTTTTATTCTGCTTCTTGTTTGAGTTGGCGCTTATTCCGCTGTATTGCTTCATTGCCTTTTGGGGCGAGCGGAAGTATCCACAAGCGGCGAATATCTTCTTCTTGTATACGTTCCTAGGTGCTTTGTGTATGCTGGTTGTTACCATCGTTTTGGGGCTATCTGCGTATGATCCCATCGCAACAGGGATACAAGCCAGGTTGTGGGAAGCGGCGAACGTGCCATTACCGACAAAGGAGGTGTATGGGTTGGTGCAAACCGCTATCCGCAATCAACAAATTCCTTTGGCGCATGTAGTCCATACTTTTGATATGACCTTGCTGAAGCATCCGGAATGCTTCCTACCAGGTAGCTTGTTGGAGACGGGCACTACTCACCTACTGCTGGGGCACCCGGCGCGCTTGGTGGCTTTTTTGGTGTTTGTATGCGGATTGCTGATTAAGCTAGCAGCTTTTCCCTTCCATAGTTGGTTGCCTGTGGCGCACGTAGCGGCGCCTACGCCTATTTCTATTATCCTTGCGGGGATTGTGTTGAAGATTGGTGGGTATGGGCTCTTTCGTATGTATGGCATCGTACCAGAGGGAGCAATGTATTATAGCTGGTGGATCGGTGCTATAGGTATCATTTCGATGCTCTATGCGGGGTTGAATGCCTTGGCGGCGCGGGATTTAAAGCAATTGGTGGCATATTCCTCTATTGCGCATATGGGATTATTTTTGGTAGGCATGAGCTCCGGAACGGTAGATGGTATGCAGGGGGCTTTATATCAGCTGCTGAGTCATGGCTTGATTGTGAGTCTGCTCTTTTTGTTGGTAGCGATGTTAGATGGTCGGACGCAAGATAGGTGTATCCCGCATTACGGGGGCTTAGCGGGTGTTGTGCCGTGTTATACGGCGTTTACCGCATTGGCGTTTGCGGCAGCGATGGGGATTCCCGGCTTTTCGGGTTTTATGGCGGAATGGTTGATCTTGCTAGGGGTTTTTCGGTCAGCTACGCTGGGGTTGCTCCCGTTGTGGATGGGGATCGTTTGTAGCATGGGTATGTTCTTGAATGCGGCGTATTATGTACGGGTGATCCAGCAGATGTTTTTTGGCAAGGTAGCGTTACCTGCTGCATGTGCCGGAGATCTACCAGACCTGCGTCGCCATGAGATGGCTTTCTTAGTGATGGTGCTGTTGTTGGTGATGTATCTAGGGATATGTCCTAGCTGTGTGTTGCATGCTTCCCAAGGTGCGATAGGGGAGTTGGTAGCAGGGATGATGGCTCTTGCTAGTCATTAAACATCTTCTATAACTCGAAATTATTACTCCATTATCAACAGGAGCGTGTATATAAAAGGGATATGGGAAAAAGTTATTGTCGCAAGGATTTTATTTGCTCTACTGATAGGCCTGTTATCTCACTTATCAGTTCTAGAGTTAAGTTTTTTTCAAGCATGTTTTTGGCCGTATTAATTTTTTCTTTCTCCATGCCTTTCTTCATCCCTTTCTCTATGCCTTTCTTCATCCCTTTCTCCATCTCTTTCTGTTCGGCTTTCTTTATTGAATTGGCTTCTCCTCGCAGAAATTTAAGATGTCCTTCATAGGCTTCTCTTTCCTCTGGGGTAAAGTTCATTACGTTGAGTACGTTGATGGCTTTTTTTAGATGTTGATCGTCTAACTCTTTGGGAAGGTTGTCGGTAAGGAGTAAATCGTTTCTGGTTAGAAAAGCTAACCACCGGTCTAGTGCGTTCTTTACTTTAAGGACCATATCGGATAGTTCCTCATTAGAATCGCTACTGAATTTCTTAAGTTCTATGGTATGCAGTTCTAAATCTGTGAAATAAGGTTCCCCCGTTTCTTGCTCGGTAATATGAAATACATTGTGATATTTCTTCACCTTGGGTATAGAAATAAAGTTGAGTATATGAATTCCTATGGCTTTGGAAAGCTGGCAATAATCTTCGGATTCTTTTAACTGTTCGGTATATAGTTTGCCCCAGTAGTATAGTGCTCTTTTATCATAATCGGCTTCATCATTAAGTTTCATTTCTATGTTAAACCTTTTGCCATCTTGATTAGTGGCTTTAATGTCTAATACCGAGAACTTAGCGTCTTTAAAGTCTTTAGGGTTATAAGGATTAAGTAGCGTGACGTCTGATACTTGATCTTCCTTTCCTACAATCGAATTAATCAAGGATATCAGTAAATCTTTATTCTCCTCTACGCCAAAATTTTCTTAAAGGCGATATCTACTTTTGGGTTGACTTGTGCCATATGATGTTATTTTTTAATTGCTACTAGGTATGATGCAGTGCTAAACGAAGCCGTACTGCATCTATTGATGATGGTTCTTTATGGCAACAAAGATAAGGATGTATATGGTACGTCGTATGACTGACCTCGCTTTTTTACCATGGGCAAAAATTTACCAATGGCCTTATTATACACAGGAATGCATATATCCAAGGAGATTCAAGAGAAGTCTATTGAGGGGTGTAGCATAGCAAAGCGTTGGTCGTTGATAGTTAACGTATAGTATCACTTCAGCAGTCTCCCGGCTACACAATATGCGTATAACAAATGCCGGGGTTATTCAAAATCAAAATACTCATCAATGGCGATGGCTTTATCTTCCGGTTGCTGCTTGGCTTTTCCTCTCAAAAGATCCCCAAGGATGGTGCCTTGTTCTTTAAAGCTCTCTTTCAATGCCTTTTGCAATAGCTTGCCATCATAGGCTAATGTATATTGCTTGACATCCCCTTGCAGCTTTAGGTATAGATTTAATCCCTCTAACTGTTTTGCATCGTTGGATGCGGGAGGCGTAGAGATATGTTTGTTTTTGGCTTGATGCAAAGGTACCACCAGGCTATAGTCGATCTTGCCATCAAACGTGTGGGTGCCGGATAATTGTATGCTTGTGATGCTGGTATGGACGTGCATGGGCGGTATGTGGATGGTGCTATCTTGGATGCGAATCGTGTTTTTGAGTGCGGAGAAATGAAGTTCATTCAGTTCCTCATCTGACACATACTTTTTGAGCTGTTTTAGGGGCTCAAAGTTTTTCAAAAGGCCTTTTGCTAGCTGTATCACCATCTCCCCTTGCAGAGAGGAATTATCCAGATGCCAATGCTTATCGGTCTTCATAGACAAGGTAATATGCGCGTCTACCTTCCCGCCTAGATGGTGATCTACCAAAAATTGTTGATGAAAGTTCTCGCAGGTGTAAAAGAGCGTAGCGAGGGGTATGTGCTGTAAGCGGGCTTGTGTAGTAATAGTGATCCCCTCTGTTGCCTGCTGCAGTTTCGCTACTAGGGCTATTTTCCCTCCTGCAAACCAACAGACCAGATCGTCGATATGTATTTGCTGTGCATTTACTTGCAGCGTGGCGCGTAGCTTTTTGCCTTCAAAACGTTTATAGACCACTTCATCTATGTCGCATATTACAACGCCTGCTAGCTGCGGCCACCAGTTGGCGGACTGTGTTTTGCCTGTTGTTTGCGTTGCCAGCAATTGATCTAGGGGGAGATAGTCCGCATATAGCTTAGCGGTAAAGTGACTCGGTTGCTTGCCTATGAAGAGGGCATGGCCATGATGTAATGTACCACTGCATACAAAAGTCTTACCATCCAGTTTGCCTACCAGCTCCGGAATCAACCATGAACCATCAGTTTGTAATAACAGGGTTGTATCCTCCAATTGAAAGTGTGTATTGTTGTAATGAAACTGTAGCCCTTGTGCTTTGAACTCGCCTGTTAATGCAGGAAGGGTGTCTTTGATAGTGTCTGCTGTCATATTTTGTAGCGGAAGCTGGTAGTCACATGTACCAAGAATCTCTCCGGATACATCCGTTAGCTTACCCGGATGAAAATAGTTTACCAAGGAGTCGAGTTTCAGGTGCAGGCCTATATGAGCTTGCAAGATAGGTTTTTCTAAGTCCATGATATGGCATGCGCCGCGTACTTCACTATCTCCTAAGGTAGCCATATATTCATCTACTGTTACGCTTCCTTGATGCTTGTTGCTGCCATAGGGTAACGATAGGCTGCCTTTTACATGAGCGATTTGTAGCTTTTCTGTGAGCCCTGGTAGCAAGATGGTACCGGCCTTGTAGGTAAAATCGCCTTTTAGCGCTGTTCTTTGATATTGCTGCCAATGTAATTGACAGGTTACAATGCCTGTGGGTTGATAGGAGTGGAGGTATTGCGTCACTGCATGTGATGATACGTAAGCAAGCAATCGCTGTACGTCCGCATCTTGTATATGGAGCTTCAGGTTGGTAAAGAGCTTTGTAGGATTTTTAGACCAACTGCCATGCACTTGCAGGGTACACGCAGGGTGTTGTAGCTTACTTGATAGCATTTGCCATACTTTGTTAGCAGTATGATACTGTATATGTGCTTGGATGCCGCATGATCGTATATTGGTAACACGTATGTCTTTATAGGCTATTGTAGGAATGTTGATATCGCCATGCACATGGATAGCTACGCCTTGATCCGTTGACGCTATATCAGCTTGCGCATGTTGAAGAACTGTTTCTCCGCTATTAGCGCCTTTTGCATAACGTATGGTAATGTTTTGCAAGCTTACCTTGGGACAGGTAATGGGTAGCTGTACAGAGGCTGTATGTTGGCTGGTAGCAGTATTAGTAGCAATAGGGAGGTGACAGATGCCTTCTGCTAGCGTCACATGGTCGATGCTGTATTGCCCTTGTAACCATGCTATGATATTGAAGCTACAGGTTATTTGCGCGAAAGCTAGGCTATGACGAGCATCAGCTGGGTTGTGGATGGTGACGTCTTGGAGGATAAGGCTAAGCTGAGGAAAGTCTTTCCGTAAACTGATGTGGGCTTTTTTTATATCTGAGGAATACGGCGTACTCGCCATAATGGTCTGTAACGCCTGGGTAATAATTTGATCATGGTGATGATATATGTAGAGGCTGGTGGCTGCAACCGTAGTGATGATGATCAATACGAGAGTAAGCAAGCATCTAGTAAGCATTTTGAAAAGCTGTTGCATCTTCTTCAGTGAATTAGGTAGGTTGGATGATCAGCAGGCAGAGGAGGAGTACCGTTGCGGAATGCATGATAGGTTAGTTGTAGAGTTCAAGGCCAAAGGAAGCACTTCTGCTGCGTGTGATACGTAGTGAATTTGTAGCCCTGCTATATCTTGTGGTTTAAGCTCCAATACGTCTTTCTTATTTTCAAGACTTAAAATCAACTCCTGCATGCCGGCTCTTTTGGCTGCTAGCAACTTTTCTTTGATGCCTCCGACGGGTAATACTTTCCCCCGTAGTGTGATCTCGCCTGTCATGGCTAATCTGTCTTTCACCTTGCGTTTGGTATAGAGTGACGCTAAGGCAGTGAATAAGGTGATACCTGCGGAAGGCCCATCTTTTTGTATCGCCCCGGCAGGCACATGAATGTGTAAGTTGGAGGTCTCAAATACTTTGGGCGCTATGTTCAGCGTTTTGGCATGTGCTTTTAGATAGGTGAATGCTGCGGTAGCAGATTCTTTCATCACGTCACCTAATTGACCGGATAACGTTAATTTACCTTTGCCTGCCGTAAGGAGCGTTTCTATAAAGAGTATATCACCGCCAACAGGTGTCCAAGCTAAGCCAATAGCGATCCCTGGGAGCTGTGTTTGTTGATAGCGCTCTTGGTCAAACTTTTCTATCCCTAACAAGGTTACCACATCTTTGGGATGGATTTTCTTAGGATAAGGCTGCTTCAATACAATCGCTTTACCTACCTTTCTGATTAAGCTAGTTAGTTGCCGTTCTAACTCCCGCACGCCGGACTCCCGGGTATAGCTTTCAATTACCTTGCATATAGCCTTATCACTGATGGTAAGCTGCGTAGCTTTTAAGCCATTTGCTTTGCGTTGTTTTGGGAACAAGTACTTTTTGGCGATCCTTAGCTTTTCTCCTAAGGTATATCCTGTAACCTCTATAACCTCCAGTCGATCTGCTAATGCATGCGGGATGGCATCTAAGTCATTAGCGGTGGTAATAAAAAGTGTATGGGAGAGATCATATGGCACTTCCAAAAAGTTATCTACAAAGGCATGGTTCTGATCTGGATCTAATACTTCTAATAAAGCAGCTGCAGGGTCACCACGGAGATCCGAAACCTTGTCTATTTCATCTAGCACAAACACAGGGTTGGAGCTTTTATTCTTTTGAAAGCCTTTGATAATACTCCCTGGCATAGCGCCTACATAGGTCTTGCGGTGACCTCTTATCTCTGCTTCATCATGAATCCCACCCAAAGCTACTTTTACATAGGGCCTATGTAAAGCCTTGGCGATAGATTTGCATAAGGAAGTTTTGCCTACACCGGGAGGTCCGTACAAACAAAGAATAGGAGCTTTGATGTTTTTTTTGAGGTGTAAAACAGCCAAGTATTCTAGCAGCCGGTCTTTGACTTTTTCCATACCGTAGTGAGCTTCATTCAATACTTTTTCTGCTGCCGCTAGATCGGTATTATCTGTAGTGTAGACATCCCAAGGCAGTTCTAACATCAGTTCTAGCTGATTCAGTAGTACGGGATAATCCGAACTGCTGGAGGTCTGTCTCTCCGCTTTTAGTAACGTTTTCTCAAAATACGTAGCGACTTTCTTGTTCCATTTTTTCTTTTCTCCTAATGCCCGTAACTCTTCAATATCATCCTCAAATTCTCCATCGCTAAGTTCTTCTTGCAAGGCTTTAATTTGATTTCTGATATAAAAATCTTGCTTCATTTGGCTGACATCGTCATAGACCTTGCTTTGAATTTTATTCCTTAGCTTGGCAACCTCTATATCTTTCATGAGGTATTTGAGTAATGCGGTACCACGTTGGATACTCTCTTCTATCTCTAACAACCGTTGCTTGTGCTTTAGTTCTATATCCAGCCCATAGGCTATGGCGTAAGTAAGTAAGCTAAGGTCCTCTATGTTATCTAATAGAAGTTGGATCTCTGGGGGCAATTCTTGATGTAAGAGAATGAGCTTGCCTACAGTTGTTTTGATGGATTGAAAAATCGCCTTATAGCGTTTTGTGTGGATATTGGGTGCTTGCTCAGGTATCGTATGGATGGCAACTTTCAGATGCGGTTTCTCAGATAGTACTTTTTGTATACGGAACTTTTGCTCCCCTTTTACTAAGATTTTAATACCCCCATCCGGAAGGTGGATAAGCTTGACAATCTGCGCTAAGGTACCTACGTTAAAAATATCTTTCGCGCTTACACGGTCTATATCCTCCTTCTTTTGCCCTACGATTCCGATAGGCGTAGAGGTTTCGTAGAGCTTTTTCATTAACTGTATGTTAGCTTTTTGCTGTAGAACCATGGGTAAATATATGCCAGGAAACAAAACAGTATAGGGATTAGATAGGACATATATAGAGGTAGCTGTAGCTGTTCCTTGGTCCAGATTATATTCCTCATTTGAGACTATTGGAAGGCTATAGGGGATTTCCATAGGCAGCGCAGGGGATCCGATATTGGATAAAAAATCGGTATGTAACAAGATGGACTCATTGGTATGCATGTGGGTGAATGAAATGGTTTTGAACTTTATGTGGTTGACGGATATCAGTGGTTTAATAGTAGGCCGCTACTATAACTCGAAATTATAGTACGCTATTATCAACAGGAGAGTGTATATCCAAAGGGATACAGAAGCAGACTATTGTCGCAAGGATTTTATTTGATCTACTGATAGCCCTGTTATTTTTTTGATTACTTCTATATCGAAGTTATCTGCTAACATGTTTTTGGCTGCGTCGAACATGCCTTCTTGTCTACCTTTTTCAAGTCCTTTAGCTTCAGCGGAAACGATATAATCCCGTTTTTTCATAGCATCCATGATATAGGTATCATATACCTTTCTTTCCTTAGGACTCATTTTTAAGATATCCAGCCGCTTGGATACTTTCTCCATGTAAGGAGATTTAAACCCTTTTTTTACTTCTGAGTGTTTCATGAGATATAACCACTCGTGGATTTCCTCTTTGATTACATCATCAAATAAGGGAATAGAAACAATGAAGTATTCTGGGAATACATTGTGCGCATCGTATATATGCATCCTCCTATCGACTAAATGAACGTCTAAGGGATGCTTTTTATCTATTTCATGAAAGATTACCTTGCCATGATGCAGTAGGGCATTCGCATTTTTAAAAGGGAAGTATAGCAGATTGATATGAAAGACCTTCTTAATCTGAAAGTAATTCTGACTTGCTCCAATATTATCCACGATGAGTCTAGAGGTATTAAATACAGCTTTGTTGAGAAACATATCTGTATGAGCTCTATCTATTTCAACGATATAGTTGTTACCTTCTTCGTCTGCAACAACCAGGTCTGCTATGCTGCTTTTTAAATCTTTACTTTCTTTATTGCTTTCGCTATCCAGTAAGGCTGTTATTTTTACTGGACCATATCCTTCTGAAGCAAACAACGCTGATATAAATCCTTCAACGATTTCATAGTCGCCTTTATCTTTTAGTAGATACTTGATAGCGTAATCAAAACTTATGAGTGGTTTTGCCATAATATTTTAGTGGTAGTTGAAAATGTTAAAATGAAGTTTGAGTCCTGCTGTTTTATCTACATACTGTCTGTACATTATTGATTTTCGCCATTGATATTCCTGTTATTTTGTTGAGTTCTTTCTCAAAATGCTTGTAGAAATAATAGACCTCTCTATAACTCGAAATTAGTACTCCATTATCAACAGGAACGTGTATATCCAATGAGATACAGCAAAGTCTTATCATGCGGATAATAGTTGGGCGCCTGCGAGAAGGTAGCCCTTAAAAGGATAGAAAAGGATAATCCTGTTGCACATACACATCCTCAAAGGCTTCATGTGATGCAGGAAATTCAGATTCTTCGGCAAAAGCAACCGCTTCCTTTATTTGTTGAGTCACTTGTTGATCGATGGTTGCTAAGGCCTCTGCGGATGCTATGTCTTGTTGAAGAATGGTGTTTTTTATGGTTTCTATGGAGTCTTGCTCTTTATAGGCCGCGACTTCGTCTTTTGTTCGATAGGTGGCAGCGTCAGATATAGAATGGCCTCGGTAGCGATAGGTCTTCAACTCTAACAAACTAGGGATCCCTTTTCTTGCCTTTGTGGCTGCTTGTTGAATGGCTGCATGCACGTTCTCTACTTCCATCGCTTCTACTGGGTACGCCTCCATTTCGAATGCGCTGCCTAGTTTATAAAGATCTACTACATTAGAACTGCGTTCTACAGACGTACCCATGGCATAACCATTGTTTTCTATCACAAAAATGACAGGTAGATTGTAAAGCATAGCTAAGTTGAGGGCTTCGTGAAAGGCTCCTTGCCGCACAGCACCATCTCCTAAATAGGTGATGCATAGGTTCGCTGTCTTTTTATACTTTTCGGCAAATGCAATGCCTACGCCTAACGGTATTTGACCGCCTACAATCCCATGGCCGCCAAAGAAGTGCTTTTGCTTGTCAAACATATGCATGGAGCCGCCTTTGCCTTTGGAAATACCCGTTTTTTTTCCAAATAGCTCCGCCATAATATACTTAGGATCAGTACCTAGCGCTATGGGATGGGCATGGTCTCTATAAGCTGTGATATACTTATCACCAGGTTGTAACGCTGTAATCGCTCCTGCGATACACGCTTCTTGCCCATTATACAGATGACAGAAACCTTTGATCTTTTGTTGACCATAGAGCTGCCCTGCTTTTTCTTCGAACTTACGCATTAGTAACATACGTTCATACCAAAATAAATAAGTGTCTTTGGGATAGGGGATGGGCTTTTGTGATTGCGTTTGTGCTTTGTGTGAAGTCTGTGTCTTTTTAGTAGATGCCATATATAAATCCGTATTAATTTCGAGGTTTAAAAATTCAACTTTTCAAAAATACAGAAATTCACTTAATATCATCATGCTACTGCAAGAACTACGTTGCTTTCAATTCAAAAATTATCAGCATGTGAAGCTCTCTTTTGCTCCAGAACTCAATTGTTTGATAGGTCCTAATGGAGCAGGCAAAACCAATCTCCTGGATGCAATTCATTATTTATCGTTTACCAAAAGTGCTTTTAATCCCATTGATACGCAAAATATCTTGCACGATGCATCCGAAATGGTCATCCAAGGCTGCTTCCTAAAACAAACCCAAGCGTGTGATGTCAAGTGTGTAGTCCAGAAAACGCAAGGCAAAACCATGTATAGCGATGGCAATCCCTTGGAAAGAATGCGCGATCACATAGGGCAGTTTCCTGTTGTGCTGACAACTCCCTATGATACTAACTTGATACATGATGGTAGTGACATACGCAGACGGTTTGTGGATGAGATTTTATGTCAGATAGATCCTAGCTATCTCCAGCAAAGGATGCATTATCAACAACTGTTAAAGCATAGGAATAGCTTGCTAAAGCTGAATGCAGGCAAGGCGAATATAGATTATGCGCTCTTGACGACTTATGATCAACAAATATTGCCACTGGGGAAAGCATTATATTTAGCACGCAAAGCATTTATGGTGCATTTCTTACCTCGCTTGCAGTCACAATATGAGCTCTTGGTAGATTCCGTAGCAGAAACCATCCATCTACAATACATGTCTGATTGGGACACCCCTGATTTTGAACAAAGATATCACGATCACCTCCCCCATGATATGCATTTACAACGGACGGTTTTAGGGATTCATAGAGATGATTTTGTAGGGACATTAAATGGCTATCCTCTCAAAAAGTTCGGCTCCCAAGGACAACAGAAGTCTTTCCTGCTCGCACTCAGGTTGGCACAGTTCGCTGCTATATATGACTTATTAGGCTGCAAGCCTCTGCTGTTGTTGGATGATATTTTTGATAAACTAGATGCACAACGTATTGAACGCTTGATGGATCTGATAGAGAAACGACATTTTGGACAGATCTGGATAACCGATGCTGGGGGAAAGAGAAGTGAAGCGCTCATGCAACAACTACAAGTGCGGAAAGCGGTATTTAAAATAACAGCGGGCGAGGTTATGCAGTGTTCTTAGCGCCTAGTTATCATCTCGGCAGGCAAATGCTTAAGAACCTGTTTAAGATCTATACCCTGATAGTAGTATTTTTGTAAGCATAACCTAATAATCTCAAAAAATAAAGATAAAATTATGCGAACCAAATATACGAGCGATATCACAATGTATATGTTGCGTATTTCATTCACAACGCTTTTTTATCGTGCTGGAATGGTTTGAGGCGGATACTTAAGTTAGGCTACGATTTCTCTTGCGGTACTTTGTGTTGCGTGCTTATAAAAATGCATATTCTGCATGCAGGATTCGATTATTCGTAATTCTAGGCATTATTCTGATGCCTACAAGCAACAGGGAAATCAAATATAACAAGACAGGCCTTTGTACTTATAATGAGCGTTAAAGCTATTGTTGAGCCAAATGCATGCAAGTGGATAACGAATTAGATAACAGATACAGCAATGACGAGCAGGGGCATTTTTTCATTGATTATAACCCAGAAATCATCCGCTGAAATGCATCTGAGAACCTGCGTCTGCTAAGGCTAAATGAAGTGTCTAGGCTACTGACTACCGATGAGATGCTACTAGCCGTAGATGTCATGCTGTTGGCAGCGCCCATCACTACTGTGCCTTGGCTTGCCGCTAGTCCCATGCTTGCTTGCGTTGGTTCGGCGATGGCTAGCTTTTGTGTGGGGGCTTTGGGGTAGTCAACTAGGACGGCGGAGGCTAATAGGGTCGCCATGGTAACAGCTTCTAACATCCCTGGTAATGGCAGTGATCTGCTGACTTTTACAAATGGGAAATTCAATATTGCTTGATCATATGAAAAGATACAGCGTGCTAACCACATAATTTTGCTACAAAAGACCCATGAATTATGGGTATAGCCACGCCATAGGGTATGCGCTTGATTGACTGCAATGGACAACACATATAGGTATAATACCACATGCGCATTGATGAGC
This sequence comes from Amoebophilaceae bacterium, assembly GCA_023257955.1. Lineage (GTDB taxonomy): Bacteria > Bacteroidota > Bacteroidia > Cytophagales > Amoebophilaceae > Amoebophilus. The sequence goes on along the minus strand of JALRAY010000018.1, from coordinate 6,458 downwards.
AAAGCTGTGGTTAGTGACTCGTTACGCGTACACCAGGTTGGAAGCTGCACATCTGGCACGGCTGCTTGCTGCAATTGTTCAGCAAAATGAGGCATCACCATCTCCAGGATTTTTTCCGTAAAGCCGTTGGAGGTAATTACCTGCAGCATATTGAGTAAGTTATTATGTTTGCTTGCCAAGGCGGCCAAGGATCCGGATTCATTACAGTTTAGCGGGGCGTGAACGGAAGCATGTAACACTAAGCTTGGGAACCATATCGCTGTGCTGGCTAGCGATAACCCAGCAAAAACTCGCTCAACATTGATGTTACTCGACAATTCCATATTGTACATTCCCCAGAAAGCAGTTAGTAACATGCTGGTATCCAAGATTACGTGGGTAGCAGGATGGAGTGTATACGTGGCATCCAATATTTCACGATGCTGCAAATAGGCACATAGGCTTAATGCGAGCAGCGAACCGGTGATGCAAAGCGGGAGGGAGTGAAATAGAGTAGTATTGTAGCTTAATTGCTTAGGTATGATTTCGCCTCCTTCCTTTTTTTCTACAATAGATCCTTGCTTTAGAAACATTTTGGAAAGATATATCACAGCCGCAAAAGCAAATAGGCTGGTGACTACATGCCATGTAAAGGAAAGCACGGAGACAATATTCGTGGTAGTACGTTGTATCCTTGCGGCCGTTTCCTCATTAAAAGCTTTTGTTTTTTCAATATTTACGCCCATATCGTTGGCTTGCAACCGGTGTAATTCTCCCAATTGCATCTGCATATCCTTATTGAATTGACTACGTATTTCTCTGACTATAGAATCTAAGGCAGGATTTGCTGGCTCCGGATTTTCGCGAGATTGTGTTGCTAGGTAGATCAATAAGCGATCAGTTTCATTGCTTCTTGCTTGCCCTTGCTCGCGGGCACAGTCTAAGTAGTTGGCTAAGCTTGTTGGATCGTTTTGATAGAGAGGCACTGCTACACCTGTGCCGGACTCATTATCTGCTTGTAGTAATGCATCTGAACAAGGATGTTGTTGGTACCAAGCGCTAAAAAGCTCCTCTGCTTTATGACTGTAAAAGGCTAGGCTGGTATTGGATGCATTCAAATCTTCGGACAGGGTACTGGGGGATAAGGTTGTTAAGCTAAAACTTTCTGCTACAATAGTACATGACCTTGCGGGATCATGACAAGGGGTATCGTCAATCTGAAAATGTTGCCAATAGGGTAACGAAGTCATACACAACAACGCGGGGCAGATACCGCCGACTAGCAACAGTTTGAGGGGCTTGATTCCTGTTCTATGGACTATGCGTGTTATTGGTTGTTCGCAGTTGCTCAACCAAGGACTTGCAACTTCATCGTTATCATTCGGTGCTACACTTACTTCGTGCAGGCTATTTACAGTATCCCACAGCCTATTGTGTGCTTCTCTTCCAGCAGCTATCTTAGCCTTCAAGCAGGCTGTATAAGGCTTTGTATACGCTCGCGTCCTTTCCACAGTTTGTTGTAAACGCGCTTGGGCACTATGTAAGCAATCATTGGGGACGTTACCGGATGCTTCAGCAGTATCTTCGGGAATGTCTGCGAGTACGGGAGGATGAGCGAGTTGTGGACTAGGGATAGGTGATCCGCAACTGGTTAAAAATTGACTGATTAATAATGCATAGGCAATAGCTCTATGACATGACAGGATATAGGTTGGCTGGTTGTTCATAAGCTTACGTTGGAATTACTTCGGTTGCTACATGGCTGGGATGAGTGACGCTATCGTTGTCTGTTGCTCCTTCCTCCTCGGTATCTGCTTGGCGACTATTCTTTACCCGCATGGAAATGACTAATGCGCCTACCATCATCTCTACCCAACAGGGCTGCAAGACAGTAACTTTAAAATCTATGGTTGGGGTTTGGTATTCCTGGAAGATGCATAAAGCACATCGGGTCAGGAAGGCGGTAAAAGCAATTTTAGTGAGAGGTTTATAGGAATGGCCCTTGATAGATGTGATGATTGTAGCTAATAACATCCAGCTATGACATAGGTACAGAATGGTTACTAGTCCCTGCTTGAATGGTACATCGTACTGCCCTTGAGTAGTACAATGTCTGAAATATTTGTCGTTTTCATCACCGTAACTGGAGCCGATTAGATCCCCTAGTTGATCGGCATACGAAGCAATTTTCTCGGCCAATACATTGGTTGAGAGGATCGCATTGGCATGTGCATTATTGATAGCTAAGGCTTTTGCGGGTATGTTATTCATACAAGCAGGCATCACAGATGTTACGGCAACAAGACTAGTGATCTGGAAATATTGATAGATGGCCATCATTACGCCTAACCAGGCTGCCTTACTTTCTACTTTAGGATGTACGGGTAGGGTAACCGCATTAAGGAGGCCCGAGGATGCAAGCAAGCGCTCTCGCCTATGAGTAGTGCATTTTTATTGGTTTGTAAAGACCCAATTGCATAGTCTTTTTGGGGACTTGCTAAGCTATAAGCCATTAATGCGAATGTGGGGATGATAGCCATTTTGCTGCCGTGAGCTAGAAAGTCTGATTGTTTGGTGGAGGGCGCTATCTCTGAAGCATTAGGATTGATGAGGAATTTGCTGATAACAGCTTTCAAGAAATACAAACTGGCAGCGAGGCTTAATAACCGCGGGATAGCGTTAACAAACGTGGTGATCAGGTTCTGATTAAATTGCATAAAATCCTGCACACTTTCATCCATTTTGGTATGACTCTCTTGGATTTGAGTATGGAGGGTATGTTGTACGGCTTCCCCATAAATGATGCGGAAAATATTGGCGGTTTTGATGCTGAACTCTGCCATCAGTCTCTCCATGTCTTTATATGCGCTTTGATGGTTACGCAGCTGTATGCCATAGCGATCATACAGGGTTGCCAATAATGGATTTCCTTGTGGGCTATAATCACTATACAAGGAGCGGATATGGGTCGGTAGGGGCATATAGGTATTGTCCAAAGAACCTAAGTAGTTAGCAAATCCGGAATTGATATTGCAGGCTATTTCCGCTAGGTTATGCAAGATGGGGTTATTGAGGTAGGCGCACATCTTTTGCTCAAGTCCTTTTGCGCGCTCTAGCAACCATTACATTGTTTGATACTGCCTTTCCTTGTTCTGATCATTCATCATGGTTGTGAAATTATGACTCCCCTCCGCAAGGGCGGTATCTAATGCCTTTGCATTGTCTAGTTTTTGATAGACATTGTGTGCGGTTTGATTGACTAAGTGCCTGTATTTCTCTAGTTCATCTTGGATTTTTTGTCGTTCTTGGGTTATGCTTTCTTGGGTTTGCAGGGCGCTTTTAATTTTTTCTTCTTGATCTAGTATTTCCAATTCCTTCCGCAGTCGAGTAGCTTCTTGTAAGTCTTCTTGTAGACTTTTACTGATGTCTGCTTCATGTTCCTGCTGCATGGCTAGTGCTTCTTGAAAGCATTCCGCCACTCGTTTATCTTCGTTATCCAGTTCTTGCCTTTTGTCTTGTACAAACTGTTGCTTTGTAGCTATCTCTGCATCTACTTGTAGGAGGGTTGCGTTGAAGGCTGTGAGTTGCTGCTGCCATGTGTCTATCTCTGCTTCCAGTGTTTGCGTTGTATACTCCGTGAGGGTCCGCCATTCCGCATATTGCTGCTCTCTTGCTGTACTCCTGACATTGATGGTATTGACTTGGTCAAATATGGCTTGGTCGCTTTCATGTAAGGTTTGGAGTTGTAGCTGCCTTGTTTCACTCCCCAGCGTTGTATTCAGGAGCAGTTCTAATCGTTCGGCTTGATCTGCTATATATTGGCTTTTCAATGCTTGTTGCTGTATCACATCTTGCTTGCGTTCTTCCTCCATGGTAGTCATAGCGACTTCCCGTGTCTCTATGGGTTGTTGCCCTTGTAATGCTTGCAGGATGTGGGTATGCGCTTTCATAAGTTGTTGCATCTGAGACTGTATCGCTTCAAATGCTTGACTGATTTCTGCGGTATAGCTTGCATGCAGGGACTTGATATCCAGGTTTATTTTTTGACAATGCGCTAATTTTTCGGATAGGGATTGATTAGCAGCTAAACGCTTTCTTTCCTTTTCGGCCCGTTCTTCTGCAGCACGTAGTTCTTCGGCTATGGTTTTTTTCTTATCCGCTAGCGCTTGGTTAAAGACAGCTAAATGCTTCTGAATGGTCGCTAAATCTTGCAAAATACTGGCAATGCTTTTTTCGCCTTTTTGATATTGTCGCATCAGCGCTTCTTGCTTCTGCTTCAATGTTTGATATTGCTGTTGATAGGCTTCTAATCGCTCTTTTACGTCTTCCCCTTCTTGCTCCAAATTATGTTTGGTCTGTGCTAAGTCCGTTTCTAATTGTTGCATGCTTGCCCTGTAGTCATCACACGCTTGGTTGGATTCGGGTTCCAATTGTAGGTAGGCTTGGCCGCTATGTACGGCATTTAGATAGGCAGTGTCTGCGCAATAGGGTGCTGACCATTTGCTTGTAACCATGTTATTGCATTCCGGGTACATCTTGCCAATTTTGGGACCTACGCCGGTCACCAAACTCCGTACATAAAAGTATATACCGGCACCATTAAAGATATTGGGGTATAGTTGCAGAAAACCTCCTGCAAAAAAGTGCGCACACTCGGAAATAGGGTAAGCTAATTTCCCTGTTGGGTTGATTAATACCCACGATCCTTCGCGGGTATGTGCTATGTTGAGGGTACTAAATGCGCCTTGTATGCATTTGATCATCCGTAATTCCAGGGCTTCACTGATGACTTTATTCTGCACGTCGGATCGTGGTTCTGGCTCCTCGCGCTGCACGTGACCTAAACAATCCAAGTATTGTATTTTCCACGATGCTACGGTGTTATAAAATGTTTGCGCATTATCAAAATATTTATCACTAGCAGCTCTGTCATTACCGGCTAGCACCCACCATCCGCTGGCATCAACGCTACAAGGCCAACCTAAATTTGTTTTGCCTTTCACTAAATTACCAGGGATTAAATAGCACCAAAGGTGTACGCCGTACCGGGTATCTCGCAGGTCTTCGTCAAAACCAGTTTCATCAACAAGCTCAAAGAGCTTTCTACGGGCAACGGGGGACTCATGCACGATAGAGTTGCTATCGGATGCTATGGTGGTGAGTGATAAAGGCACACTATCCGCAGTGATCTCATCAGCTGCTGATAATATAGGCTGCTGCAAGGGAGGATTAGAGAGGCTAAAATTTCGGGAAATTTTCCGCTGCACTTCGGCAAGTTCTTGGGTAAGATCCGTTACGCCATCTCGCTTACATGCTGCTTGATGCTGATAGATGGTCGCGTGAAATAATCGTTCTTGCTTGTTCTTGGGATTGTCATACCCTACTCTATACGGACTACATGCACCTACTTGTTCTACCTCTTCTACCAATCGGGCCATTCGCTCCATGCTTGCTATGAAGTCCTGTGACTGATTGTACATGCTATAATAGCTTGGTGGATATTTGTAGGAGAACCATGTATTGGAAAGGGCGTCTTCGTGTGCTACAATAGGTGACACAGAAGATTGCGCGCGCCACAACGTAAATACAGCAGAGGCCGCGAAGCTGAACATAAGGCCATAGCGTAAGGGGCTATTGGGTGTTGGTAATGTATTTGTAGGTGTGGTATTATCTCTAACCCCTTCAGAGGTGCGTAACGGAGTATGCAGCATCCCCTCTTGTGCGCTACTTGTACATGCTTCACGAGGATGCCATACAGGCAATTATATGTCTATTTCGGGATGGTTGTTTGATGGAGGGGGGGATGGGATAGGAGCATTTTGGTGTGTTGCACAGCTTGTTAACAGTTGGCTAGTCAGTAATACATACGCGATGATTCTATGAAATAGAGGTATCCGACTTAGGGGATGATGTAGGGTTATGTGCTTTTTCATATTCCTTTAGGCGTTATGACATGACAAAAAATTAATGTTAAGCAAATGGCTCCCCATTGACAAACTATTAGATGACTCATACCCCAATAACATCAAATGAGACAATTGGAGATTCTGTTACCTATTCTCCAAGACCTTTTCGTTTCTTATGTTAATTGTTGGAAAACTGCTTCCATATCCATCCCTTCTTTTTTACCCTTCTTCCCTACTGCATCGAAGATAAAGGTTAGAAAGTACTTGCTATGTTGTTATGTTTTCTACGCTATTTGAAAGCCACGTATGGATTCCATAGGTAACCCCGTTACTTCCCTTACAAAATCTACATCTGTATTCCTTTGTAGCATATTTTTAGCTATATCGAATTTTTCAGTTTGTCTCCCTTCTTCTACTCCTTGCTGTTTAAAAAAAATCACTTAATGACATAATAGTTTCTTTTTGTTTGTTAAATACGTTTGTTAATTGTTGGAAAACTGCTTCCATATCCATCCCTTCTTTCTTACCCTTCTTCCCTACTGCATCGAAGATAAACGTTAGTAATGATTCTTT
>JALRAY010000017.1 GCA_023257955.1 Amoebophilaceae bacterium | reverse complement strand
GGACATTCCGCACCTGAAATTTTTCCCAAAATAGGTCAATACATTCATTAAACGTTGTTTTTAGAAATTTACTCTCGAGGGAATTAAATTCTGTCACCGAATAATATTTGGTTCATTTATTATTTTGACAAATAATATTTGGTATTCCTTTGTTTTTACTAAATAATATTTAGAAAATTCATTTTCTGAATATTCGGCTAATCAAGCGTTATTTTTATCATAGTATTACAGAAAATCGTGCTTTAAATGAATATCAAGCGGTTTTTTGTATCAAAAATTTTATTCAATATTCTTATAAATCCAGGTGCGGAATGTCCGATGTACACATACCCCACTACCCATGGGACATGTATGGTATCATCCGTATGTTGTGCTACGTGCTAACCTGAGCGCAGTAAAGCAAAGACTTAGCATTGGGCATGCAATGTCAAAGATAGTTTTGCGCTATCGGGGGTATGGTCAATATAGATGGTATCTTGTGCTTGAATTTGTTGTTCTATGATGTGTGCTGTAATCATATCTTCTACGTGTTGTTGGATCATACGCTTGATGAGTCGTGCGCCATAGCGCGTGTTATAGCCTTTTTGGGCGATGAAGTCTTTTGCTGCTTGACTCACTTCTAATGGATAACCTAATGCTTGCGTCCGTTCTATGAGTTGCTGCAATTGTATCTCCACAATTTGTTGCACAGCTGCTGGCGTAAGCGGTTTAAAAATAACTACATCATCTAGGCGATTGATGAATTCTGGGCTAAAGGTGCTTTTTAAGCTTTTCTGTAGCTTCTCTTGTATGATTATCGCCATATCATCTGCAGGATGTTGAAATCCTATGTTGTGGTTGGATAAATCTGCGGCTCCTACGTTAGAGGACAAGATGATGATGGTATTCTTGCAATTGATAGTTCTACCTAAGCCATCTGTCAATACGCCGTCATCCATCATCTGTAGAAGGAGATTGAATACATCCGGATGGGCTTTTTCTATCTCATCCAGTAAGATGACGCTATAAGGGTGATTGCGGATTTTCTCGGTTAGCTGTCCGCCTGCTTCATATCCTACATACCCTGGAGGGGCACCGATTAAGCGTGTAACGGCTATTTTTTCCATGTATTCGCTCATGTCTATGCGAATCAATTGATCACTATTGGCAAACAAGTTGGTGGCAAGGGATTTGGCTAAGGCAGTTTTGCCTACGCCTGTAGGGCCTAAGAATATAAACACGCCCAAAGGTCTGTTTGGGTCTTGCAAGCCTATATGGGTTCTATGGATTGTTTTCACAACTTTATCGATAGCCTCATCTTGGCCAATAATCTGGGCTTGCATTGCTTGCTTCAGGTTACGTATGGTGGTATCCTCTTGATGGGCAATACGCTCAGCGGGCACTTGAGTGATATTGGAAATGACGTTGGCGACATCATTCATAGTAATAGGTTGTTTTTTTGTTTCCACTTCTTCTTTCCACTTCTTCTTTTCCTTCACTAATTGCTTAGTCAGTCTTTGCTCATATTGCCGCAACTTAGCGGCTATTTCATACGCCTGCTTTTCCACCGCTAGTGCTTTTACTGGCTTAATAGATGCGCGCACTCTTTGTATCTCCTGGATGTGGTAAGAGAATTCTATATGACGCATATGCACGCTGGCACCTACTTCATCCATGATGTCAATGGCTTTATCTGGCAGGGGGCGATTGGTAATGTATCGTTCAGATAGCTCTACACAGGCTTTCAGAATGTCTTCGGAATAAGTGACAGCATGGTGTTTTTCATAAAACGGTTGCAGGTTCTTGAGAATATCAATAGAGGCTTCCACGGTTGTAGGCTCTACCATGATATTTTGAAACCTACGTGCTAAGGCTCCATCTTTTTCTAGGTGGTTTCTGTATTCCGCAATGGTGGTGGCACCTATGCATTGGATATCCCCACGGGCAAGGGCCGGTTTTAATATATTGGCTACGTCCAAGGCGCCTACAGCGCTGCCTCCGCCTATGATGGTATGAATCTCATCTATGAAGAGGATTACTTGCTGTGATGCTGTCAATTCCGTGATGATTTTATGAATCCTTTCTTCAAACTGGCCCCTGTATTTGGTACCTGCTACCAAGGAGGTTACATCTAAGCTTACGACGCGTTTATCTAGCAAGGAGACGGCTATGTCTTCCTGCATAATCTTGAGGGCAAGACCTTCCGCGATGGCTGTTTTACCTACACCAGGTTCGCCTATGAGTAAGGCATTATTCTTTTTGCGCCTACTAAGTATTTGTGCGATTCGTTCTATCTCCTTATCTCTGCCAATAGGGGGATCGATTTTACCTTCCTGAGCCATCTTACTGAGGTCTTTACTGAAATTATCTAAGACAGGCGTCTCGCTGTAGCTGTTATTTGCGATGCTGGCAGAAGGGAAGTTGATATGATGGGTGATGTAATGCAGATTATCTGCGATGCTATCCATGGTACCGCCTACTTCCTGTACATCTTTTTCACGCATAGTGGAGGTATCTAGTTTCGGTGCGGGGGGCTGCTCTGCTTCTTCCTCTCCCTTTAGCTGCGCAATGATATACTTTAAGGCTGCTGCGCGTTCTTGTTCTTGTTCCTGCTGAACAGTAGCATATTCCTCCACTATTGCTTTTACCTTGGTGCAAGGAGGGACATTATATTGTGCGCATATTTTTTTTACTGATTTATCGGCATGCTTCAGCAGTATAAAGAAGATATGATGGGTACCTATCTCTGTATCGTTCAGGCGTTTGGCGTACTTACTCATCTTGATGAAGAGGGCTATTACCTCCTCACTCAAGGCGATGCTATCAGGGGAGGCATCTGCGGCTACAGGTGGGTCTTGAACCTGCGGGGCTACACTTGCTAGCTTCTCCCGTAGTGCTTGTACGGGAACCCCTACGGTAGTAAGAAGGGTATGTGCGAGCCCGTCTCCCAAGTCGAGTAGCCCTAATAACAGGTGAAAGGATTCCACGACTGGGCTTTGCAACTCAATGGCTGCTTCTTGACTCAAGGATATGACTTTTTGAGCGTCATTTGCTAAATTTTCTGGGAGTGTATTTGTTGCCATATGGGTATGTGTAATTGATGATGGGTTGTGTATAATATGTATCTCTGATGTAAAAATAATGATAGAAAATGAAATAATGGCATTGTAAGGGTTTGCCCAATCATTGCTGTAGTAGCTGTTATCTACATTCGTTGATAGCATTATTATGATTGATAGTTGTCTCCATATACATGCTTTATAAAATTATCTTATCTATTAGGGTGCTTCTGAAACTCAAAATTATAGCCTCATTATACACAGGGACGCATATATATAAGGGGGGGGCAGAAGAGCCTAATGAATGCGTGTAGTAAATCCCTCCTATCGTACTTTGAGGGTTATGAGTGTAAGAATAGCGAGGATCACGCTAACGATCCAGAAGCGACTCACGATTTTGGCTTCATGTATTCCCAGTATCTGGAAATGATGATGAATAGGCGCCATTTTAAATATTCGCTTCCCTATGCCTGATTTGTATTTAGTATACTTAAAAAACACAACTTGTAAGATGACCGATACATTCTCTATCAAAAAAACGCCGCAAAGCAAAGGTATTAGTAATTCCTTACGGATAATAATAGCCATAATGGCTATTATACTGCCAACAACCAAACTCCCTGTATCACCCATAAAAATTTGCGCAGGATAGGTGTTGTACCATAAAAACCCGATGCAAGAAGCCACAAATGCGGTAATAAAAACCGTTGCCTCTGCTACCTCCGGTATATACATAATGTTCAAATACTTAGAAAAGATAACATTGCCCGATACATACGCCAGGATGGCCAAGGTAGTGCCCACAATGGCTGCAGTACCAGCCGTTAACCCATCCAACCCATCAGTAAGATTAGCGCCATTAGAAACGGCTGAAAGAATAAACATGATAGCAAGGGCATAAAGGATCCAAGTATATTGAGAAGCTGCATGGGGTAATAGGATGCTATAATCAAACTCATTGTTCTTAAAAAAGGGGATAGTCGTCTTAATAGCCTTTATATCAGTATAAGGCATATCCACAACTTCGTTGAGCTCTAGTTGATTGTTTTCTATGGCCATATTAGCTCCAAACTCTCTAATCACTACTTCGCTATTAAATAGTAAAACCAAACTCACGACAAGGCCTAATACCACCTGGCCCGCAACTTTAAATTTGCCCGCAAGTCCTTTTTTATCCTTTTTGAAAACTTTTATGTAATCATCGAGCCAACCTATAAACCCCATCCACACGGTAGTGATCAGCAGGAGCACAATGTAGATGTTTTTGAACTTCGCAAATAGGAAGGTAGCAATCACTGTTCCGGCTATAATAATAATCCCTCCCATGGTAGGGACCTCTGCTTTTACTCCTTGTTCATGGAGGCCTAGATCACGTATCCCTTCCTTAATTTGATGTTTATTGAAGAAGTTTATCAAGCATTTTCCAAAAATAATGCTAAGCATTAAGGCGCATACAGCGGCCATGGCGGCTCTAAAAGAGATGTATCGAAATAAACTAAACCCAGGGATATGGAATATTTCTTCGATATATTGTGTGATGTAATACAACATTGGTAGCTAGATAGTATGAATTTTATCAAAAATTTATATTTTTGTGACAATTACAAAAATAAAATTACGGCATTACATACACATGCGTCAGAATTAAATAAATGAGAGCGCTTAATCGAACCGCTACTTATTGGAGGATTGCAACGTATCACGCAAGAATACTTTGTAACTTATTAAAAACGATAACCTTACCGTGAGATTAAACTCACATATTTCACTACTTAATCATACTGCATGAAAAACATAATAAAAAAACATCTCAACTCCCACCACATGCCGAAACATTATCACATTAAGCACCGGAATGTGTATATCATTCTCTTTATCATATCTAATCTTCTCATTTGCTCCTGTTCTTTGTTTGGCTCTAAAAAAGATGATCACGGATCTTTCAATTACACCAAAAGCAGAAACTGGACGAATATGCAGGCCCCTATGGGTATGGTACGCATCCCTAGTGGCTCTTTTATGAGTGGCGTAGTGGACCAAGATATTGTCAACAAAAACCAAGAGAACAAAAGAATAACGGTTAGTGAGTTCTTTATGCATGAGACCGAGGTGACCAATGGGCAATACCGTAATTTCTTAGATAAATTATCTGAACGACTCGAGAATCTCCCTGAAATAAGTGATACTAAAGACAGTGACTCAGATGCAACTTCCACGACAGCAACCGATGATAGTGATAAAAACAGTGATGCAGATGATGAAGCCTCCTTAATTCCATTTGATGCTAGACTAACCCAAGAATTTATTGATGGATTACGACCTGATCCAGATGTATGGCGTAATGATTTTGCCAATAGCATGGCGGATACCTACCTAGATGATTATTTCGATTCTCCTGCCTTTGATGACTATCCCGTTGTAGGTGTTACATGGGATCAAGCAAACCTATATGCAGAGTTTCAAACCCTTTACCTCAATGAGTATAGAAAAGAAAAAGGCCAACCTGATTACCCTAGCTTTGTATTACCAAGTGCTGCACAATGGGAATATGCCGCTAGAGGGGGTAATGAACTAGCTAAATACCCTTGGGGCGGTCCTTATATTCGAGATGAAAAAGGAAGATTACGCGCTAACTTTAAGTCCGCTAGTGGTAACTATAGTGAATGTGGCTACTCCTATACTTCTCCTGTAAGAGCATTTGATACTAACGGCTTTAACCTCTATGATATGGCAGGCAATGTAGCAGAATGGACGAGAGATGCTTATAATCCCACCTCTATTTGCAAAACATGGGATTTAGATCCTCTTTATGTAGATGATAATGAGCCTATGAAAATTATAAAAGGAGGTTCTTGGAAAGACATATCTAGGTTCCTACAGACAGGTGAAGTGGATTGCGAACACAAAGATAAAGCCCGTTCTTTTATAGGATTTAGATGTGTCATGCCATCCATAGGACAACAGTAATAAAGCACGCAAGTTTGAATTTTAAAGCACCATTTAATCAATGTACAATAACATGAAAAACATTACACAGCAAGCCGATTTCTCTTATAAATTCTATAAAGTCATTATGCCGAAAATCTACGGCATAGGTGCCGCTATCGTAATATTAGGCGCCATGTTCAAACTCCTTAACTGGTCTGGAGGAGGTTTTATGCTAGGTCTTGGTCTAACTACTGAAGCAATCATATTTATTTTAAGCGCCTTTGAGCCACAAGCTAAAGAAATAGATTGGACAAAAGCTTACCCCGAACTAGAAGATGGACAAGAAGGCGTAAGGAGTGTACATAGAAACCACGATGCAGTAGATGTGTCTGTCAGCAGTAAGCTAGACGAACTATTTGAGAAAGCGCAGATCGATCAACAGCTGCTAGAAAAACTAAGTAACGGCATGCAAGCTTTAGCAACATCCACTCAGCACATAGCCAACTTAGCCAATACTGCGCAAGCCACGCAGCAGTTTACAGCCAACTTAGAGCAAGCATCGACCATGCTGGCGAACACCTGCGAAGCACAAACTAATTTTCTGCAAGCTATGCAAGGGTTCGAGGGCTTATCTCAACATACCCAAGCATTTGCTACAAGCCTGCAAAATATGACGGCTACTTTAGATAAAGTCAATGACACATATACTGCGGATCTGCAAGATATGGATACGAAGCTGCAAGACACCAAAACAGCTTACACCAACCTGACAGACGCTATGCAGCAGCTACAAGCCGCCGGTGATCAAATACAAGTATTCAGAGAAGAAATGGCCCTCTTAAGCAGTAAGCTTTCTTCCTTAAACAACGTATACGGCAATATGCTAACTGCCTTAAAAAGCTAATCACCTATAACCCAACAAACTAGCATAATTCGCATAATCCCTTATGGCCGGAGAAAAACTAAGTCCAAGACAAAAGATGATAGGCATGATGTACCTCGTGCTTACAGCCCTATTGGCCTTGCAAGTCAGTAGCAGCGTATTGGATAAATTCGTTGTAATCAACAGAGGGTTAGAGAAAAGCATACAAAAGCAAATAGCCGATAATACTTGCCGCCTGAAACAGATTAACTCCCTCGTAGACGACATGGGACATAGAGCAAAAGATATACAAATACTCAACCAAGCTACCGCCATTAGAAAAGAAACCGCTACCATTGTATCCTATATCAACAACCTGAAAGCAGAACTTATTGACAAAACAGGCGGACAAAATCCCAAAACAGGGAGTGTAAAAGGCGTAAAAGACGATGGCGTTGTAGCTAAAATAATGCTGGATGAAAACAGAGCAGCGGAACTCAAGACTATGCTCAATGGTTACATGAATTACCTAACTACCAGCATTGGCAAAGTATATCACCCCATAGCCCTAGATGCCAAGGATAGTGACCTATTTAAACATGATCCCAACCAACATGATAAAGATTTTGCCAAACTCAATTTCTTGAAAACGCCCCTAGGTGCTGTACTCGCTACCCTTACCCAATTTCTAAGTGAAGTAGTTTATGCAGAAGCAGATGCATTAGATATACTAGCAGATCAATTAGGAGCAGGAGATGTGAAGTTTGATAATATTATCCCCTTAGTGAAACCACAATCCAATGTAGTAGCAGCCGGTTCTGTGTACGATGCCGAATTACTAGTAGCTGCCTCTTCTTCCTCTGTAGAACCAGAGATGGACATTGACGGTAAAAAAATACCCGTTAACTCAGGAGTCGGTAAGATCAACTTTTTGGCAACCCCTGGTAGCTATGACAAAAACGGATTAGCCAAAAAAACCTTTAAAGCTGCCATCAAGCTTAAAACACCTGGAGGAGGTTCATCTACCATCACCAAGGAAATAGAATACTTTGTGGCTAAACCCGTGATACAAGTACAGTCCGCAGCCGTTTCCGCACTTTACCTGAATGCTGGCAATGAGCTGGTTATACAAGTACCCGCATTAGGGGTAAACTATAACCCTACCTTTAAAGCCGAAGGAGCTTCCGTATTACCGGGACAAGGAAAAGGCTTAGTTACCATAATACCCCATCAAGCAGAAGTGAAACTCAGTGTCTATAACAACAATAACTTACTAGACACCATCAACTTTAAAGTCCGGACGATACCTAAGCCCGAAATACACGTTACTTCCGGAGGAAAGGCGATTAATGAACGGCAAGGCATGCCCGCACCAGGACCTCGAAAGCTAGAGATAAAAGCTGTGCCCGATGAAAGCTTCTCCGCATTTTTACCCAAAGACGCTCGTTATAGAGTCGCTGTATGGGAAGTAACACTCGCAAGAGGAAGTAGGCCTATCAAAACGAAGACGATAACTAACAAACAAGAAATCAGCCTAGGAGAGTTTGCAGCTTTGGCACAATCCGGAGATAGAATAGTGATAGAAGTCAAAAAGGTAGAAAGATTAAACTATAAAAACGAAATAGAAACAGTCAACATCGGAACCGTTGTACATAATATTCCCATCAACTAATTAACATAAAAACATATGCACGCATTTTTTAAATACACCATCATTCTTCTCATAGTCATTGTATGTACCACTTTGGGTACTTACCCAACTTTTGCGGAGAAAAGCGGTAATCTACAAACTACATCCTCCACTCCTATACAAGAGGAAGGAACTGGTGAATCCGCAACATCAATAAGCAAAAATCCGTATGACGTATACAATCCCAACTCCATCAAACCCATTCCAGAGCCGCATATACTGTTTAAGAAGAGGGTATGGAGAGAGATCTATCTGAAGGAAAGGAAAAATAGGCCTTTTTTTACGAGAGAGAAAGAAATCACGAAGTTCATTATAGAAGGCGTAGAAGCAGGGCAACTACAGCCTTACACCAATGATACCCTTACGCAAGAAATGACCAAAGAACAATTCCGGGAAAACTTACGATCATCTTCCAATGAAGAGGGTACTGCTGCACTAGACAAGACCATAGCCAATAGTAACGATGATGCAGGCTGGGGAACACAACATACTACGCGGTCTACCAGTCAAGATCATGAAGAGGGAGGAGACTACTTTTTACCTAATGAAATCACCACCTTAGAACTGATGGAAGATGTCATTTTTGACAAGGTTTCTTCTATCTTTAGACATGACGTACAGTCTATCACACTCATCATCCCTGCAGATAAGTTTGCGACAGGATTACGAAAACCTGTCGCCACCTTCAAATACAAAGACTTAATGCCCTACCTAGATAGTCAGCCAGATGCTATATGGTTTAATGTAACCAACACGGCAGGCGATATGAAAATGACAGAAGCCATTGAACTCAGGAAGTTTGACTCCAGAATTGTGAAAGTAGACAATCCTACCGATTCCTCTGTAGAAGATATTTACAATAAAACGCCTAAGCATCATCTACAAGCTTCTCAAGAATTAGCAGAAGAACTCATAGAACTTAATTGGTTTTTGTGGGAAAATTAGTTCATCATTTTCTGCATCCCTGTGTTGCTACCTAACTTATTTTTTCACTTATAGGTTGCCACGAGATGCGGCAATGGTAATAAAGAGTACTCTCTTGCAAAGCGCTTTCGCACCAGAAAATAATCATTAAAACTCTGCATGCCCTGGCGTACGCGGGAAAGCAATCACATCGCGGATATTATCCATACCTGAGATAAACAGCACCAACCTTTCTAAACCTAGTCCAAAACCACTGTGTGGGATAGTTCCCAAGCGTCGTGTATCTAGGTACCATTGCAACGCCTCAGTACTCATTCCTTTTTGCTGCATCACTGCTGTCAACTTATCCAACCGTTCTTCCCGCTGCGAACCTCCAATAATTTCCCCAATCCCTGGAAACAATACATCCATAGCTGCAACTGTGTTGCCTCCTTCTTGCCGCATATAAAAAGCTTTTATCTCACTGGGATAGTGCGTAATCACCACAGGTTTTTTAAAGTGTTCCTCCACCAAGTACCTTTCGTGCTCGGACTGCAAGTCACAGCCCCATGTTTGAATAGGGTACGCAAACTTTTTCTTCTGATTTGGTTTGGAGTGTTTGAGAATATCAATCGCTTCCGTGTAAGTAATGCAGGTAAACTCATCTGCTATCACCTTGTGTAACTTTTCCAATAACGGCACGGCAGGGAGTCCATTGGCTTGTTTTGCCTGTGCTTCCGCGGCTCGCTTTTGCAAGAAGGCTAAGTCATCTGGGCAATGCTCCAATACAAATTGGATGACATACTTTAAGAACGTCTCTGCTAGCGTGATGTTGTCGGATAGGTCGTTGAAAGCCACCTCCGGCTCTACCATCCAGAACTCAGCCAGGTGCCGAGAGGTATTGGAGTTTTCAGCCCTAAAGGTAGGCCCGAAAGTATACACAGCTCCCAATCCCAATGCAGCAGCTTCCGCTTCCAACTGACCAGAAACTGTTAAGCTCGTCTTTTGTCCAAAGAAGTCCGTTGTAAAGTCCACACTGCCATCGGGGTACTTAGGTACCTGCGAAGGATTGAGCGTCGAGACCCCAAACATATTGCCTGCACCTTCTGCATCTATCCCCGTAATGATAGGGGTATGCAGGTACGTAAAACCTGCTGTATGAAAGAAATGATGGATGGCATAGCTGGTAGCATGCCGGATACGAAAGACTGCTCCAAAGGTGTTGGTACGAAAACGCAGATGGGCTATCTCCCGTAAAAACTCCAGCGAATGGCGCTTTGGTTGTAAAGGATAATTAGGCGCCGTACCGAGAACTTCTATTTGGCTGGCGTGTAGTTCTATGGCTTGCTCTCCACCTGGTGAAGTAGCAACAGTGCCTGTGATGACTAAGCTAGCTCCAGGTGTTATCTGGAAAAGCACTTCTTCCGTGAGTTGATTGGCATCCATCACCACTTGCAGGCTGTGTATTGTGGAGCCATCATTCAGCATGATAAAGACCACTTGCTTGCTGTTGCGTTTGGTGCGCACCCATCCCTTCACACACACAGTTGTGTCAATGGGTTTGGAGTTTAACAATGCTTTTATGGTTTTTCTTTGCATCTAAGTAAGGGATGGTTAGATCATTCTTTGCCATTTTTGTTATGCCAAAGAATTGTGAAGTCTGTAGCAGTGGCTTGAAGAATTTGCGCCATGCCTTTTTCAGTGTATTCAAGCATACTAAAATGGGGCGTATTGAAACCTATCATCCACTAATCTCCAGTTCACAAGGTTCCAAAAGGCGTTAATATAGTCTGCTCTTTTGTTTTGGTATTGCAGGTAATAGGCATGTTCCCAAAGGTCTAAGCCTAAAATAGGCAACCCTCGCTTCTGCTCATCTATGATATCCATAGCAGGGTTATCTTGATTAGGTGTAGTGCAGATGAATAGTTCATTCGCTTTGTTTCTACAAAGCCATACCCATCCGGAGCCAAAACAACTTAAGGCAACCTTAGTAAACGCTGTTTTGAAGTTATCAACACTTCCATAACTTTTTTCAATAGCTCTTTCTGTAGCCACTTGAGGTTCGTGCTGTCTGTATGTAGGCACCAACATCCCCCAGAATAGGGTATGATTATGATAGCCCCCTGCATTATTTCTAATGGGTTCATTGGTTTTACTGATGTTGGTGATAATATGCATTAACGTTCTATCATTATCCATCTCAGTGCCTTCTATCGCTTTATTAAAGTTATCTAAGTATGCCTGATAGTGTTTTGTATAATGTAACTCCATGGTTCTTGCATCTATATACGGTTCGTAGGCATTAAAATCATATGGTAAATCAATTAGTGAGAACATGATAGTTTGAAATTATAGGTTTTACGATTATTAAATATAACTTGTTTGTATTCACGCTGCCTTATTATCCTGCTCTAGCTGACTTGATGTATGCGTATGCTAACCTCACTTACTTACATCTTCTAGCTCATTCTCCTCCACAAAACCTTGCGGCATTTGTATGCTATAAAAACTCATGTCTTGCTTGGCTTGTAAGCCATACCCTAGTAGTAGCTCGGTATTCGTTTCTATACGAACGAATTTATCTGTATAAATTTTTTCATCTTCTAGATTCCAATAGGCTTCTTCTGTATTCAATTGAATGCACTTCCCATCTTGAAATCTTTTTATTTCCACATCCCCTTTCAGGTCCCATTTTTTACTATCTACATAATGATAAACGGTATTCGCTCTTAGCTCCCCGACGATGGTTTTATCGTCATCATACTGTTCAACATAAATACCCTCAGGGTATACCTGATCTCCGTTTTTATATTTCAGCAGTTTGGGAGTCGTGATTTTACAGACTACTTTACCGTCTCTACTATATAATACTTCTAGCTGGGTACTTTCTATTAACGGAAGGCTATTATCTACCTCTTTAGCAGCCAAACTGATGGGGGTAGTGTATACAGAAGATGCTAAAAGAAGGATTAGAATCACTAAAGGTTTATTATGCATTGAAAGTAAGGGGGAATACGTTTGGTGTAGTTGCATGCTTGTTCGCTTGCTTTCATAGCGCTGCTAAGGCCTCAACTATGTTGTATACTGATGTTGGTAGCATTTACACTGCGATATGTAGTCATAGTATCAAAAGTCACCTCTAAGCCTTCTATATTTTCTAGGGATTTCAGATCCTCATTTAAGTAAGTAATATGGAAGAAATAGTCCTTACCGGAGTCAGCGGTGATAAAGCCGTATCCTTTTGTAGTATCAAAAAATTTTATGATTCCTGTTTTCATATGATTACATCTTGCTAGTTGATGGAATGAAGTAACCTCAAGTTATGTAAACTATGCTCCTAAAACAATTTTACTACCCATACTTGCGTACGCATGGATAGGTACTAGCGGCTTTAGGGCTTATATTTTGCTTTCACAAATATATTTTGCGTGTCTTTGTCTTTCATTAATTCGGAGAGCGTGACTTTGGAGTTACGCTTCATATACTTTTTAATGATTTCAAAACCAAGCCAACCTCCAATGTTGCCGGGACATCCTTCGCCTATTTCTCCGGTAAATGGCCGAGGAGCTAAGTACTTGTTCTTTATCATATGATCAGAGGTATACAATAACTCATGATCAATAAAGTGTTGCCATACAATACGTTTATGTTCAATAGTATCTTCCATTTGTGTAGGCGTGTAACCCAAAAGCATCGCTTCTGACAGGTTTGGTAAGAGCATCTTTGTGAAATAGTAACGCTTCCCTTGATAAAGCATATCATGTAATAAGGTATTATCATCTCCGTCAGCTGTAGTGAAGTAATCAGATACAGCGGCTATAACTTTAGCAGCTATGTAGTTCGGTTGATAGGTATGGAGCATGTAGGCGGGCAATTGAGGTCTCCATTTGGCATTATCTCCTAAAAAGCAATCTAAACCAATTACCACCAATTCTTTGCTGACATAGATATCAGCATCCATGCCCGTCACTATAGTTATAATTTGCGGAGGCGTAAAGTCAGGATAGTAACGCTTCAAAGTAGCAAAGGCATGTGTCAGTTCTTTTGTTAAAGCAGATAAATCTTGGAAGGTATCCGCTACGTCTTGATGTAGCTCTTGAATAGCCGCATGCTGATGCAAGGTATAGAGTTTATCGGCTATCATTTGAATATCGGTGTCATTATATATGCCCCAAAATTGCTTTAAGAGTAAAGGATAGCTCTGCAACAACTCAGCTATCGTCTCTTTGTTGAGACAAGCCAAGATACTTTTTTCTAACCTTTCTATATGAATAGGTTCCATAACAAGTTGGCTAGCTTTTTGTTGCGCCTCACGTTCCCGTAGATTAGAGATGTAGAAAACAGTTACGGTAACGGCGTAGATGATACAAAGAATGGAGATTTTTCGCATATTTGTGTTCATGTTGTTTTGAGTTAATAATCACACAAATTTATCTAAAATTATATGAAGAAAAAGCATTTATTACTTCTTTGCTCGTTATTAACCTTCAATTACATGATTTCCTTCGCTGAAGATCAGGTAAGTATCTTTATCTCGCCTGGTATATCTTTTGGTCATGTGCATACAGATCCGGATAATGCGGGTTTTACTTCCAATAGTGTCGGTTTTGGCGGCAAGGTAGGTGCGTTATATGGCTGGAATATAAAGGATAATTACTATTTGTGTAGCGGAATGGTATTTGTTGCGCAGCAAATAGGGTTTGAAAATGGAACAAAACAAGCGCAACAGATTAATGAACAACATAAAATACAATACCTACAAATCCCCGTTTTAGTAAAGCTATACACAGGCGAGGTAGCACTGGACCTGCGATGTTATGCTACTGCAGGGTTAATAGGTGCTTTTAAAGTCAATAACTGGGTGGCTGATACCAAGAGCCCAAAACCTTTTATCACCAAGTTAAACATATGTAACTTTAATGTACTTTTAGGGTTTGGAGCAGAGTATCAATTCAGCTTATCTACTAGTGTTTTTGCAGGCCTTAGTTACCAATTAGGCTTAAGGACATTTTTTGCAGCGCAACAAGAGACGCAGCAGTTACCTGTATTGTACGGCTATGGACACATCATTACGGTTGATATAGGTATTGTAGTTTAATGGTGAGGTAATTAACTCCTCTGCTCATGTCTGTTACATTTTATCTTAAATCATTAATCACGTTTCTTTTCATTGCTTACAGTATTTCTGTCTTAGCAGGGTCATAAGTTGATGTTGATCCTCAAGCGCCGCTATCTTAAGCCTCGAAGAGTAGATTCGCGCTATGCATATTTGTAAAAGCACCCACGCAAACCGTATAAACGTAACAGTTTTATCATCATATCCTACTTTATGAAATTAGTCACCACATCGCAGTTATATAAAGTCACAAACGATATATTACTAAGCATTGTTCTCCTTTACATCATTTTTTTTACAAGCACATGCGCATCCATACGGCCCTTGGAAGGAGGTCCCAAAGACACTACGCCGCCGCAATTAGTATCGACATCCCCTGTGCACGAAAGCCTAAATAATTTCAAGAACGACAAACGCAACCCTGTTATACGATTAACCTTCGATAAAGAAATAGAAGTCCAGGATATCTATAACCGACTCATCATCACCCCCAAATTACCTCCCCTGGAAGATCGTATGAGCTACACATGTAAAGTCCGCAAGAATGAATTGGAGCTGAAACTAGACGTTCCGCTGGAAGAAAACACTACTTACACTTTCAACTTTAAGAAAGGCGCTATTTGCGATACCTATGAATCAACACCTGCGGAAAATACTATCCTCACTTTTAGCACAGGGCCTCAGTTGGATGACATGCATATCAAGGGGAAAGTGCAAGAACTAATGACAAATAGACCTGTAGGAGGCACATTGGTAACACTGTACAAACTGGAAGAAGCGGAAGGCGCCTCAGAAAGCGGAGAGGATAAGGAAAAAGGCGCTGTTCATATCCTGAATACGAACCCCGATTACTTTACAGAATCACAAGAAGATGGAACCTTTGTACTAGAACACATCAAAGAAGGAAACTATAGAATATGCGCCGGCAAGAGCAACGAAGAGAAACTAACGATAGATCCGAGTCAAGAAATGTATGGCTTTGTAGCGAAACCTATAGCGTTGACACAGCCTATAGAAGATATGGTTATAAAAATACTGAAGGCCGATAACAGTAAACTACAAGTACAAAGCCATAGACCTCATGGACCTTATTGTGAAATCACCTTCAGCAAACCTATCAAACGTTATCAGCTTGCATTCAAGTATATAACGAAAGGATTAAAAAGGCGCAAAGCAACTACTTTATATAGCCAGCTTGTGGATAACAATACCACCATACGTGTGTATAATACTTTCGGCCTCTTAGATGATGATAGGTTAGCAGCAACCTTGGAAGCAGAGGATGAAGTAGGAAATACCATTCAAGAAGACATTGATTTGGTGTTTAAAAACAATAAAACAGCTATAGAATCGCTTACATACACCATTCATCCGAAAGACAATGCCCCCATACATCCCGAAAGATTTCACACTACGTTCACATTTAACCAACCTATTAAACAAGTACGCACAGATAAGCTTACGCTCAAAACGACAGCCGCAGCAACTCTACATATCACTCAAGCGGATGTAAGCCTGCAAAACAATGTAGTAACCATCACTAAAGACATCGCCGGGATACCTACAGAGAAAGATGCCAGTATTACGCTGGAAGTTGATGCAGGTGCTTTTATTTCTGTAGACAAGGAATCCAATAAAGCCAAGACCCTCACTTATAAATTTCAAAACTTAGCGGAAGCTAGCAGCATATCAGGGACTGTTTTCGTCAAATACGCACCCGGATTCATCATACAATTGTTGGATGATACATACAATGTGATAGCTGAGAGAAAGAATGAAACATCGTATGCCTTCACGGAGCTCTTACCGGGCACATATCATATCAGGATTTTAGTCACCTCCGCATCAGGCAAGTGGTTTTATGGAGATATCAACACCTTTACCCCTCCCAATCCCGTTATTTTTTACCCTGCTCCCCTGCAGTTAATAGCCAATTGGGATTTTGAGGATATAGACTTTAATCTGTAGGCGGGAGACTATATACATAGCAGCTAGTTAGCGGAAAAACATACAGCTTATTATGACACATACATTATGAAATTGAAACCATCTGTATATGAAGTAGCTACTTTGGAGGACTTTCAGCCGTACTATTGGGATGTCAAAGAACTGCATATATTGTGCAAGCGCTCGGGCTTAGCACTCCAAGGCATCAAAGCTGATTTGATACAACGGATTTCAACATTCTTAGAAACGGGGAAGAAAAGCGATAGCAGGGAAACAAAAAGGCAGCCTGCTGCCAAGAAGAAGGATAGTGATCTAGGCATTACCCGTGATACGCATGTTGTAAACTATAACAATGATGCAGCTACGCGAGCGTTTTTTATACAGGAAATTGGCCCCCACTTTCGGTTTAACGCGTACTTGCGGAAGTTTAGCACGGGCACCCATCCTCACCTCACGTACGGGGAGTTGGTAGCAGGGTATCTAGCAGCAGAGGAAGAAAAGAAGCGTACGCCTAAGCAGGCTATTGATAAGCAATTTGAGTATAATCAGTTTCAGCGTGACTACTTTTTGCACGAACCTACCCCAACACGCCAGCAATGCGTAGCAGCTTGGCAATTCGTTCGCTCTGTGGCTGGCCCCCCTACCTATGCTGCATGGAAACAACTATCACAGAAGGAATCTACCTAAAGCAAATAGGTTCATGAATATTGCTACGAGCTTGCTTCGCCCCTTGAGCATGTTCTTCACATATGCTCATGATCCTTATCTTTATACCCAAAATGATAATAAGATAGATAGCAGCACACGTGCTTTGCTTACCTATCGTTAAGATTCTTTATTCATCACACCAAAAACTACTAAAATATGCTCTTAGAATTTGAAAAACCAATAGCGTTGTTAGAAGAAAAGCTAGCCAGTATGAAAGAAAAAGCTTTACAAAAGCAAGAAGGATGGGTCATGCAGGCGATCCAAAAGCTAGAAACCAAGATTAAAAATTTACAAGCGGAAACCTTTAACAATCTTACGCCGTGGCAAAAAGTGCAGCTTGCAAGACATCCGGATAGACCCTATACCTTGGACTATATCAATTACATGGCCGATGAATTTATCCCCTTGCATGGGGATCGTACAGGGAAAGATGATACAGCTATAGTAGGGGGATTTGCAAAGCTATCCGACCAAACAGTTATGCTGATTGGTCATCAAAAAGGAAGAAATGCTAAAGAACGACAAGCCCGTAACTTTGGCATGGCTAATCCAGAAGGATATAGAAAGGCATTGCGTTTAATGCAGCTAGCCAATAAATTCAACAAGCCTATCATCACCTTTATAGATACCCCAGGAGCTAATTTAGGCATAGAAGCAGAAGAGCATGGACAAGCCGAAGCCATTGCCAGCAACATACAATCCATGTTTGATATCCAGGTACCAATCATCTGTACCATCATTGGGGAAGGCGCCTCTGGCGGCGCGCTAGGCTTAGCTGTGGGTGATAAAATATTGATGCTAGAGCATACTTGGTATTCCGTAATCTCTCCAGAGTCTTGTTCTTCTATACTATGGAAAAGCTGGGACTATAAAGAAAAAGCTGCTGCGATATTAAAGCTCACAGCCACAGATATGGACCAATTGGGTCTTGTGGATGAGATTATTACAGAGCCCTTGGGAGGTGCGCACCGAAATCACAAAGAAGCTGCTGCAACACTTAAGCAGGTTCTCTTGCAATACATTCACGCATTGCAAGCAATACCTCCTCACCAAAGGCTGGAAAACAGGATAGCAAAATTTTGTCAGATGGGGGTAATGCAGCAAGAAGCCAATTAGTTGCTTTTACTTGCTATTACTACATTGCCTTTGTAATATAAGTTGCCTTCATGCCAGAAAGCCCTATGAGGCAAGTGTAACTGACCTGTAGTAGGACATGTTACAAAGTGCGGGGCAGATAATTTATCATGCGTTCTTCTCTTCGCGCTTCTGCTAGATGACTGTCTTCTTTTTGGATGTGCCATAATTAATTGTATTTATTCTAATATTCTTTTGTTGTTCTTTTTTCTTGCTTGAGGATTGTAGATGCGAGTATTATGCATACGAAATATGGTTGCTTCATTCCCAAGATGCTTTATAGCGCTTTGATGTCTTGGATCGATAATCCCGTCATATGCCTTATGAATGTTATATCTATATCGTTTGCTAGCATGTTCTTAGCGGTATACAAGAGCCCCTCTTGCTTACCTGCTAGTCTCCCTTCTTCCCTACCTAGTTGTATTCCCTGGGCTACACCCTGTTCTACATATTGTTGTGCTACAGATGTCATAATTTTTTGGATTTCTTGTTGATTTGCTGTTATCAAAGTTAATACTTTTTCTAAATCATATTGTTCCTTGTTAACACACCAGCCTATATACCTGGCGATGATCTCTTTTTCCTCAAAAGGGAGGTTGTTAAAATATTCCGGGAACCAGTCATGTTCCATGAATTTGGCAAAGCCTGCATAAGGATCATTATCTCTACAGCTCCTAAAAGCTGCGAAGTAAAGTCCTAACGTCTGGTCTTGATAGATAATGTCATTGTGATTTTTAGGTAGTTGAATCAGTGTAAAAGGCGCTAGATGCAAGTATTGCGCACCGAGTGCTGGATGTGCATAGCAATCATCAAAGGCAGTGGAATATTTACAAGGCTGTTTCCCGGTATAGAGGACGGTATTTACTACGATAGGAAATGTCTTGTGCCTTTGCTTGAAATGCGCTTCTATCACAGCTGTATTATACTTTAGTAAGCGCAGTGGCATCTGTTTATCAGGAGTAGATTGGTGTTCACAAACTGCAAAGAAGTACCCTGCTTGCTCATTGGTCAAAGGACATCTATATAGGATATCGTTGTATAAGCTAACCCCTAATGTACTCATATGTTGGCTTTCCACTAAGGTCATGTGGGCCATATCAGCCATTGAAGCAATATTTTCAGGAAGATACCGCTGAAAGAAAGCTGTTGCTTTTTCTTTTCTGGAAAGCACCTGAAAGAAGAAATTATTATGTGGCGTTGTAACAGCCGGCACATGTTGGGTCATAGTTGCTTATGATACGGGTACTATTGGGGCTCCTTAATACTATACCCTTTCTCGTATAACTGACTTTAAATGGTTGAGAGAAAGTCTTTTCATACCACTTAAGGTATCCATGTATACATGACATTGGCATAACATATAGCTACTTGAAAGAGTACTCTTGCTACAACTTGTGTTACAGATGTCATAATTCTTTGGGGTGCTGGAGAATTGTTTGCTATCAAAGTTAGGAGCTGTTTACATTTGAATAAAATCATTGCTATATAGATTAAAATGACTAAAATTGTGATTTTAACCTAACTTTTAAACTGTATTTGCAATGATAAGACTAATGCTAAAAGATGAAT
>JALRAY010000016.1:18758-20088 GCA_023257955.1 Amoebophilaceae bacterium | reverse complement strand
TGCGTGGATTTGAACCACGGACCTCTACATTATCAGTGTAGCGCTCTAACCAACTGAGCTACAAGCCCTGAGTGTATTATGTTTGTTAGTTATCTAAAAAAACACACGAGAAGAGTTATGAGCTTCTCGTGTGATATAGGGAAGAATTATTACCTGCTACGCTTTTTTCCAGGTAATTGTATGAAAACCAAGAGGAGTAGCTTCGCCAGTTTTGGATATGTTTATGAATAGCGTCTGATCCTCTTCGGTTTTCTTTTTTCTTTATCTCCCAATTTACTATTCAAGCCCTTATGCTTTTATTTTTATAGCATCCTACTCCTTCACCATGTAGCTTTATACCTGTACCTTTTTGCTACAAGAGTTACCGGTTGTAAATGTGAATGAACCGCGGTGGTCACGCTCCGCGTTAATCACTTCATTTATATAGCTGAACTCATATTCTAAAGTTCCAGAAAGCTCGCCATTATAAACAGGTAATAATTGTTTATAATGGTTAACTATTTTGAAGTATAATGTACGCTTTCCCCAGTCTAACTCTTCTAAAAATTGATCATCATCTAAACGAAGTAATTCTTTTAAAGACATCGTTTCCTGTAAAGCACTATTGCCTAATTTAGAAATATACTTATAACTATCGTTCTTAAATTTAACCATTATTTCGGAACATTTTATCTCTTTCGCCTTTTTCCCAGTGCAGTCTAAAATCACTTCAAGTACTTGGTCTGCATGTATATCACCTTTCCACGAATAACGCGAGTTTTCACTTTGAAACGTAGCAGTTATGGATAGGTCTTCTTCGGATAGGGAACTATCACTAGTGACAATATCGGTTGCGGCTAGATAATCAGCTGCACCTGCGGAAGAACCTATTGTTACGCCTAATTTTTTAGTACCTCTATCTCCCACTGCTTTTCTTCTAAATGTCAAGTTATGAGAAGTCCCAATAGAATTTGCTGGACCACCTCCAGTCAATGTATCTAGCGTCATCTTTTCTTCCACATTCTTCCAACTCTTGCCGCCATCACTACTATACTCAAAGCTTCCAAATTCTGTAAACGTAAAATGCACATTTTTTTGCTTCGCTGTAGTACCACCTGTATTTGTCAATACGCGGGTTACTGCTTTAGTACCATGGATATTTACAAGGGCGGGTAGACTAAACGGAGATGCTGCAGAAGGTGTATGTTCCCAAGTAACCACGTCTTGCTCGCTGGCAAAAGCATCTTCTTTTTCTTCGTCACCTAGGGCCAGTTTGAGGGTTTTAGTCACATTACCATTTTGGGTTGCATCAGCTGCTTTTACTTTTATTTCATAGACTTTATCGTCTTCC
>JALRAY010000016.1:0-18748 GCA_023257955.1 Amoebophilaceae bacterium | reverse complement strand
TCATCATCATCATCTGTTTTGCCTTCCGATTTGGCTAGTGTTTCGGGTAGAGGTTTGCCATCTGCTGTCACAAATCCATCTGCCCCTGTCCATTTGTAACGTACTTCACTCAGCTTTACATCGCCTTCTTTTAATTGAAGTTTGATGGTTGCTACTTCATCTCCTTTAATGTTCTTTTCAGCTTTGGTGATTGCTATGGTAACCTTGCTTTTTCCTTGTTCTCCTTGTTCACATGCATTTGCACATCCTCCTACTATGCTGCTCAAGGCTATGCATGTAGCAAAGGCTAGCAGCGTGTTCTTTTTTATTAATTCTTTCAATTGTTTCATAGTCATTTATCTGTTTTAGTTATTAAATATAAATTTCCTTCATGTTTAACGTTGCTACCTTCACACACCCACTCGTCATGGTTTGCTTCGTCGCCTACGGCTCCTCGCAATGACAAGTGGGGTGGCGCCTCGCAATAACGGGTGGTTTGCCTTGCAACACGTGTATCCCGGTAGCTTTTTAGCTGTGTTAAAAGTATTTGTGTGCAAAGGTAATACATGTGTGTTATTGCATTGCTATTGGGATGTATAATTCTGTGCCTTTTCGTGTTATTCTTGCTGCTGTTGCTTGTGTTGATGGAGCAGCTTGCGAATGGTGCCATAGGTGCATAGGATGGTGGCGAGCAATGAAAAGGTGCTCAAAAACACGGGGAAGCGGTATGCGCAATACCTGTCGAGTTTCAACCCTAGCCACATGCTAATACCCATCAAGGTGACCATTTGAAAGCCTAGGGAGGTATACTGATAGTAGGTAGCGAGGGGGCTATTTTTCTTTTCCATCTGGTGTGGGGGCTTTGCCTTCCGGTACTTTCATTGGGCTTGGTGTTACATTGCTTGTTGCTGCCTGTGGTGCTTCTTTGGTGGGCTTCGCTAATAGAGAGGAAGCGTCCATTTTGCATTTACCGTTGAATTTAGCGCCTTCTTCAAAGACCAACTTGCCTGTGCTGATATCGCCTTTGATAGCTGCGGTGCGTTTGAGGGTGAGTAAGCCACTTACGTCTATGGTGCCTTCTACAGCCCCTTCTATATCTGCATTTTGTGCGATGATATTGCCTTGTACCCACGCATTGGGCCCTAGTATGAGTTTGGCTTTGCTGGTGATGGCGCCGATAACTTTGCCATCTATGCGCAGGTTGCCTGCGGTGGTAATGCTGCCTTCTACGGTGGTGCCGTTGCCTAGGATGTTGTGTGAATTAGTTATTTCGGTTGCCGTTAGGGCGTCTTTATTACTCTTTGTAAACATAGTTTCTGTGTTTGATAGGTGATTGTTAGGTTTTAATTAAAATTTGATAATGTCTTCTGGGTTGATGGGGCGTCCTTCATGCCATAGTTCAAAGTGCAAATGGGGCCCGGTAGTCAACTCACCGGAGTTGCCCATCAGCGCGATTGCTTCTCCCTTTTTGACGGTATCATTTTGTTGCTTCAATAATACGGCATTGTGTTTGTATAATGACAATACGCCATCGTTATGTTGGATGAGTATTACCCACCCTGTTTCTACGGTAAAGCTTGCTAGGATTACTTTGCCATCTGCTATGCTTTTGATGGGTTCATTGGCTTTGCCAACAATGTCTAATCCATAATGTTCGTAGGTATTAAAAGGGGTGGTGATTACGCCGCCTGCTACCGGAGGCACAAAAGCGGCATTATTGGCTAGCATACTAGGGGTAGTGTCACTAGTGTGGGCGGCATATATGGGCGTTAGATAGTGATGGTTCGGCTTATTGGTGATATCACTCCAGGCTTCTTGATTGGCGAATTCCTGGTTGTCTTCTTGGTATGGTATGGAGGGGACAGGCTCATTGTTGCCGCCTTCGTCACTGGCTACGGCTTCTCCTTTGCCTGTTAATGCGTTTTGAAAGGTTGTAATGAAGTTATCTTGGAGTTCGTTTTTTTTTGCTAGCTTTTCGAGGGACGCGTATAAGTCGTTTAGCTTGTCTTTGTTGGCTTGTTCTATGTAGGCGGGGTTCAGCCACTTTCGTAAGATGGTGTTGGAGAGGAGTAGTCCCAATGAAGTAAAGGTCACGGTTACCAAAAAAACGCAGATAAGCAGCTTGGCAGGGCTAAAGTTAAAGGGGATCTTTTCTGCAAAGCTATATTGATTGCGAATCACAAGGTGATACGGGGTGAACAACCACTGGGTAAGTTTTCTTTTCAATTTGATAATGGGCTGGTAGTTAATGAATCCGGCAATGTACGAAGTCACTGCGCAAGGTAATAATGGGGATGGATACTACTTTGTGCGTTGCGTTCGCCTATCTATCTTACAAAGCTAAATACGCGCTGCTTGGGATGCAAGCAGAGGGGATGAAAAGGCTGTTATGCTATAGGTAATGCTATCACCTCATGCACCACCGCTACTTCTTTCTTATGAAAGGCGATCCCTAGCTGTAAAACGCTCTTGATGTGCTCTTCACCGAGTATGGTAGCGATGTATTTCTTTTCCTGGATCTGCTTGAGGGCGGCTTCTGCTTGTAGCTTGCCTTTTTTGTTGGTGTACTTATACTCCAGAATAATCGCTTGATCACCTTGGTAAAGCTTCGGCACGATGACGGTATCTACATAGCCTTCGCCGGACTCTTTCTCATGTTCTACCTTCTTGGTGATGTGCAGCCCTGCGAGTATGCCGATCATGAGGCAATGATAGTAGCTTTCGCGCAGGTGGCTGTGCTTACCTTTTATGATTCGGAAGCTGAAGTATCCGCCTAAAAAGTCTTTCAGCCGCTTTTGAAAGAGGGCTACATCGCCCAGCAATAAGGGAATGGTGATGGGGTTAAAATCTCCTTCGTGGCGGTTTAGTTTATTGGCGGCCCACTTTTTGATTAAGTTCTCAAAAGCAACGATGATTTCTTGGTTAGGTATCCCTAAGGTATAAGTCACCCTAGTGCCTATGCTTTTGCTGGCTGTTGGATTTAAATAGCCTGTATGCAGCAAGAGGCTTACGACAGTTTGAGCATCCGCGCGAAAAAGGGAGGCGAAGTCGATGTAGTTATTCACGAAAACGTTGTCTTGGGAATACGGAGGTTGCATATAGGTTTGTATTTCCTTTTGTACCGCATCCTCTATCATAATGTCGGCTATGAATCCAAAGCTGCCACTCTCTTCCCAGTAGTTTTTTAAGGCGTGTTCATCATCAAAAAGGCACCTTGCCATGGACCATGGGTTGTAAAGCTCCAAGTCGCCATAGCTATAGCCATTGTACCATGCCTTGATCTCTTTTTGCAGCTCTGCTGAAATCTGTTGCTGTTGACACAGCATGTCTACTTCCGCTTGCGTAAAGCCATAGTAAGAGGAGAATTTCTTGTCTAACACGCTATACTCGGTAAAGTTATTGAGCTCCGAAAAGAGGTTAGCCTTTGCGATGCGGAGTATCCCTGTGATCACGCCTTTTTCTAACAACGTTTCGGATTTTAAGGCCCTTCCCATTACGTCCTTAAAGAGATCCAGTACTTTTTGAAACTCGCTACTAAAATGGTGAGGATTTGCTTCGTCTTTCCCAAACCTGCCATACGCTCTATTGATGGCGCTGTCGTATTCGTCTATCAGTACCCATACTTTCTTGCAAAAGTGTTTGTAGAGGCACTCCATTAAATAACTAAGACCATCTCTTAATTCTTCTGCTGTGATGTTGGTGGTTAAATATCTGCTAAAGGTTGTTTTCTCCGCCTCGTCTAGCTGGGTGCTAGTTAGCAGATACTTATGTTGATCAAATGTTTTTCGAAGCTTCAATTTCAACCCTTCTTCCAGTTGTTCACAAGACCATCCGCCTAAGTCTTTGAAGTTGATCAGAATCACCGGATGTTGCCCAAGCTCTTCCATGATATCAGCTTCCTGCAATATTTTTAGGCCTGCATGGGCTATTTGTTTCTTGCCATCTTGTATCATCCCTCCCGTAAAGTAGACTGTATTTCCCTTCTTTGCTTCAGGCAAGAGATTCCCTACTTTATCTACCTCTAGCTCTAAAAAGGTTTGAAGCAGGCTCATGTTGGAGGATTTGCCCCAGCGACGAGGGCGGGTGATGAGAATCACATCGTGTGCATCCTCGATGATGTCTTTTATAAAGAGGCTTTTATCTACGTAGGAGTTTTTGCTGACTAACTTTTTAAAGTCATCGGAGCCTATGCCGCCGCGTTTGGGAATGGTCGTTGTTTGAGTATCCATAATGGGTTGACTGTATGGCAATGTTGTGATTAGGTTGGTTGCTATTTGGTATTGCTGCTAGCACTGGGGCTACACAAAAATAACATACGATATGTATTTGCGCTGCGGGAAGAGGGGAAAGCGTTGTTTTTAGTTTTACTACATGTTCTACTTTCCGCTACACTCATCTGAAATCTTGGGAATAACCTTCAACTTATAGCCCAAAAAGCGTGAGAGGCCCTGAACGACAAAGCATAATCCATTGGAGCCCTGTATCAACAGGTAATGTAGCTATCTCGCAAATTTTAACTAACTTCGATGCCAATAAGCAGAACACTAATACAGGGTTTCGTGAGCGTATATAGCCATGAACTTCGCCTTATCAACTTCATAATTACATATGCCAATTCTCTTAGAAGGTAAAAAAGTAGCTCAATCCATCCATCATACTCTTGCTAATCAAGTACAGAAACATGTAAAACAAGGATTGCCAGCACCCCACTTAGCAATCATATTAATAGGAGAAGATCCTGCTAGCAATACCTATGTAGACCGCAAGGTAAAAGCTTGTAAAGAGATAGGCATCCTAACTACGGTGATCCGAGAAGACGCGCGTATAGACGAAGGGACTTTAATAAGTAGTGTTGAAAGCTTAAATGCAAATCCTCATATTCATGGTATGATTGTGCAACTGCCACTACCACCACATATCTCTACGGCAACTATTATAGAGGCCATTGATCCACAAAAAGATGTGGATGGATTACATCCGTTAAATTATGGTCGCATCGCCTATCAAGCCTCTGCTGGGCATGTACCCGCAACGCCGCTAGGGATATGGCTTTTAATGAAGCATTATCAGATTGAAACCACAGGCAAGCATTGTGTAATTGTAGGCAGAGGAACTACTGTAGGAACCCCGTTCAGCATACTCATGTCGAGGAATGCATATCCGGGCAATGCTACCGTTACTATGTGCCATAGCCATACTGAAGATTTAGCAACTATCACAAGGAAGGCAGATATTTTGGTGGCGGCTATCGGGCAGCCTAAACTGATTACGGCAGATATGATCAAACCAGGAGGTACAGTTATAGATGTAGGGCTTACACGTGTGCCGGATGCTACCAAACAAAAGGGATATAGACTGCAAGGGGATGTAGATTTTGAAACAGTGAATCCCCTTTGTGGATACATTACACCTGTGCCTGGTGGTGTGGGCCCGATGACGATTGTAGCGTTGCTCAACAATACAGTGCGTGCATGGCTATCCGTAGAGGGTAGTAGATTAAGTATACATTGTAAACTATAAGAGAGATAGCTTGCTTTGACATAATAGATCGGATAGATTTTACACAGCACGTATATTTAGGCCCAATCTAAAGAAGCGTGTTGATTATGAAGTTATCCTTCTTTGAAGTAGGTATTAATTTCCATGCGTAATTCTTGGATGGAAAGATTGGTATCTAATACCCCTTTGCGGGCTACGGCAATCTGGCCAGTTTCTTCTGAAATGACGATAACGAGTGTATCCGTAACGTCGGACATGCCTATGGCT
Organism: Amoebophilaceae bacterium; assembly: GCA_023257955.1. Taxonomy (GTDB): domain Bacteria; phylum Bacteroidota; class Bacteroidia; order Cytophagales; family Amoebophilaceae; genus Amoebophilus. The sequence goes on along the minus strand of JALRAY010000016.1, from coordinate 13,003 downwards.
GCCCGATGCCGGAGGCCTAACTGTGCAGGAAGGTTTTGACGTTCCGTAATGGGGAGTATACAACGTGCCGCTACAACTTTATCTTCGTAAATAACAACAGCACCATCATGGAGAGGACTTTCTTTATTAAAAATGGCAAGTAATAATCTTTTGGAAATGCATGCGTTGAGGAGGTCGCCAGATTCTATATAGAACTTCAGATCTTCTGTATGCGTCAAGACAATGAGCCCCCCCATATTACTCCCGCCCAATATTTTCGCAGCGTCTACAATAGCGGTTGTATGGGAACTGAGTACCGCTTGTTTCTGCCACTTGGGAAGTCTTGTAAGTATCTTTATTCTAAAGAAAATCAGGGCGCCTATACTAGCAAAAAACTTTCGGATCTCATACTGAAAGGTAACAATACAGACGATACCCCCCATTTCTACTAGATACTTCAGCAAAGTACCTAGCAGTCGCATGTTATACCATATGGCTAAGCGCGCAATAAAATAGGTGAGTAGAAAGCCTAAAAAAATTTTAACCGCCACACTTCCTTTGATAAGCTTATATAGCTGATAGATTAATAAACTGACTACTAAGATGTCAATTACATCTACAATTGTAATAGCTGGTAGTGCCAAGTTGTATAGAATCATCGGATAAGCGGCGCTAAAGTGGGATGATGTGAGGGCTATAGAATGTCAATAAATTTTAACGCATGAATTATCTGGAGAATAAAATTTTAGTTATAACTCATTTTGAACCATGTGTTGTTGGATAAAATTTCTCACAGTTGCTTTAACATTATCATCAGTATTATCAATTGTGAAATTTATACTTCTTCTTTTCTTACTCTTATATTCTGTTTCAATCTGATCTTCTTTTTTAGCAGATAGTATTTGTTGTTTTTGTGATTCGAATTGTTCATGAGCTTTTTTTTCATTGTCTGGGAATTCCTGGTTACAACGATCCATAAGACGTCGCATATGTTTTTCGTTGTCGGAAATTGTTACCTCTATGATCAATATCGGCAATCTTGATTGTAAATCATACAACTCAGGTACACAAAATCCAGATACAATAGCTGTATTTTTCTCATTTTCTTTTATAAATTGCTCTGCTTTGGTTAAAGCATTTTTTACTCCATTGCACCACATATTACGTCCATCTTTTGGATCGACTTGTTGATCACTGTCTATACTGATAACCTGCGCTTTCGCAGCTTCTGATCTTAGAGCAGTTTCTAACTGTTTTGCCAACTCATTGGCTAGGGTAGACTTGCCACTAGCATTTGGCCCGATAATAAATATAATTTGTGGTAGTTTAGCTAGAGGCTTTACACTGGAGGTATCTTCTACTATTGTCCTACTGTTCGGACACCTCGACATGAACACTAAAATGAATAACAATACTATTTGTGATTTTAATTTCATAATACTTAGATGCTAAGAACTAATTACATTAGCTATATTATTCGATGAAGGGACTACTGAACGGAGTAAAAATATGTACTCGTGCGAAAGCCCTATATAGGTTTAAGATATAACTGCTGCGTGAGTAAATTATGTAGTGGGCCCGCCAGGGCTTGAACCTGGGACTCCCTGATTATGAGTCAGGTGCTCTAACCAACTGAGCTACGGGCCCGAATGTTATGACTGTATTATCAGGCGAAACAAATACGCTTAATACCGCTCCTTGAGTGAATTGTAGTTCAAAGATATATATATTTGTCTATATGGAAGTAAACCCGCAATCAAATAAATGCTTAATTGTAGTAGTAGGGCCTACTGGTATAGGCAAAACAGACCTTGCTATCACCTTAGCAAAGAGGTTGAAAACGGAAATTATTTCTGCAGATGCGAGACAAGTATATCAGGGCATGTGTATAGGTACTGCTCAACCAAGCAAAGAGCAACTGCAGATCGTAAAGCATAATTTTGTAAACTGCTTGCCTATAGAAACTTTATATAGTGCTGGGCAATTTGCGACTGAGACATTGCGTCTGATGGAAACACTATTCCAGCATTATCCAACACTGGTTATGGTAGGAGGCTCAGGGTTATATATAAAAGCAGTATGTGAAGGATTAGATACTATGCCGACTATCCCGTTGCAAGTACGCGCACACTTCAATCAACGATTTAAAAAAGAAGGCGTACAGGCTTTAGCGTATGAATTATCAACACTAGACCCCATTTACTATCAGCAAGTTGATGTACACAATCCACAACGTATTATTAGAGCCTTAGAAGTCATCAAAACTACGGGCAAGCCATATTCGACATGGAGAGTCAGTAATAGCCATGCTACACCTAGGCCTTTCCAAACGATCTACATTGGTTTAGATATGGAGCGTAAAGCCTTGTATGAACGCATCAATCAACGTGTGGATGCCATGATGGAGCAGGGGTTATACCAAGAAGCCATAGACTTATATCCCTATCGCGATTATAACAGTCTGCAAACCGTTGGTTATCAAGAAATATTTCAACATCTAGCAGGACAGCATTCCTTGCAAGAGGCTATTGCGTTGATCAAAAGAGATAGCAGGCGATATGCTAAACGGCAATTGACATGGTTTCGCAAGCAAAAAGACATTACCTGGTTTTATCCTACTGAGGTAGAAGCTATTATGCAGCATATTGTTGCTAGCATGCATATGGTATAACTGCAAGCATAGTATACGCGCTACTCATTCACCACATTACACTATTCCCCAATATGCCTTCCTGTGGCGATAACTACCCAATAGTACGTATAGCATGTTTTTTTGTAATGGGCATATGTGCAGCAAGTGCTTGTACCTATGTAATCCCTAGCACATGGCTATGGAGTGTGTGGGGAATTTTATTGACTAGTTACATCAGCATGGTGCTAGCCCTCCCTGCGCAGCAATTTTATCGATGGCGAAGTTATGTAGGCCTCATCGGGTTGAGTGCTATCTTTTGGGCAGGCTTTGTATGTCGCATGCAATGCGATAGTAAAGTAGAAGATAGTCTCTCTGATCATGTGCCGCATATGGAAGCTTATGTCGCTGTAGCATTAGAAACATTGCCCAAAGAAAGTACAAAAAAAAACTGCAAAGTAGCCGTACAGCAGGTATACACACATAACAGCTGGCATAACATACCACAAACCAAAGTCCAGCTACGGATCAAAAACGACTTCACAAACACCATTCAATACGGTGATATGTACCTGATCCTCGGTTACCCCCATCCTCCCGCAGAAACTTTAAACCCGCATACATTCAATTATAAAGCTTTTTTACAACGCGAGGGTATTTACTATCAACAACATGTATCTGGCGCAGCACTTCAAAAGATAAGCCATCAACCACCTAATACATTACAACACTTTTTATATCGATTACGTACAGGCTGTCACCAGGCCTTAACCCAGCATATCTCGGACCTACAAGTAAAAGCCATCGTGTTAGCGCTTGTATTAGGCATAAAAAATGAGCTAGATACTACCTTACGTGATGCCTATGCAGGAACCGGCACCATGCACATACTAGCTGTATCAGGCTTACACATAGGCATTCTTTATGCCATATTGTACTTTTTACTCTATTGGCGCCGCAGACCTATAGCCAAGCCATGGCTACGGGATGTGTTTGCTTGTGGCATCATATGGCTCTATGCAGCCATTACGGGATTATCTCCCTCCGTGTTAAGAGCTGCCGCTATGTTTAGCCTCGTAAGTGTAGCTCGATTGATAGGAAAACAAAGTCACGTCTACAATGTACTCGCAACCTCTGCCATCTTTTTACTACTCTATCAACCGCTATTGTTGGCATCCGTCAGCTTTCAATTATCCTATATAGCCGTTGCGGGTATTGTCTACTTACAACCCAAGATATATGATCGGTTACAAGTCAAAAACTTCATCCTGCGGCGTCTGTGGATGTGGACCTCCGTGTCTTTGGCAGCGCAAATAGCTGTTGCCCCCATCAGTACCTATTATTTTAACCAATTTCCTGTATACTTTATGGTAGCTAATTGGGTAGTAGTGCCCGCAGCTTTTCTCATCTTCTCATTAGGGGTAGTGCTCCTAGTTACCAGCCCATGGAGTATCATCAGTCTTCCGCTATCGAGGCTATTGGAGCATATCATTATAGGGATGAATAAGTGGGTGATGCTGATCCATCAACTGCCATTCAGTACCATTCACATGTATATAGCGGTTTGGCAAGTGATGATATGCTACGGCATACTGGTAAGTGCGTTGCTATTTTTGCATACCAGAACTTTTAAGTCTTTCATACTCCTATCTATCCTTACATTGACCTTAGCCATAGGCAGTATCCACATAGCTGTACAGCGCAATAGACAACGCTCCATCATTTTTTATAGCGTTTCCCCGCATACAGCCATAGCATTCATAGATGGTATGTACGGATTACTGCTTGCAGATAAAGCCTTGTGTGAAGATCCTAAAACAATGAACTATCAGCTTCATCCCAGTTTATTGGCAAGGGGGATAGATGATTATCAGGCCTACAGCTTTGATGAGGTGATGGGTAAGCAGCACATGCCATGGCAAGCCTATGAAGGCATGAAAGTAGGCATTTGGCAAGGCAAAAAAATCATCCTTATTGACCAGGCATTGCCGAGCTATCCTGCAGGTGGAAAGAAGATGGTTGTAGATTTCTTAGTTCTTGAAAAGAACTGTGTCAAGTCACTATCACAACTGGTAGATCGATTTGAGATTCAGACCTTAGTGATAGGTGCATCTAACAGCAAGCAGCGAGCTCAGCAACTAGCCAATGAAGCCAAGCATCATCAAATGCATTATCATAATTTGAGAACCCAAGGCGCTTTAGAAATCACTTGGTAAAGGTAGGCGCTATGGCAAGAAGGGGGCTTGTGTAGACATATCTTTTTAGCCTTGCTGCGTTGTATTGCGCGATTGTGTTCATTTTATACAAATCCGCTTTGCGTGCTTCAGCAACGTAGTATACAAGTTTCGAGTTCTCAAATCTAGCACGCAAATTGATGGTATATGTATAGACATCAGCTATGTTTGGATCCTATCGCCGGAAAGAGCTTGTGTTCCATGTATAAAACTGTAAGCACTAGATATCAGACTTTAACCTCAGTATCATTGCTACCGCCCTCCTTCTCCAGCTGCAAAAGCTCGCAGGAGAGAACTGTGAATAACAGTTAGGTCATTATTACAAAGTGCGAAAATCCTACTCATATGAATATCCAATTTTATAAATATCAAGGCTCAGGTAATGACTTTATTATCATAGATCAATACACTGCGTCCAAGCCACCTGCCTACCTCAATGCAGCGCTTATACAAAAGCTGTGTCATAGACAGTTAGGTATAGGCGCAGATGGCATCATTTTTCTACAAAAGCATCCGCATTATGATTTTGAGATGACCTATTACAACGCCGACGGCAGTCAAAGTTTTTGTGGTAATGGTAGCAGGTGTGCAGTACATCTTGCACATCACTTGCATATCATTCAAGCAAAAACGCAGTTTGTGGCTATGAATAAAGTATATACTGCTGCAATCAACAAGCAAGGTATATCCGTGGGTATGCAAGATGTCGATCGCATAGTGCGTGTAGGAGAGGATTACTTTGTGGATACCGGGTGCCCGCATTATATCCGTCTGGTAGATGAAGCTGCATTGAAAGGTGACTTAAGTACGTTTGCGCAGAGCATCAACAATACACCTGCATTTAAAAACAGCGGAACAAATGTTAACTTTGTGCAATTCTTGCAAAAGCACATCATTGCTATACGTACGTATGAACGAGGCGTGAATGCGGAAACATTATCATGTGGCACAGGCGCTGTAGCCGCTGCTTTGGTAGCTGCGAAACATGGGTATAGTAGCCCTATTGACGTCACTACCTCAGGAGGGGAGTTACAAGTTAGTTTTCAAAAACATGAGGGTGTTTTCACACAGATTTATTTGCTAGGACCTGCCAAACTGGTGTTTCAAGGGGAAGTAGAAGTGTGAACTATCATAAACCCATAGCTCACACGGTAAAGAACACCTCCAATGGTTTTTTCTTATGGATCTTTGCAAAGAAGCCTTAGCTTTATACATTTTCAAACCCGTAAAAAATAGAATGCAGAAAAAAAAACGGATCTTTGGGGCAATACCCCTCCTTGTTGTAATTAGTTGTATACTGATCGCTTTTAAAAGCGAATCCAGATTAGCAATTAAAAAGATGATGGAGGAACCAGGTAGAATAGGGATGATCACCCCAAGCTCCCGGGCGCTTTACAAACACATGATCCGACAGATACTACCCATATCCAGCAACACAGAAACCTTGCTTGTGGAATTGGGACCAGGTACAGGAGTTGGGACTCTGTTATTGCTAGAGCTTGGCCTTTCCCCTGACCAGCTGCTGTGTGTGGAGCTGGACCCTGAACTGAAGCAATATATGGCCGAAAGGTTTCCAGGGGTACAAACAATCCTGGGAGATGCAGTTAATTTACAACACATTTTAGGAGATAATAGCGGCAAAGTAACTGCTATTATCTCGGGAATACCCTTAAAGAACTTGTCTAAAAAACAAGCGATCGCTATCATTGACAAATGTCATACCGTACTAAAGCCACATGGCAAGTTGGTACAGTTTACTTATAGCATAAAACCTCCACCTACGATACCAGGTTTTAAAAGAACCTTTGGCGGCTTAGTTCTTTTTAATCTCCCCCCTGCCTTTGTTTGGACTTTTACCAAAGTAGAATGAAGAAGCGTCTACCCGAACATAATTTTTAAAAACCCTATGTCCTCACGCAAAATCAGCTCATTACTTTTAGCCATAAGCTCTGTTGTCTTAGTAGCAGCCCAAGTCCCCCTCTTACAAGTTGGCTACGGATATTGCTGACTAATATAAAGTCTTTCCCTAGTGAAGGAAATAGGCAGGGGAAACCTAGAAAATCGCATGAAGCTGAGGAAAAAAACCTAGAATAACAGACCAAGCTAGAAGTAGTTTTTTAACCGCATTCTCACGCAAAGTGAAGTCTATGCGTCTGATGCAGAAAAATACCCCTATACTATGCGCCTCCAGGGCTTGTTAAAAGAATAGATATGGATTCTCTTCTGTTTACAAACAAAAGTTTCATCAGCGAAGAAATACAACAGCTGCATAGTGATGTCGTCTATAAGTGTACCATTGATAATCATCAAGAGGATACATATGCTATGAAATTGAGTACCAAAACGCTAGATAAACAGTTGCTATGCTATAATCAAAATAGCACTTGAACAAACGAGGATATATCACCATTATTAATCAAATTTTACAAATCATCCTATATTATAACTTTACATATGTTACAAATCTTCACCAAAATATTTGGCACCAAATCAGAAAGAGATCTAAAAGCCATACTTCCCTACCTCAAAAATATAGATGAAGCATTTCATCAGCTAGCCCCTCTTAGTAACGATGCCTTGCGTGCGGAAACCAAGTCGCTACAAAACTACTTGCAAGAAGAATTGTTAGGTTTTACAACAGAAATACAAGCCTTAGAAAACGACCTAGAGCGTGACCATGTATTAGCACCCAAACAATTAGATGGCATCAACAAACAAATACAAGAACTACAAGAAGACTATAATGCCAAACTAGAAAAAACACTCCTAGAGATACTACCCAAAGCTTTTGCCATCGTCAAAGAAACTGCTCGCAGGTTCACAGAAAATACCCAGCTGATAGTCACTGCCACAGACTATGATAAATACCTAGCAACTACCCACAAAAGCATCACAATAGAAGGTGATAAAGCTATATGGCACAATCAATGGGAAGTAGCTGGCAGTCTCATCACCTGGGATATGATCCACTATGATGAACAGTTGATGGGAGGAATCATCCTACACCAAGGAAAGATAGCAGAGATGGCCACTGGTGAAGGTAAGACCTTAGTATCTACCCTTCCTATATTCTTGAATGCCCTCGTTGGTAAAGGCGTCCATGTAGTAACCGTCAATGACTACTTAGCCAAACGGGATGCTGCGTGGAATAAACCTCTATTTCAGTTTCATGGCTTAAGCGTAGCCTGCATCGACGAAACTAAACCTCATTCTGTCAAAAGAAGAGAAGCCTACCAAGCGGATATTATCTATGGAACCAACAACGAATTTGGGTTTGACTACCTAAGAGATAACATGGCAAACCGGCTAGAAGAAGTCGTACAAGGAACCCATCACTACGCCATTGTGGATGAAGTAGATTCTGTGTTGATAGATGATGCTAGAACCCCATTGATCATCTCTGGCCCGGTAGAACAAGATACCGCTGCCGACTATATCGACTTCAAACCACGTATTCACCGCCTGTATGAAGCACAGAAACAATTGGTGAATCAATTCTTACAAGCCGCCAAACAAAACATGCAAACCGACGAAGCGCAAGCGGGATTAGCTTTATTTAGAGCCTACAGAGGGTTGCCTAAGTATAAACCTTTGATTAAATACCTGAGTGAACCAGGCATCAAACAACTCCTCCATAAAACAGAAAACATCTACATTCAAGACCATGCGAGACGAATGCCAGAAGCCGATGCAGAACTCCTATTCACCATCGATGAGAAACATAACTCCGTAGAACTCACAGAAAAGGGATTAGAATTTATGACCGAAGCAGGGCAAGATGCTCACTTCTTTATCTTGCCAGATATTGCCTCCTCCCTCGCTGCCATCGAAAGTCAAGATAACCTAGACTTAACGGAGCGCGAACAGCAAAAACAAAAACTCACTGAGGACTATACTACCAAAGCACAACGGATCCATGTGGCGCAACAGTTATTGAAAGCGTATACCCTCTTTGAAAATGATACAGACTACGTAGTCATGAATGGCAAAGTAAAGATAGTAGATGAACAAACCGGACGCATACTCGAAGGCAGACGTTACTCCGATGGGCTTCATCAAGCTATTGAAGCCAAGGAAGGTGTGAAAATTGAAAAAGCATCGCAGACCTATGCAACTATCACCCTACAAAATTATTTCCGGCTCTATCGCAAACTAGCAGGTATGACAGGTACTGCCGAAACAGAAGCAGGCGAGTTTTTCGATATATATCGCCTTGATGTAGTAGTGACACCCACCCATAAGAAAATGATTCGGGAGGATAAAGAAGACATTATTTATAAGACCGCGCGTGAAAAGTTTACCGCCATTATCGAAGAGATCAATACCTTATCCGCTAAAGGTCGTCCTGTGTTAGTAGGTACCACCTCCGTAGAAATCTCCGAACTTGTCAGCAAGATGCTCACACTGCGTAAAATCAAACACCAAGTTCTGAATGCGAAGCAACATCAAAAAGAAGCAGCTATTATAGCTGAAGCAGGGCAAGCAAGTACCGTAACCATTGCTACCAATATGGCCGGTAGGGGTACAGATATCAAACTCAGTGAAGCATCCAGGCAAGCCGGAGGCTTAGTCATCCTTGGCACTGAAAGACATGAGTCACGACGTGTAGATAGGCAGCTACGCGGAAGGGCAGGTCGACAAGGGGATGTAGGCTCTTCGCAATTCTTTGTTTCCTTAGAAGATAGTCTGATGCGGTTGTTTATCTCTGAGCGTATAGCCAAGTTGATGGATAAACTAGGACTCAACGATGGGGAAATGATTCAGCATAGCATGATAACCAATTCCATAGAGCGAGCGCAAAAGAAAGTAGAACAAAACAACTTTGGGTCCCGAAAAAGGCTTTTGGAGTATGATAATGAATTGAACAAGCAAAGAGCAATCATCTACCAACGTAGGAAGCACGTATTGATGGGGCAACGCGTACACCTGCAAACACTTTCCGCATTATATGATCTAGCAAAAAAATGGAGCTATCAACAAGACCATACCACTGCTTATGAAGAACTGAATCAACAACTAGCAACCTTGCATTGTGATAAGCTCTCCATGTCCGCAGAAGCATTTGCGGAACTCAATAGCAAGCAAGTACCAGAAATCATTTATCAAGCTTTGCTAACTACCTACCAAAATAAATGGCAGGCGCTACAAGAGCAATTATCCCACATACAAGATGGCTTACGGCAACAGCTAGAAGCGAAGCAAGCAGCCTATTTCTTATTCAGCTTCACCAACGGCGAACTGCAATTAGACGCTCCCGTCAGCGTGACTCATTTTATAGAAAAACCGGGAGAAGCGTTAATGAAAGCCTTAGAAGCAGTAGTAACCATTCACTACATTGATTATTACTGGCAAGAACACCTGCGTAATATGGATGAGCTCAAGCAGATGGTACAGAATGCCTCCTATGAACAAAAAGACCCGCTATTAATCTACAAATTTGAGTCTTACAAACTGTTTGCCGCTATGATCGCCAAAATAGATGAAGCCATTATAGCATACCTCTTTACCACACAGCCATTACTAACCTACAAAGGCATACGTGAAGAAGCTATATTAGCTGCGCAACATGCGAATGTATCGCTGGAAGAACATAAACAGGATTTTATCACTAATGACGCAGACGCCTTAGTAGAAAAGCCCAAACCACAGCCTATTAAGTCCCAGAAAGTATATAGGAATCAACGCGTGACTGTGCAATACAAAGATGGCAGTGTGCAGGAAGATGTAAAATTCAAGAATGTGGAGCAGGATATAGCTGCAGGTAAATGTGTTTGCGTAAAAAAAGAATAACGCTACCCCTAAAACCAAAGGCAAAGGATACATTCACAATAACACAAAAAGTCAGCTTATGACACCCATAGACTGACTTTAGCTTTTGAACATTAAGGCTATTGCGTTCTATATGGCGGCTAAGCGTAATAACCCTTGTTACATGTTACCGGACATTCCGCACCTGGATTTATAAAAATATTGAGTATCACTTGAACTGATATTTTACATGCTTAAAAATGAGGTTGAGGTTCAGTTGTAAGGAATTCTTCAGATGATGCCAGGCTTGCAAAAGGCCATAAGAAGATATGTATGCTTGTGTGGTGTAGTAATCGGTGAAGTGCACATGGGGGGATTCGAACCCCCACACCGTTTGGCACCACCCCCTCAAGATGGCGTGTCTACCAATTCCACCACATGTGCAAAGCCTAGTCATCTACTTGATGGGTACAAAAATATGAGATTATAACGTATGATCACAACTACTATTGCTTACAAGCAGGTATCTATACCTCCCTCGCGCTCCTAGCACTACCATCTATCAACGCATGCTAATCTGTAGGCATCTCGTGATAGTGCGTAGGTTGGTTATAATCTTCCCGCAAAGGATGCCCTTGCCAATCCGCAGGCATTAAGATGCGCCTCAAGTCTGTATGCCCCGTAAAATCAATCCCCACCAAATCATAGGCTTCTCTTTCGTGCCAATTAGCAGCTTCCCATATATGACTCACCGTAGGGATTTGAGGCAACGTTCCATCAACATTCATCCTAGGCACCGTTGTTTGCATCATGAGTTGGTAATGGTAAGGGATGGAATATAGATTATAGATGATGTCTATCGTTCCTACTTTCGTGCCATTATCTACCGCTGTTATACAAGCTAAATAATCGAAATAGCATTGCGGCGCTTCACGCAACCATTTACATGATTCAGCTATGTATTCGCCAGGCAATTGTATCCCCGATGGCGTCGTATTGTCTACCGCTGTTATTACAGCGTTGGGGGGAAGCTTTTGCTGGAGGAAGGCTATAATGTTGCTAAGCGTAAGCTGCATATCATCTGTGAGGTGCTTGAGGTTGATAATTACGTGTTGCTATATGCAGTTAGGCATCCTAGTATTGAGCGTATTGATATACCAAGACATAGGGGTTAGTACTCCCCAACCCCTGATTACTAGGTAGGCGCGTTCCATCCCCGTCTATACCATTTAAAATAATCTGCAAGGAACTTTCAGCGAAATCTGTCTTGAATCTATTGATACCCCTATGTGCACCATTGAATGCTGCTTTTATAAATTGTTCCTTTGTAAAGCTTTGGCCAGTAGTTTTTTCTGTACCAGGTCCTGCAAAGATTGAAGTAGAAATAGCGCATAGGACTATTTGTTTTTTGCCTTCAGTATGTGCTTTTGCAAGCATGTCATAAAACAGGTTTTCAAGCATGTTAGACATATTGGCTAAGGTAGTGACTTCACTAGGTTGTGGCCCTACTGCTAGGTAAATATCTCCAAAAGAAACAGGACACATAGCAAACTTTCCTACCTCTACAGACGTCATACGAGCACCATCAACGGGAGACTTAACTTCGTTATTATCTTTCCACACCCTAGTTTTTCCTTTAGCTTCTACCCAGTTTCCTAAAGCCCCATCAATTCCTCCACCTCCACCGAGACCTGTATTCGCCGCATTTACGACGACAGCTTGATTGCCATTCGGGTCTATTAATAACGCATTAAGCCAATTATCTGAGGCATCAATTTTAACATTTTGCATGGTTACCCCTGCAGGTACCGGAACTTGCGGGGGGGCTGGGAGACGGTCCCGAACCGTCTCCCGGTGCGGGACCGTCTCCCGGTGCGGGTGTAGTTGAACTAGGGGGATGAGTGTTATTTTGCTTGGTAGGGTCTTCAGGTCGTTCATGGTTTTTACAATTACATAGTTGCAAAACGCAAGCAATACAAAGGATGAGGCGGATAAAATGTCTTAGCATATAGTTTAAGTTTGATGAAATGATTAAATAAAATTAGTTAAAGTTAGTTCACTGACAGAGATGATGGTTTTACTTCCCGGGCTTAAAGCGATTTTCTAAAGCATCTCTTTCGCTGCTGCTATTGTTCTTGAGCACATACACATGCTGCAAAGCACTAAAGTCTGTACTCAGCTCTACGGTTATCTCATAAAAATCGGCTGCATGCGCTAGATTCACTTGGGTAACTTCTCCAATAGGTATGCCTTCATGAAAGGTGCTATTGTAACCCGAAGTTACCACTTTATCTCCTATAGCAACATGCAGATATCTAGGAATATATAGTAAGGTTGCCTGTCGAATATTATTGCCCTTCCAGCAGATGGTACCCATCACGCCACAAGATGCTAGCTTCGCGGAGACTTGCAT
>JALRAY010000015.1 GCA_023257955.1 Amoebophilaceae bacterium | reverse complement strand
CTATCAACACCCATACTTTTTTGCCAAAGTGTTTGTAGAGGCATTCCATTAAGAAGTTGAGAGTGTCTCTTAATTCTTTGTCTGTGATGTCTTCGGTGTATAAATACCTTTCAAATTTTGCTTTTGCCTTTTCATCTAGTTGCGGGCTGGTTAATAGGTAATAATGTTCATCAAATGACTTGCTAAGCTTCAATTTCAACCCTTCTGCCAGTTCTTCACAGGACAATCCTCCCAGGTCTTTGAAATTGATTAGAATGACTGGATACTGGCCTAGGTGTTGCATGGTTTCTGCATCGTTAGCAATCTTGAGCGGGGCCAGTTGTACCTTCCCAAAGTTGTCTACGACTTCTCCGCCTGTAAAGTATACAGGATTGTCTTTCTTTTCCTGCGGTAAAGGAGTTCCTGCTTTATCTACCTCTAGCTCGAGAAAGGTTTGAAGCAGGCTCATGTTGGAGGATTTGCCCCAGCGACGAGGGCGGGTGATGAGGAGGACACCGGAGGTATTATCGATGATTTCTTTTACAAATAAGCTCTTATCTACGTAGGTGCCTCTAGCGATTAATACTTTTACGTCCTCGAAGCCTACAGAACCTCCTCGAGGTAATCGGCGGGGTGTTTCCATAATGGGTGATATTGAATATTGGATTGAACTATTGGATTGGATTAAGGGACAAGCTATAGCTTGCCGACACAAAAATAGCGCTTTTTGCGAAAGAATGTACTAGGCTCCCCAACCCAGTAATTGCGAATTCCGGAGAGATGTGGCAATAGCAATGACGTGAAGACGTTGCGTGATAACGTATTCTTAGCGCACTTTATTAGCATCCCTGCATACAATCCTTACCTTTGAAGCATAACCAAGCCTGAAAAAAATTATGATGACACATCTACACCATCATATCATCGGTATTTACAATGCCGATGATGCTGTGTCTGGTGGTTTTTGCTTTGGGAGTGATGATGGAGAGTCGTTCTCCAACCAGTTGATTCATTAAAGTGGATTTGCCGACATTGGGCTTGCCAATGATGATTACAAATCCTGCGCGGTGGTCATTTTTTACAGGTATATAGAGGGAGATCCTTCAGGAATGATTGCTTGTGTGATAATAATGGTTATATTTGTGCTATATCGCGGGGTGGAGCAGTGGTAGCTCGTCGGGCTCATAACCCGAAGGTCGTTGGTTCGAATCCTTCCCCCGCTACTTTTTCCCTCCTTGCTTTGCATTTTCTCTGCAAATAACAATCCCATAAGTTCCTATATCATCCCCGGCGCATGCCTACATTGCCTATTTGGCTGGAACGGGTAGTTGTTGTTGGTGGTGATTTACAAGCCTACAAGTGCCATACAGAAAGCCGTTTAGCTCACAAAAATACTCTTAGCGTCTGATGGCCAATGCAGAGGCTCTAAAAAGGCAGCACTACCTCTTACTCTTGTATGGCTACTACGTTTCCGACACTATCATGGACACGTGCCGTTATGGTCACACGACCTTCCTCCCTTTTCACTTCTTTCTCAGAATACCTGCATCTAATGGTTACAGCATTTCCTGCTTTGAAGGCTAATGCATTCCCTTCTACGAAATAAAGGGGGGATAATGCAGTTGCTGCTGTTAAGTCTTGTGTATAATTATGATCTTTTCCTGTTTTACCAGTAGAAGCTTGCAACAACCCATTCCCGCTAGAGGTCACGGCTTGAATAGTATACTGACTCAGGTCGTCACCTGCCTGCTGGGGGCTAATAGTCATTATTACATAGTGATAGCCTGTAGGATTACGTTTGGGATGAGATATTTTCAAAAAGCCGGGTTTAGTTTTTTAAGACTTTTTTTTTGAGGTAGGTGGTTTTTTATTACTCCCTTTAGCATTTGAGGCAGTATTCACTGGACACGCAAACACAACTTCTTCCTCTTGTTCTTGTACTACCTTTCCATCGCTATCATGGGCCCATGCTGCTATGGTCATATGATGGTCTTCCCCTTCCTGAGTACCTAGTTGGGGGCAATACATGCATCTAATAGTTACTGACTTACCTGCTTGGAACGTAGCAGCATCTCCTTTGATGAAATAAAAAGTATCTAAGGATGTGGCTGTGGTAAGAGAACAATCATAATTATGATTGTTTCCCGTTTTACCTGTAGAGGCTCTTAACTCCCCATTGCCTTCCGTAGTTACGGCTTGCACGGTGTATTGATTCAGGTCGTCACCTGCCTGCAGAGAGGTAATGGTAATTTCTACATAGTGCGCGCCGGAGCCTTGCCGTGCGGGTTTTTTGACTGTTAATAGCTTTTTAATACCTAGCGGTTGAGGGTTCTCATCTCTGCATTTTACGCATTGGGTGCTCAATAGGCAGCATGTGAGGATAGTGCCGATGGTGGTAATATGCCTCAGAAAATGAATTTGGTTACGCATATGGGAATTACTTAAAAGGGTTACATGAAGATGTCATGCTTCACTAGCAATTATAAACCTATGGCTCCATTAGCTCTCTCTGCTTCTGCTGTGGGTTAATGGCGTTCGTTATCTTGGCATGCTGCTATCATGCTTGCCATTAGCACTAGTACAAAAATACAAATAATTAACTTTTGTGTTGTTGGTGTGGATTTTGCCGCAAAAAAAACCCAAGGCCAAAAGCCTTGGGTTTAGCTGTTTTATAGTGCTTGACTATAAAGTATTACTGGGCATTGCTTACATCATCCCTCCCATGCCGCCGGGCATGCCTGCTGGCGCACCTGCAGCTGCTTTCTCTTCATCCTTCTCGTCTGTTATCACGCATTCGGTAGTGAGTAACAATGAGGTAATAGAAGCGGCATTTTCGAGTGCTAACCTTGTTACCTTGGTCGGATCGATTACGCCTGCTTGGTATAGGTCTTCAAATACATTGGTTCTGGCGTTGTACCCAAAGTCCCCCTTACCATCTTTCACCTTTTGTATCACTACGGCACCTTCTTCTCCTGCATTATTAGCAATTGTTTTTAGAGGTGCTTCTAGAGCTGTACGTATAATGTTGACTCCTGTACGTTGATCTTCGTTTTCAACAGTCAGGTTCTCTAGGGCAGATAGCGTACGGATTAAGGCAATACCTCCTCCTACAACTACGCCTTCTTGTACAGCAGCTCTAGTAGCATGTAAGGCATCATCTACGCGATCTTTCTTCTCTTTCATTTCCACTTCTGTAGCGGCGCCTATGTACAGAATGGCTACTCCTCCTGATAGTTTGGCTAATCTTTCTTGTAGTTTTTCCTTGTCATAGTCGGAAGTAGTGTTTTCTATCTGCGTTTTGATTTGGTCTACGCGTGCTTGGATAGCAGCTTTTTCACCTTTACCATTAACAATGAGTGTGTTGTCTTTGTTAATGTTCACCTTTTCTGCGGTACCTAGGTAATCCAGTGTTGCATGTTCTAGTTTGTACCCTTGTTCTTCTGAGATTACTGTTCCGCCAGTTAGCACTGCTATATCTTCTAGCATCGCCTTTCTTCTATCACCAAAGCCAGGGGCTTTTACGGCAGCTACTTTTAGCACACCACGCAGTCTATTAACAACTAATGTAGCCAAAGCTTCCCCATCGATATCTTCTGCGATGATAAGGAGTGATCTGCCAGCTTTAGAGGTTCCTTCTAGAATGGGTAAAAGATCCTTCATGGTAGAGATTTTTTTCTCACAAATAAGGATGTAAGGATTCTCTAATTCTGTATTCATTTTCTCCGGATTGGTCACGAAGTATGGGGAGAGGTAGCCTCTATCAAACTCCATTCCTTCTACTACTTTTACCTCTGTTTCCGTTCCTTTCGCTTCCTCTACGGTGATTACGCCGTCTTTGCCGACTTTTTCCATAGCGTCGGCAATCATCTTACCGATTTTAGTATCATTGTTTGCAGAAACAGTGGCTACTTGCTCTATCTCTTTGGAGCTACTGATTTGTTTGGAGTTTTGTTTGAGCTTGTCTACTACAACGCCTATTGCTTTGTCCATACCGCGTTTTAGGTCCATAGGGTTGGCGCCAGCGGCTACGTTTTTGATACCTACTGAAAACATAGCTTGTGCTAGTACGGTAGCGGTAGTAGTTCCATCGCCGGCTACATCAGCTGTTTTAGAAGCTACTTCTTTAATCAATTGTGCGCCTACATTTTCCATAGGCTCTTTCAAGCTTACTTCTTTCGCTACGGAGATGCCATCTTTTGTGATGGTAGCAGAGCCAAACTTTTTGTCTATAACTACGTTGCGACCTTTAGGTCCTAGGGTTACTTTAACGGCATTTGCCATGGTATCTACCCCGTTCTTGATTCTCTCACGCGCTTCTGCGCCAAATATTATATCTTTTGCCATATTTTTCTTCTGTTATGATAATTGGTTAGTAAAATAATTTCACAAGCTTATAGAATAGCATAAATATCGGATTCTCGCATCATCAAGTAATCCTTGCCTTCTATCGTAATTTCGGTCCCTCCATACTTGCCATATAAAATTTGGTCTCCCTCTTTTACTGTTAATGGTTCGTCTTTTTTACCAGGACCTACGGCAACTACGGTGCCTTTTTGCGGTTTTTCTTTAGCTGTATCTGGTATAATAATCCCTCCAGCGGTTTTTGTTTCTGCGGCTGCAGGTTCTACCAGAACTCTATCAGCCAAGGGTTTAATGTTTACTTTACTCATACGTTCAATTTTTTATTATGTTGTTATTAAAATATTCCTGAATTGGTATGCTAGTTAATTTTACATATTGTGTGCCAAACTCGGATCAGTGCACATCATATTACCAGCACATAGTCTCGCATTAATCCAAAATAAATGGGTGCTAAACTGTATTGCGTATGCTTGTCGCTATTATTATTCATTAGACGTATGCATAACTTGAGACCATGAATGACAGTTTGACATATGCTACCTACCCCAGCAGGAAATAATATCTCTACGTTGTCACAAAGCAGGGCGATGTTGGGTAACCGTTAAATAAAACAAAGGAGTATAGTAGCTTGCTGTAGACGTATATGCGTTACACCCCGTGTATACCTTTTACATTCAACTGCCACCTCCCTGCTTCTCCATAATAATTATTAGGCTCTATCGTGTAGGCTATTAGATAATACTTGCCATGCTGTAAGCCAGCAATAGCTTTAGTCAATCCAAAGCCAATGGCTTCTATCTCGTGCCCTGTACGCAGGTTCTTAATGATGAGTTTGAGGTGTTGTTCTTTGATGATATGAAGCCTATCTACGCATACCTCGCTGATGAACACGGGTTTCATATTACCATTTCCAAAGGGTTCCATTTGTTGCAAGATGTTAAAAAACTTATCATCCAATTTTTCAATAGGCATCCATAAGTCCACATGCTGAATAGGGATTAGCATGTCTGGTGAGATAGTCTTTGCTACTATGTTTTCGAAACGTGCTTGAAAGGCGGGTATATTTTCTATAGGGAGTGTTAGGCCTGCGGCAAAGGCATGCCCTCCATATCTATCCAACAAATCAGCGCACGCAGTAATAGCTTCATAAATATTATATCCAGCGACAGATCTTGCAGAGCCTGTTGCTTTGTCGTCAGCAGCGGTTAAAATAATCGTAGGGCGATAGCAATGCTCTATACACCTAGAGGCGACGATGCCTATTACTCCTTTATGCCAGTCTTCTTTAAAGAGCACGGTGGTAGAAGGGAAGCGATCACTATGTGTCTCCATTAGCTGAATAGCTTCTTGGGTGATGATACTATCTATTTCTTTTCTACTCACATTCTGTGCTTCAAGCTTGTGGGCTAAAGGCCGTGCTTGGACTATGTTATCTGCTAGCAGCAACTGCACGGTTAATTGTGCATGGCTGATTCTGCCAGCAGCGTTAAATCTAGGGCCTATACCAAATACCACATCAGAGATACTCATGGGGGTAGGTAACTTAGCTACTTGTATCATAGCCGCTATGCCGGGAGATGGCTTAGTATTCAATTGCTGCAGACCATGATAGGCTAAGATTCTATTTTCTCCTACGAGGGGGACTAAGTCGCAGGCAATGCTAATGGCTACTAGATCTAAGTGCTCGTATAAAACATCTAAATTCATCGCTTTCCGAAGTAGAAAGGCTTGTAACAACTTAAAGCCTACACCACATCCAGAGAGTTCTTTAAAAGGGTAGGGACAGTCTTTTTGCTTGGGATCCAGGACGGCATAAGCCGGATGTAACTCCTGACCAGGTTCATGATGGTCGCAGACAATTACATCTATACCAATTTCTTGCGCATGTTGAATGTTAAGGATATCCTTGATGCCACAATCCAGTGTAATGATTAATGAGATAGCGGCTTCTCGCACCCAGTCTACGGCTTTGCTAGAAAAACCATAACCTTCTTCATGTCTATCCGGAATATAAAATTGTATGTTGGGATAATATTGGCGTAGTAACCTGTATACGAGTGCTACCGCTGTAGTGCCATCAACATCATAGTCTCCATATAACAAGATGTTTTCTTGCTTGCTTATCGCAGTTAGTAAGCGGGTGATGGCTTTATCCATTCCCTTCATTAAAAAAGGATCATGTAATTCACTTAATGCAGGTCTAAAGTAACTTTTCGCCTCTTCAAAGCTTGCAATGCCTTTTTGTGCCAGTAAAGAAGCTATCGGTCTTGCTATCCCAAGGGATTGCATTAAGGTGTTAATGACGGGGGTAGGAGGGCTAGGGGATAACATCCATCTTTTGTTCATGGTAGGGATATTAAAAGTATTAGGTATGGTTGCTTGATCAACAAAGCGAGTTGCTGGCAATATGTGTTTTCGGGAATATTTGGCGTTGGTGATGGGGGATAGGGATTAAGCAGGTAGGGCAGATGTATGCCAGTAAAGGAAGGAAAGGGTAGAGGGAATGGTTATGCTTAATTATGGCGCAACAAGTGACAAGCGCTTACCGCTTCTTTTCGGGGAAGGAAGTATGAGGCTGCGAAGCTATACGTTGCTTGCATCCCCATTTTGGCTCATATTCCATGCTTTTTAACTATTGGGCGTGCTTAAGGGGATTATAATAGGTCGATACTAATGCCGAAACTAAAAGGACGCATGGATTGATCAGGCCCTTTTTCATTGAACAAAGGCGATAGTATTTGATGATAGAAAGCGCCAAATCTGCCCCACCCTATCCTTGCTAATAAACCATAACGCAGTCTTGCTATATTAAATCTTTCTTCTATAATTCTTGTCTTAGATTCTTTGTCTTCTTGATAATCAATTGTGTTGGCGGGCGCAAGGTGCATGCCTAGGTTACAACCTACCGTCACAAAGAATCCTTCATTAGCTTCTTCTTTATTACTCGTGAAGCCAAATTCTGCTATGAAATCTGTGGACAAGATAGAACAATATGCTTCTTTCACTTCTGCTCTTTTAGCTAGTGCCGTGGAGGCAGGTTTGATGATAGTCGTCTCAAAGGTTTTGTTTTTTCTAACAATGGTATTCAATTGCTTGGATGAGTACTTTGCGTGGGCAAGGCTAATCCCGCAACGGAGTAGAAAATGGGAGGTCTTAATGGGGATGTTGTAATACAGATTGCCACCGAAGGTACGTGATTTCCAAAAGAGCAAGTTCATATTGTCTGGTGCTTTTATCCAAGAAGCGAAGCCCCAATTGATGCCTAAAGAAAGATAATTGTCTAATATCTCAGGCTCCCAATCTTCCATAAGATCGAATGCATCTGGATTTATTTGTTCTACTTTAGGATCTAAGCCACTAGCTTCAGGGGAATATGCAAAGGTTAAGTGAGGGGTAAGTAATAAGAAGGGAATAAGGATAAGGAGGTGGCCCAATAGGCATTTGAGAGAATTTGTACGCATGTTTGATTACTATTTTGTTATTTCGTTATGGTTGATTTTTAATAGTCACAAAGCTAGTGACTTTTGCTATTTCGTGCAAATAACTATGAAGAATAGCTTTTCCAGGCGCTATCCTTCTAACTAATTTAGTTATCTGCGCATGCAACCCTGGACACTTACGCAAAAATACAGCAACACATATCTCAATGAAGTTCTTTCTTACTCCTCTTAAGCGCCGTGTATGGTTTTTGGTAGGCATAGGTTGTTTGTCTACAGTACTTACCTCATTTACTACCCCATATAGTACCATTAATGCCAAAGCTATTCAGCTCTATGAAGAGGCTATGCATAGTTATGTGCAAAAAAAATATACTCATGCTATCGAATTATTAGAACAAGCTTGTAAGCAGGATACGCATTTTGTAGAAACGTACTTGCAATTAGCTACGATCTATAGCGATAGAGAAGCATTTGAGTCAGCAAAACAATATTTAGATCTAGCCCAGGCTTCTTTATCTGCTGCCAAAGCACCAGAGTTGGTTTACAAAATAGCACAGCTATACTATAGAATCGGCGCTTATACACAATCCAGCGATGTATTGCATGCGCTATCCTTAGGTAATATCTCTTCTCAAGCATTACAGAAAGATGTACAAACCTTACAACAGAATTTGCAATTTGCTTTGGCGATGCTAGAACATCCGTTTCCATTTCATCCTCAGCGTTTAGCATCTCCCATGAATCAATTTATCGCTCAATATTTCCCCATATTAACGGTTGATCAATGCAGCATTTTGTTTACGGCACTTAGGGCTAAAGGGGATAATAGCTATGTAGAAGATATATACGTTAGTGCAAAAGATGCGTTAGGTAACTGGTCGACACCTCGATCTATTTCCCCAAAAATTAATAGACCCAACAGCAATGAAGGTACCTGTACCATTTCCGCAGATCAAAAGACGCTCATTTTTACAGCTTGTGCCAAAGAAGGTAATTATGGCATGTGTGATCTCTACATCAGTTACAAGCGGAATGGAGAATGGGCTCAACCAGAGAATTTAGGTCCACATATCAACTCTAAAGGTTGGCAATCTCAGCCCAGCCTTGCGGCGAACGGGAAAACGCTTTATTTCGTTTCAGAAAGGGAAGGCAACTATGGCAAGCATGATATTTGGCAAAGCACTTTGCAAGCAGATGGCACATGGTCACCTGCAACCAATTTAGGCCCTACCATCAATTCAAAATATAGAGAAGAAGCACCGTTTATACACCCCAATGGGCAAACACTCTTCTTTGTTTCTAATAGAATGCCGAGTATGGGAGGCTTTGATATTTATTATGCCCATTATATCGATGGTGCATGGACGGCACCTGTGAACATAGGTTATCCCATCAATAACCACAAAGATCAAGTATCCATCTTCATTACACCGGATGGGAAAAAAGGTTACTATGCTGATGGCAAAAAGAAAACATCCGACTACCACAGTTATATCTATGAGTTTGACGTACCGGAAAACTTAATAACCATGCCCAAGTGTGATGTAGTGCAACTAGCCATAGTAGATGCTGATACGCAACAACCTACAGCCGCACACCTAGAAGTATATGACATGCATAATGTTTTACAGCACCGTTTTGAGGTAGATGCTTCGGATCGCTTTGCGACCATTGTCATTAATGAAGGGAAGGAATACTTCGTTTACATTACCAAAGATGGTTATCTCTTTGAAAGTAAGCACATTCAATTTCAGCAGGCAGATAAAGCGACTGTTACCCCATCTGGAGATGTGAGGCTACAACCTATCGCCGTATCGCAGCTAAAGATTCTAGAAAATATCTACTTCGCGTATGATGACTACAAGCTTATGCCGCAGTCGTACATAGAGTTGACAAGGTTGGTGCGATTTTTAGAGCAGCATCCACAGATCCGCATACAGTTGGAAGGGCACACAGATCATATTGGTTCTGATGAATACAACCAAGTGCTATCTATCAAGCGTGCGGAAACGATTTATGACTACCTCATTCAGGCAGGTATAGCAAGTAGCAGGCTTACCTACAAAGGGTATGGCAAAACTAAGCCGCTGATTAAAGAGGAGGCTAAAGAAGGGCAAGCCCTGAATAGGAGGGTGGCATTTAGAATTACAAAAACATGACGGCAAAGGATCGCAGCGTAAAGCACGGAAGGACGAAGATGTTACGCACTTTTTCATGATCTATGTACGCATGCATGGCTTTGTGTACGCAGCAACTTATCACCTTGCAAGTAATCGGTAGGGCCTAATGTGTGGGCGTTAAAACGCTCGTGCTCCACAAGCCTTACACAAATATTAGCTTAGATACCATGCTACATACTACCAGAGGGATAGTACTGCACCATATGAAGTACAGCGAGACCTCTATCATTGTAAAAATCTTCACCGAAAAGCTAGGCAAACAATCCTTTCTCATCCCCGGTGTGCGGAAGCTGAAGGCAAAGCACGCTAACGCTTTATTTCAACCGTTAGTGCCCCTGGAGCTAGAAATGTATTACCGCAAAAATGCTTCCCTGCAACGGGTGGTAGAAGTTAAGCAACACATCCCTATCACAGATATGCTATGTGATATCAAGAAGGTCGTTATTGTTACCTTCCTAGCCGAATTATTAAACAAAGCGCTATATGACGAGTTACAAAACACAGCCGTATTCGACTGCTTACTACAAGCCATCATCGCCTTTAATAAGCTACAAGAAGACTACGAAGCATTTTATCTCCGATTTATGCTACACCTCTGCCGGCACCTTGGTTTTGGCTGCACCTATGCAATAGAAATCAACAGACAACTGCGACACGCAGGCTATAAATATTACCTCAGCAACGAAGAAATAAGCTTTCTAGATCAGTTGCTAGATCCTACCCTCCCTACCACAACCTATCCATCTAAAGCATCTCTCAACAACATGCTGATGAGTATCCTTAAATACATGCAACTGCATGTAGATAACCTGCATACCCTCAAGTCATTATCCGTGTTACAGGAACTCAATCGGTAACTCATTGCCTTCTTGCATTACCATAAAGGCAGGTGCCTCGCAGGTGCGGATGCGGACATCATCTCATAGACTTGATCGACTATGGTGTCCTCGTTGGGTTTGGAAAAGTAATTACCATCATCTCCATAGGCAGGTCTGTGTGCTTTGCTGGTAATGGTGATAGGCGCTTGGTCTAAATATTTAAAACCGCCTTGTTCTTCCATAATCTGTTGCAACATGTAGGCAGTGGCGCCCCCTGGCACATCTTCATCGGCTAGTACAAGTCGGTTAGTCTTTTTCAGGGAAGTTACAATGATATGATGCGTATCAAAAGGCAGTAACGTCTGCACATCTATCACCTCGCAATCAATGTCTAGCGCTGCTAAGCGCATAGCCGCCTCCATAGCTATACGGCACATAGCACCATAGGTGACGATGGTTACATCCTTGCCTGTGCGCAAGACTTCTGGTACGCCGATAGGAACCGTGAACGTGCCTATGTTCGCAGGAAGCTTTTCTTTGAGCCGATAGGCATTCAGACATTCTATCACCAAAGCAGGATCATCAGCTTGTAGGAAAGTGTTATAGAAGCCGGCTGCTTGGGTCATGTTGCGGGGTACGGCCAAGTATATTCCGCGTATGTTGTGCATAATACCTGCGATGTAGGATCCGGAGTGCCAGATGCCTTCTAGGCGATGGCCGCGTGTGCGGATGATGAGGGGGGCTTGTTGCCCATTGCAAGAGCGGTACCGCAACGTTGCCAAGTCATCACTCATGGTCTGCAAGGCATAGAGCAGGTAATCCAGGTATTGAATTTCTATAATCGGGCGTAGGCCACGCATAGCAGCGCCTATCCCCTGCCCCAGAATGGTGCATTCCCGGATGCCCGTATCTGTTACCCGCCACTCTCCATACTTGGCTTGCATGCCTGCTAAGCCTTGGTTCACATCTCCTATCCTGCCGATATCTTCTCCCAAGAAGAATAGCCGTGGCTCGCGCGCTAAGGCTGCGTCAAAGCAAGCAAGGACAACCTCTCTGCCATCTACGATCAAGCTATCTTCAGTGAGCATAGGAGGCGTTGCTTTCACATAGATAGCAGCAGCACTACTGGTACTATGTAGATGGCTATTAAACCGTTTGCTATTTTCTTTTTGATGATGCTGCAACCAAGTCACCAAAGGGCTCTTGATGATGTAGGGCGTATTGCGCAAGTGGTACAGGGCCTTCTTCACGGCTTGGATGGCATGGAGGCGTGTAGGGTTGAGGGTGGATTTTAAAGTTGCTAGCAGTTCAGGAAGGGGACCATCCGTGGCGTGATTATCTACGACTTCTTGCAATAGCTGAATGGCTGTTTGATGATCGGTTTGGATATCGTCCACAAAGGCTTGCCAGGCACTTTCTTTCTGCGCTTTGACAGTAGCTTTCGCTGCTTGTTCGATCCCATCCAGTTCTTGAACAGTAGCGATCTCATTTTGCAGAATCCACGCACGCATTTGTTGATTGCAGTCGAAGGTTGCTTCCCAAGTCAATCGTTCGGAGCTTTTGTACCGCTCATGGGAGCCAGAGGTGGAGTGACCTTGCGGTTGGGTCATTTCGGTGACATGCACCAGCACAGGCACATGCTGTTTCCTGCATAAGTCTGCTGCTTGCTGATACGTTTCGCACAAGGCGGGATAGTCCCATCCTTTGACGGTATAGATCTCGATGCCTAGCTCCTCAGCTGTACGTTGAAATCCGGTTAGGGCTTTAGAGATACTTTGCTTGGTGGTATGGTACTGCTGCGGTACGGAGATGCCATAGCCATCATCCCATATGGAGAGTAGCATGGGTATCTGCAATACGCCTGCGGCATTGATGGCTTCGAAGAACATGCCTTCGGAGGTGGAAGCGTTGCCTATGGTGCCAAAAGCGATTTCATTTCCGTTGGTTGAGAAGTCTGGGTAAGTAGCGAGATCGGGGTTATTGCGATACAACTTGGAGGCATAGGCTAAGCCTACCAAATGAGGTATTTGTGCCGCGGTTGGGGAGAGGTCTATGGCGCTGTTACGAAGGTGTGCGAGTGGTTTCCAATTGCCGTACTCATCTAGCATACGGGTACCAAAGTGACTGTTCATCATCCTGCCGCCGGAAGCGGGTTCATGGTCTATATCGGTATGTGCATAGAGCTGGGCAAAGTATTGTTGCAGGGTCATCTCTTGGATGGCGAGCATAAAGGTTTGATCTCGGTAGTAGCCGGAGCGAAAGTCCCCGGGTTGAAAAGCTCTAGCCATCGCCAGCTGGGCTACTTCTTTTCCGTCCCCGAAGATGCCAAACTTGGCTTTCCCCATAAAGACTTCTTTTCTGGCGAGTAGGCTGGCTTCGCGGCTTTGGCAGGCGAGGGAGTAGTCGTTTAAGATAGGGGTATTTTTGATATCCATATTTTGATTTGTAGAGGGGACCTACTACTTTTGTAAATCTTTTTTAAAAAATCTTAAACTTTTTAATCTTTAATTTTATTTATGATCCGTTTTTATTCGATAAAATTATCTACTATTTTAAATTTCCTTCATATTATTACTGTTTTTTTAATCATAAGTTGCCAAAGTACCGGCTCTATCCCTACGGAAGTTTATTATCCCAGTCAAGAATCTCAAGAAGAAGATGTTGTTACGAATATAGATGATCCATACATGCCTATTTATGATATTTTTGATCAATATAGCATATTAACGGAGGAAGAAAAAAGCACTGCGAATAGTTACTTAGCAACCGATGGTGTTAGTGAATTAACGAAAGATCGTGCACGCAATGCCGTGTTAACGAGATCGAATATGTGGAATGATTTGAGAAACAAGATAGAAGAATTAAAGGATAAGAAAGTTACAAAAAATGATTTTTGCAAATATTTATTACTCACGAGAATACAATATATGGATAGTAGGGATAATGCTATAAGAAGATTCTTTGATGAGCTTCTTAAAGAACCTTCTGTTTCTGTACCAACATTTTTACCAACGGATATTGAGTTATATGAAGTACTGTTCAAAAAAGAACCTACTCCTGATTTAAATGATCAGTTGATATCTCAATCAATACGTCGGTTTGAATTATTGAGCAAGTTAATAAAAACAGTATTTAACTTATGTTTTCCTAATGAATTAGATGAAGAGACAAAAAGATTACTTAAGGCATCTATTACTATGCATGATTTTTTAAGGGATAGTGAAAAATATTGCGGAAATCCAGATGCATCTGGAGGATTTTATGGTATGTTAAAATATATATGTGATAATCCATCACAATTTAAAGGAATAGTAAAAACCCAGAGTATCCAGGAATTAACACTGGATGAAGCTGCTAATGTTTACAGCTATTTAAATTACGTTATATGTCGTATAGAATTTGATGAATAACTTGATTAAAAGGCTTGATAAATTTGAAGTGCTGATTATTGATGACATCTCTTATATTCCCTATTCAAAAGAGGAGTCTGATTTGTTATTTGTTTTGCTTGCTGAGCGATATGAACAAAGAAGTGTTGTTATTACTAGTAACTTGGTCTTCTCTAAGTGGGACGTTATTTTTAAAGATGAAATGACCACCGCAGCAGCCATTGATAGGCTTGTCCATCATTCTACTATAATTGAGTTAAACGCTGAAAGTTATAGAATGAAATCTGCTAAAAACATCAAATCTAACAATAATTTAAAAGAGGGGAAAATTGCTATGGAACACTAATTTTTTTTGTATTAGAATTAGGTAATTATAGTTGTCGTTTCTCGGTAATTATAGTTGTCGGTAGACAGTCGTATAAATATTGTAGAATGTATATTAAATAATAAGAGTAATAGTGCTTGATATTATTTTTTAGTATTGTAAATGCAAAAAGTATATGAAGCATTGGATTGAAAAGGTTTTAAAGTAGATAAAAAATATGTAATCAAGAAACTTGATTCATTGACTAAAAAGTTAGATTTAACAAAATTTATACTATAAACATAAATCTTTGATTTATATAAATTTCCTAGAAAAATACAAATAATGAATAACAAATTATCTGGAATCAAAATAGGTATAGATGCTATAGGCATAAAATTACCCAAATATGCTCTCGAATTGTCCGAACTTTCTGTTTCCCACGGCAAAGATAGTAGTTATTACACTGAGAATAATGGCGGCACTGTAATGTCACTGTGTCTTAAAAAAGACACAGTTTTAACACTTGCTGTAGAAGCTATAAAAAGAGCCTTAGAAAATTGGCATGGTAACATCAAAGATATAGGTTTTTTTGCGGTAGGGACAGAATCTAGCTTTGATTTTGCTAGACCATTAAGTCTATGGATAAGTGATGAAATAGGTATGAATGGTAATGTTAGGTCATATGAAATAAAAAGTGCCTGTAGTGCCGGCACACTAGCTGTAAAACAAGCAACTGAATGGCTTAATTCAGATACATCAAACCAAAAAGCTGCACTAGTAGTGGCGGTAGATGAGTGTTTATATTCTCCAAATCATCCAGGTGAAAATACCCAAGGTGCCGCAGCTATAGCAATGATTATTACACACAACCCTAAGTTATGCTCAATAGACCAACAATCATATTGTTATAGTGCGCCTATTAAAGATTTCTATAAACCTGTATCAGCAAAATACCCAGTGGTACAAGGTAAATTGAGTATAGTAACTTATAAAAACGCTCTATTAAATTGTTATAACCAGTTAGTAAAACAACATTCATTAAAAATATTTGAGGATGCTGACGCCCTTTGCTTTCATACCCCATGTCCTAAATTAGTCATATTAGCATTGAAAGCTGTAGCAGAAAAGTTACAAATACCTAATATTACAGAGATAATTAGAAATAAAGTTACTAGTAACATGCAATGGAACAAAGTTATAGGTAATTCTTATACAGCAAGTTTATGGATTAGTATTGCTCAAAGTTTAATATCATCAAAAGGACAAATAATAGCCTATTCTTATGGTTCTGGGTGTAATGCTGAATTACTAACTCTAAATGCTCATAGTAATGATACCTACTGGTCAGAACAAGTAGCACAAGATTTAGCAAATAGAGAATTTATATCTGGAAAACAATATTATGATATGAGATATAATAAAAAGTTATTTTAGATGTGTAAGAAAAATATATTTTCACGATTATCTTGGGATGAAAGGATAAAAGCAACAATAGATAATCCAACACGAGATGACATAGAAATATTAAAAGGCAAAATTGCTTCAGACTTAAAATATGCTAATAGCTACATAGAAAATGCAATTGGTTATTTTCCTACCCCCATTGGAATAGTAAAAAATTTTATAGTTAACAAGAAGAACTATACTGTCCCTCTAGCTACAGAAGAATCATCAGTAATAGCCGCTTTAATAAAAACCAATCAATTAGTTCAGAAAAATGGCCAAATCATCTCTATCAAAAAAAATAATATAAAAATAGGCCAGTTGCACATCCCTGAAATTAGTAATTTAAAAAACCTAAAATCTTATATAGCTAAAAATCAAAAAAGCATAATAGACATTATCAACTCTGGCCCAGCAAAAGGTTTGTACAAAAGAAAAGGGGGGGTCAAAAATATATCACTTAACACTTTAAAAACATCTGATCACAAACATATCGGAATTATTCATATCAATGTAGATACAGTTGATGCTATGGGAGCTAATGTTATCAACCAGATTTGTGAATTTACTAAAAGAATATTACAAAAAGAAATAAATGAAATCTTTAATTTAGCCGTTTTATCAAACTTAAATGATCAAGATATAGTAGAATGTAATATAGTATTAAATGGATTCAATGAAGAGTTGGGAAATAAAATCCAAGAAGCATCAGTACTAGCTCAACTAGATCCATATAGAGCATCCACACATAATAAAGGTATTATGAATGGTATCGATGGTGTTCTAATGGCCACAGGAAATGATTGCCGTGCTGCTGAAGCAGGAATACATGCATATGCTGCTATGAATAAATATACGGCTATATCTGAGTGGAAATATACTAACAACAATTTATATGGTGTTTTAAAGGCACCAATTAACCTAGGAATAGTTGGAGGTATAACTAACAGCCACCCTACTGCCAAACTATGCTTAAAAATGCTTGATGTTAAATCTGCAAAAGAATTAGCACAAGTTACAGCAGCAATAGGGTTAGTGCAAAACTTAGGAGCCATGATAGCTTTATGTACGAAGGGCATAGTTAACGGACACATGACTTTATATATTAAAAATCTAATCTCGCATGTAGAAGAGAATAAAAAAAAGAAACTATATGCTTTACTTAAGAAGCAATTAGATACCTATCATTACATTACACATTCAGATGTTGAAAGATATTTAAATATTATAGAAAATGAAACCTAATTTTACAGTTAAATCTTATGCAAAAGCTATTTTAGTAGGAGAACATGCTGTTATTAGAGGAGGTAAGGCAATAATATTACCTGTTAATAAATTTTGGACTGAATTGAATTATAATAATAGCAATACAAATAAATGGTATATATTTGGCAGTAATAATTTACCTAAGTTTAATAGCTTTGTTGATTTTATCAAAGCTCAGTATGGAGAAATAAAAGGTGATATCACTATAAAAATTAATTGCCCTCCAGAATCTGGTTTAGGATCTTCTGCAACTATAGCTGTGTGTATAGCAAAATTATTATTTTTTATAAACAAAATTACTAGTAATGAAATATATGAATCAGCTAGATTATTAGAAAACTTTTTTCATGGTAACAGTAGTGGAGCCGACATAGCGTGCGTGATACAAACTTCACCTATCATATTCAGTAATAACCCAACAAAAATAGAAGCAATTAATATTCCTAATAAGTTAAACTTACTACTATGGGATACAAACAAACGATTTTCTACAAAAGAAGCTATAAACAAAGTTACTGTACAAAATGATGCAGAATCGGATAAATTAATGACAGATGCGGTAGATGCCATCATTAATGCCATAAAACAACAAAATATAAAGCAAATAGCCAATGGTATGAACCAAGCTTGTAAATGTTTTAAGAATTGGGACTTATTGCAAAATATAGAACAGGATATATTATACTTAACAAACAAAGGAGCCATTGCTGTTAAACCTACTGGTGGCGGGAATGGAGGCCACTTAATTAGTTTATGGAACCAAACACCAGATGAAATTTTAGCCCAAGGAATACTAATATGAAAATTTCAGCTCCAGGAAGTTTGATGTTATTAGGTGAATATGCTGTATTACATGGAAAATCATCTATAGTAGCAGCAATTAATAAGAGGATATACATTACTATTGAAAAAACAGATGCTCACACAATAATTGAATCAGATGCATATGGTAAGTTTTTTTTACATGGAAATCTCCCACCTCAGATGGTTATGTTGCGTAACATAATTTCACATCTTATACCTGACCTACATTGTCATATAAAAATTGAGTCTGAATTTTCTGATAAAATGGGGTTTGGCTCTTCTGGTGCTATAATATCTGCGCTTGTGTCAGCTCTGTTAATTTTTGATAAAAAAATAGAAAATTTTGACAGTGATTTTTTAATATATATATTTGATATATGTAGCACTATCTCTAGTAAATATGTAGGGCATCTTTCATGTAGTGATATAGCAGCTAGCATATATGGTAGTATTGTGCATTATGATATGAAAAATTATGTAAAAAAAAGATTCTTTTTTCCTGATATGCAATTTACAACAGTATATTCTGGAATGAAAAAGAAAACCCTAGAAGTTATGAAAATAGTAAATAATTATATAGAAATATATCCAGATATATATTCTAATATATTCAATCTTTCTGAATCTATTACAAATGAAGCAATTATAGCTCTAGAAGAGAAA
This sequence comes from Amoebophilaceae bacterium, assembly GCA_023257955.1. Taxonomy (GTDB): domain Bacteria; phylum Bacteroidota; class Bacteroidia; order Cytophagales; family Amoebophilaceae; genus Amoebophilus. The sequence goes on along the minus strand of JALRAY010000015.1, from coordinate 1,907 downwards.
AATTATAACTCATTAGGCAGATTATTTAACATGTATCAAGGAATTATGGAAAGCATAGGTGTAACCAGCCCTTTGCTACAATCCCTAACATATAAATTACGTAATGATGCAGGTATTTATGGTAGTAAAATCACAGGAGCTGGCATGGGTGATTGTGTAATAGGATTGGGTCAATTAAACAAAGAAAATACTGGTTTGAGATACCATGATATATGTGAATTAAAAATATCAAAAGATGGGGTGCGAATTGAAAGCTAAAGATATCATACAAAATATATTAACGGTAACTTCTAAAAAACCACAACAGGATTCTACCAATGCTTTTGCACCAATTAATATAGCACTAGTCAAATATTGGGGAAAAAGAAATGTGGAGTTAAAATTACCTATGACCTCTAGTTTTTCCATGACTATTAAAGAGTTAGGTACATATATAACTTTAACTAAATCTGATTCATATGAAATTTTTTTAAATGGAGATTTAATGGAAAATGATTCCCAATTTTCCAAAAGAATTATAGATTATCTAAAGCTATTTAACTTTGATTGTAAATTCAAAATTATCACAAAAAACACTGTGCCAACTTCAGCTGGCTTGGCTTCATCATCATCTGGTTTCTCAGCATTGGTGTTGGCATTAAATGATATGTTTCAATGGAATTTCGACAAAAAAACACTATCTATACTGTCAAGAATAGCTAGTGGTAGTGCTTGTAGATCTTTATATAATGGTTTTACTGAGTGGCATAAAGGATCTAGAGAAGATGGTATGGATAGTTATGCTACTCCGTACTCAAAAAATATTGATGATTTATGTGTAACTTTACTTATTAATGACGCAGGAACAAAATACATATCATCTAGTGTTGCTATGCAAAAATCCTTAGAAAGTAGGTACTATAATGCATGGCAAGATATAGTAGAAGAAAATATTAAAAACCTCAAACAAACTATTAAAGATAATGATTTTATAAGATTTGGAACTATTATAGAACAAAACTCTCTACATATGCATGCTATTTGCAATAGCGTTGGTATTTTTTATAATAATGATAAAACTATAGGCATGATTAACAAAATTCAAGGATTAAGGCAATTAGGTGTTAACATATTTTTCACCCAAGATGCAGGACCTAATTTAGTAGTGTTATATTTAAAAAAAGATCTAGAAAAAATAAAAAAACAAATGCCTGACTTTCCTAAAAGCTATTCTATCAATACCGTGTAAATAAAAAATCTAAAACTTAGGACCGTGCCCGAAATGGGGTACCGTTAGATGGTCAAGTAGCCCGAGGAAACTTCCCCCTCAGGCTCTCACAGAATAGAAGAAATTGTATTAACAATAAAAGATTTAGCATGTCTATTTAGTGGAGTATTTAAGGCAAATGCAGCCGTCTTAAAAGCAGAATTAGAAGAATATAAGATTATGGAGAGTTTTGTGCACGAATTCAAATGTGCTATAGGATGTGATCCCTACGTAAAGGTACTAAATAAACTAGGTTATATTGAAAAACTGCAGTTAGACAAAAGTGAGATTGATGAAGAAGAAATAATCGAGATACCAAGAGAGAATATGCAAAAGTTGCTTGCAGCAATAAAGAAACAACATAATTTACCGGGCTCACTGAAGAATAGTATTGTAGAAATGATGCACAAATTTGATTTATATCTTTATTATAGCTATTATAAGAATAACTGTCATTCTGACCTATGTCCACATGATTTGCCTGAAATACCAGATTTATTACCCCCTAACACTAAGGCAACTTATGCAGCAGTAAAGGCTGGCAAAAAGAAAAAAAAGGTACTAATGCTCAAGCTAAGCCCCTCTCCCAATTCTTTTCTACTGCTTTCCCCAATCCTAACTCCCGTAAACAAAAATCAAGACGTGAAGTAAGTGATACTTC
>JALRAY010000014.1 GCA_023257955.1 Amoebophilaceae bacterium | reverse complement strand
ACGTAGGTTTGGATACAACCTAGCCATATGATATATGGACTTTATATGAGTGCTCTCGTGTCGCACGTGCTCAATCTCGTAGTATATATACCCTTGGTTATTATCGATGTTGCATTTATAGATTACATCACTATGGAATGCTTTCATTTCTTCGCTTACGAAGCTTTTATTAGTCAACTGTAGAGAATTCATATCGATCCTTTTGACAAGTTCTTGAGGGAAGCGTGATTGGATCAAAGATTTCGCTTCCTCTACGCGAGAGAGTATGCTTTTTGCGTACTTATCGTGTGGCTGACTTATTTTGTTATCATTTCCCATAAGATTGCAGTTTTAAGATTTAAACTTCAAATAGCTTAAGTTGTGGAGAACAAGCGTAAGTCCTTCGTGTGTGTAGTTAGTTAAGTACTTGAAACGATGTGGCTCATCAAATAAAGGCATCTTCAAAATGCGTGAGTTCTACCTCGTGTTGTTTTTGCAGGATGGAGATAATATCAAAGCGGATGGGGTGGTTCCAATTCCAGGTGTAAATGTAGTTGTCAGCAGCGCGCTTGATGAGGTTGCGTTGGTTGTTTCTTACAAAAGTTTCCGGGTAACCAAAGCGTAGGTTAGTTCTGGCTTTCACTTCTATAAAGCAGAGCAACGTGTCTTTTTGCGCTATCAAGTCTATTTCTGCTTTTCTATAGCGGTAATTACGCACTAGGATCTGATAGCCTTGTTTGGTTAGGTATTCCGCGGCGAGCATTTCTGCATACTTACCTAAGGGTTGCTGCTGCGTGGAAGCAGTCGGTATAAAGATGGTACGAGGCGTTTGCATGGGGTATACATATGGTTGCTGTCAGCGTAGTATTAGGTCGTCTGGTGTTCAAAGCCTTCTATGATATCATCCACTTTTATGTCATCGAAGTTAACGATGTTTATGCCGCATTCAAAGCTTGATTTTACTTGCGGCACATCTTCTTTGAAGTGTTTTAATTGCTTAATGTTCCCCGTATAGATGACGATGCCATCTCTGATAACGCGTATCTGATTGGCTTTTTTGATATGCCCTTCGGTAACGTAGGAGCCCGCGATGGTTCCTACTTTGGAAATTTTGAAGATTTCTCGTACGGTCGCGCTTCCAGTTGTGACCTCTTCTATAATAGGCGTCCCCATGCCTTCTATGGAATCTTTTACATGGTTGATAGCATCGTAAATGACAGAATATAGCCGTATTTCCACGCTTTCTTTTTCTGCTAGCTTACGTGCGGAAATGGAAGGTCGAACTTGAAAGCCTATAATAATGGCATCCGAGGTGGCAGCTAGGAGGATATCAGAATCGGTAATACCGCCTACGCCTTTGTGGATAATCCTGACTTCTATCTGTTCAGTAGACAGTTTGAGGAAGGAGTCTGCTAACGCCTCTACGGATCCATCTACATCGCCTTTTATGATGATGTTGAGTTGTTTAAAGTCTCCAATCGCTAATCGGCGGCCTATCTCATCTAGGGTAATGTGTGATTTGGTTCGGAAGCCTTGTTCTCGCAGGATCTGTTGCCTATGGGCAGCTATTTCTCTGGCTTCTTTTTCTGTATTGATTACATTGAAGGTGTCTCCTGCTTGGGGCGCACCATTGAAGCCGAGTATTTGTACGGGAGTTGCAGGACCGACTTCTTTTTGTATGTCGCCTTTATGATCGAACATGCGTTTAATCTTGCCAAAATAAGCCCCTGCTAAAATCACATCTCCTTGATGTAAGGTACCTTTTTGGATCATCACTGTTACGAGGTATCCCCGTCCTTGGTCTAATGAGGCCTCTACAACCGTTCCTCGAGCTTTTTGCTTGGGGTTGGCTTTCAGCTCCATCAACTCAGCTTCTAGTAATACTTTTTCTAGCAATTGATCTACCCCTTCTCCTGTGGTAGCGGAGATTCCTTGGCTTTGGTATTTACCGCCCCATTCTTCTACTAAGATATTTAGCTGCGCCAGCTCTTCCAGCACTTTGGTGACGTTAGCGGTAGATTTATCTATCTTGTTGATAGCTATGATCATGGGGACTTCCGCCAATTTAGCATGGTTGATGGCTTCTTTCGTTTGCGGCCTTACGCCATCATCGGCAGCTATCACAATAATGGCTATGTCCGTGATGCGTGCGCCTCGTGCGCGCATGGCAGTAAAGGCTTCGTGACCGGGGGTGTCTAAGAAGGCGATCTCTTTACCGGTAGCGGTGGCAACTTTATACGCGCCTATGTGCTGAGTAATGCCGCCTGCTTCTTTCTTAGTGACTTTGGTATTGCGAATATAGTCTAGTAACGAAGTTTTACCATGGTCTACATGCCCCATGATGGTTACAATGGGGGCGCGTTCTATATCGTCTTCCGAATTTGTCTCTTCCTGCGCTTCTTCAATGTCTTGCTCCTTAATGTCTGTAAAGGTTACTTGGTAGCCAAACTCATCAGCAATGACGGTGATGGCTTCTGCATCTAGGCGTTGGTTAATGGATACAATCATGCCTAAGTTCATACAGGTGGAAAGGAGGCTATTGATGTGAATACCCATGAGTGCTGCTAAATCGCTAGCAGAAATAAACTCGGCTAATTCTAGGGGTTGCGTCTCTCCTGCGGCTTTTGCATGCGCTGTTGCCTGTTCTTCCGCGGCATTTGTTTTTTTGATTTTTCGGTACTTAGCGCGACTGGTAGATGTTTTGTTGGCGCTACTTAGTTTCGATAATGTGCTTTTGATTTGCTCTTGAATGTCCCCTTCTGATATGTCTACTCCTTTACCTTGCTTCTCATAACCTTTATGCACAGGTCTCTTATGCCGGATGGAGGAGTGATAATCTGTATGCCCTTCAGGTTGATGGCTACTTGTGTTGGTTGCGTTGTGCGCAGGTGTAGTGATGCGTTTCCTAGGTTGCCGGTTACTGGCAATGCCAATATTGCTTGGCCGTGAGGAAGCTACTTTTTGAAACTTTTTAGGAGGTTCTGGCACTAAATCTATGGTGCCGAGGACAGTCGGACCTTGTAATCCTACTTTATTTTCAAAGGTTATTTTTTCAGTACTCTTGGGAGCTTTGGCGAGTGATGATGTGGCAGGCCTCTCTTCTTCGGCTGGCGCTGGTGTGGCGGTTATAGACGTTGTGGAGGTTTCATAATCCTGGGGAGGAGTGATAGCACTTGCTATAGTTGTAGGTATTTTTGTCGGCGCAACCTCTGCTGGAGTTAATTTCTCTGCTACTTCGGAAGAAAATTTCGCATGTACCAAATCGCTTTGTTCTACCGTTAACTTGGTATTTGGGTTGTTATCGATATGAAATCCTTTTTCGGATAGGTACGTAACGAGCGTGGTAGTAGCCACATTGAGTTTACGTGCTATTTGACTTAATCGTATGGTTATTTCTTCAGGCATTATGATAATTGATCTGCTTATTTTTTTGCTTCTTTCTGCTAAACGCTGCGTCTCTTTTGGTGTAGATAAAGGCTTGTTGATTGCTTGCTATCTACTAATTCGGCATAAAATTACAGTAAAATCATTTTAGTTTCTGGTATTTCTATTTTTTTACTCCCCTTGCAAAGATCCATCGGCTTGAAACAGTGTGCTTATGCAAGCTAGCTGATATCATTACTGCCCTATGACATTCCTTATCAATCAAACAAGATATTAGCTCTCTTACAAGAGGGATCAATATTCCCCCTGAAGGCAATAGGATGTAATGACATAGCCAGGGTAGAAGGTGTGCGAGAATAAGTCAGCACATGCACAGGTGAAGATTGAACAGTAATTATGAAGGGATAGCACTTCTTCTACCAGGCCTATAGGAGCTGAAGTGTGGTGAAAAAAATGCGCTTTATCCTGATAGCAGTATGTGTAGGGTTGCTAAACCTTAGGGGGTTTCTGTCAGAATTGTGTTTGTTATTGTATCGTTTAATTCCTCAAAAAACTTGTCATAGCCTGTGGTATTTAATGCATCCCCTAAATGTTGTGTATAAGTTGCTAAACTATCTGCCTCTCTTCTATGAAGAATGTAGTCTGTCATAAACCTACCACAGTTGTAATCATCCTGTTGAAGCCGCGTAGTATTAGACGCAACGGTTAGTGCCTTACCACACCGCGTTAATATATGCTGTTTTACTGCATTGATGAGCTCGGAAAAATCCATACGCCCTGCGTCACCTGATGCTCCCATAAACTGCGTGCGTCGTATGGCAGGTTTGGCCATCACGCCACTCATCCATTGTGGCCAATGGGTATGTAGTAAATGCTCTGCAGCAGAATAATGAGGATCATAATACTCTATAATTCCGGCGTCTACATCTACGTATACACAAGTAAAATGCCCTCCGAGACTACTAACACTGCGTATAGCTTGCCCATTTTGCAAGCAAATAGGAATAAAAAACTGTTTAACCTCAGCATCGATATTAGAATCTATCATCTCTAGCAGCGTTTGCAATGGCACACGCATCACTTCGTTTCCACCACCACTTTGCTCTGTAAGGTAGATTACACGCTTAGGATCATCTTTGCATACATAATTCTCTAAGATATCTTTGAGGGACTCGGCGCCTAGTCGGGCCTTTTGCTTAACATGCGTTGCCAATCGCTGTTGCTCTGCTTTTCTCCAATCACTTTTCCCTACGCCCATATCTGCGTCTTCATCTGATGTATCTTCATCCGCTGTCGTGTCTACATCTCCCTTTGCGCTAGCTCCTTCGCCTGTGCTTGGGGTAGCTGGGTCGGGGGTATCGTTTTCATCTACTGCTGCCGCGATGGATTCCGGTGTTAGGCAAGGAGCGCCATCATCAGCTTCGGAGCTTATATCTATAATACTCGCAGCATCAGTCAGCATCACTGGTTTCGGATTCCAAGGGGATACCAGCGTCATCATCGGATTGGGGACCTATATCTTCCATGATACTACTCGTAGCATCACTAGCTTCGGATTCAGTTTCGGATTCCAAGGGTATACCAGCATCGCCATCTGTTGTTGATTCTGCCCCCGAATTTGTGCTAGTGTCATCATCTGGTGCTTTGGCTGGGTGTACGTTGATGGTGATTTTTTGTTCTTGTTGACTATGCGCATCGGCTTCCTAGATGACACTGATAGTTAAAGTGTGGTTCCCTGTGTTATGAGGAGTGTAGCAAAAGACATTTTCCCCTTCTTGTAGTTTTTGCGTGACATTCGTTATGGAGCTAGTATTCCCTTGGGGAGATAGACAGCCTTGGACATTGCTGTATAACGAAAACGTGCCCTCGTATTCGGACTGTGCGGCACGGGAGTTAGGGTTTGTAACTGTCACCATCACCTTAGTGGTAACAGGAGCTTTAGGATCTAGCGTTAATTCGGCTTTCTCCGCTTTTGCAGCAACTTCAAAGGCAGGGGAATCATCGTCTACTGCTTTGTTGCATTGGCAGTTATAGAAGGTGTGGGATAGAAGAAAGAGTATAAGAAAAGTGAAGGCTTTACTTAATTTTTGCATATAGTGATGGGAGATATGATGTATAACTATGATTGGATTGATTAGATAGGCTTCTTAATGTATGCATCTGCGTACGCTTTGGTTATGATATACGTACTCGCAGCAAAGCTAGTAATTTTTAGCACCTAGCTTACCGTATTTTGTTTTTTCTATACCATGAGTGTTATATTCATGTACATTATGACGCTGTGCTCATAACTGAATTTTAAACCTATTACTTTTATTCCTTATGAAACGATTATTACTCTATACCATTTGTGCTTTCCTATTTTCTACTACCAGTATGGCGGCGAATATGAAAGAAAAGAACAATACCAAGAAGCAAATAAAAATTTATTTCAGTGCGCCATTATTTACGCAGGCAGAATTATCCTATAACTTAAGGTTAGCTGCGCTACTATCCGAGAAGCATAGAGCCAGTAAGTGGGGTGAAAAATTCGAATTATCATTTGTTATTCCTCAATTATCTATACAAGAGAGTAAAACGATTACCCCTAGCGATATCGCTAAAAATGATTTACAACTGTGTGATATCTCCGATGGAGGGATATTTCTGGTAGATTTAGCAGATGTAGATTCCGGCTGTGCGGTTGAATACGCATATATGCGGTATGCATTAAATAAGCCTACCTTGTTGATAAGAACAGATTTTAGATCTGCTGAAATAGATTCAAAAATTAATTGCATGTTCAGAGAAGATGGTAAAAATCACATATACCAAGAAACTAACGGCATGGAATTTTATTTGAAGCACTTAAGTAACCCCGACATTGTAGATAATGTTGATCGGCTTAATAAATCGGAAGCAGAAGCATATCAAAAATATTATGTAGATGGTGTGTATGCCTCCATTGCAAAATTGTTTTTTGAACAATAACCGCGTTTTTTGCCATGCGCACAATACCAACAGCTAGCTATGAATGTATACGCTAAAGCCATAACCACATCGTTGCAAGCAGCGGTGTGGTTTTTTTTGTCGGCAGTAGGGCTACATACGTTAAGATCATGGCAGCAACAAACTTAGTCAAGCATTATCACATGGGGCTGCCAGAGGGAAAGCTATCCTTAAAAGACTACAGTTACCAGATTACTTGGCACGCGCTATCAGCCTTCGCCATACGTTGATTTTAAAAATCTTTAGGGAGGCATGATTTATTTTATTAAGTTTGTTGCCGAAAAGAATAACCTTATCAATAATATCATGAGAAAAAACATACATCCTAAATACCAAGAAGTAATCTTTTGGGATACTTCTAGCGACTTTAAATTCTTAACACGCTCTACCCTTACCTCCAAGGATACTATCAAATGGGAAGATGGCAACCAATACCCCTTCATCAAAGTAGAGATTAGCTCCGCTTCACATCCATTCTATACCGGCAAAAAGATCTTTGTAGATACCGCAGGCAGGGTAGAAAAATTCCAAAAGAAATACGGGAAATAATACGCTAGCCATACGCGCAAGGGCTTAGCTAAAAGCGCAATTGGAGTATTATGCATGGCCTTAAAGGATGTAGCTAGGAATAAAGCACGTATGAGAACGTAAGGAAAGAAGTGTGATATAGCGCGGTGTAAAGAAAAATGCACAGAACACCTTGTCATGCACTGATGAGTGCGCTCGGAAGGACTTGAACCCTCAGCCTCCGGAGCCGAAATCCGACGTTCTATCCAATTGAACTACGAGCGCTTATTACATCGCCTGAAAAATGATGCATCTTCGCAGCCCAACATATAGGCCTTTCAAAGACAACGTCCTTTGCAGACACTAACGAAAATACTAAAACACAAGCACTGAAATACACATTCCATAACTTTTAGTGCTCCTCCATGCCAAAAATCAACCACAGAGCTATTCATCATCATAGATCCACAGGTATGCCTCCTTCAACTCCTTTATTAGTAACCGAAAACCTCACCAAACACTACGGTAAGCTACAGATTCTCAACAATATCAACCTGCAAGTACATTCCGGAGAAGTAGTAGCCATTACAGGCGAATCCGGAGCTGGCAAAAGCACTTTATTGCATATCCTCGCTACCCTTGACACACCAGATGCTGGCTCCTTACACTTATCAGGGCACAACCTCTTGACGTTACACGGTAGCAACCTCGCCGCATTTAGAAACCAACACATAGGCTTCGTATTTCAGTTTCACAACCTGCTTCCAGAACTCACAACCTTAGAAAATGTATGCTTGCCTGGGTATATTGGCAAAAGAGCAACCAAAGAAGTAGTCAAACGTGCGAAAGAACTATTACAGCTACTAGGATTAACCGACCGCCTACATCACAAACCAGCCGCTTTATCTGGCGGAGAACAACAACGCATAGCCGTCGCACGTTCCCTCATCAATACCCCTAGCATCGTATTCGCTGATGAGCCTAGCGGAAGTTTAGACACCCATAATGCTGCCATAATCCATGACTTATTTATAAGGCTACGGGAACAGCTCGGGCAAACCTTTGTATTAGCCACCCATGACCTAGACTTAGCCAATAAATCGGATAGGAAATTGATGATACAAGACGGCGTTTTATCTTCTTAATGCAGAAGCGTCGTCATTCCCAATGGAGTGAAGACAACACCCCCCAAGGGCTCATCGTTGCATGGACCACCCCCCGCACCTCATTGCCAACGGAGTGAAGCATTGCGTGATAACGTATTCGTTAGCGGTACACTTTACCCAACATTGCCGCAATCAAGCGAAGCGTTTTGGGAGAAGATATGAGTTTTCAAAATCACATGATGGGGGCTTTCTAGCAACGGATCTGCTTGTACTACCTCCTTCGCCGCTTCCCTGGCTGTGACTAAAATCGCATTGTCTTTTTGCAGATCCGCCACCTTTAAATTCAGCGCACCGCTTTGTTGAATTCCCATAAGATCGCCGGGCCCCCTTAAGCGCAAATCCATATCGGCGATTTCAAAGCCATCAGTCGTAGTGATTAAAGCCTTCAGGCGCTCCTTGCTTTTTTCGCCTAACTGATAATCCGTCATCAAAATACAATATCCTTGACTGGTACCTCTGCCTACTCTCCCACGCAGTTGATGCAGTTGAGAGAGCCCAAAATAGTTGGCATTTTCAATCACTATCACATTCGCATTGGGGACATTAATCCCTACCTCTATCACCGTGGTAGCTATCATAATTTTGGTTTCCCCTTTCACGAAACGTTGCATCTCATACTCCTTATCTGCAGGACGCATCTTGCCATGTATGATGCTAAGGGGGATATCAGGAAAAGCCCGCGAGATGCTCTCATAACCATCCATTAAATTTTTATAAGTCATCGTTTCCGACTCATCAATCAGCGGATAGACCACATATACTTGCGCTCCGGCTTCTATTTGCTTTTGCATAAAGCCAAATACTTTGAGTCGCTGGGCATCATAATAATGCACGGTTTTAATCGACTTCCTATGGGCCGGCATCTGATCGATGGTGGAGACGTCCAAATCACCATATAAGGTCATAGCGAGGGTACGGGGGATAGGTGTGGCAGACATAATCAGCACATGGGGGGACAAAGGCTGTGTCATCTTTTGTGTCAGCTTAGCTCTTTGCATAACCCCAAAACGGTGTTGTTCATCTATGATCGTAAGGCCTAGGTCTTTAAACACTACCTCATCATTTAAGAGACTATGGGTGCCGATAAGGATATGTATCTCTCCTGCAGCTAAGGCTGCTAAGATTCTTTTGCGCGCGCTAGCAGGTGTGGAGCCTGTTAAAAGCTCACAAGCCACGGGTAGATTCGCAGATAGCTCTAGCAATTTATTATAGTGCTGCTCCGCCAAGATCTCCGTAGGGGCCATCATAGCCGCTTGGCTATGACTCCCTACGACCAACAGCATCGCTAAAAAGGCTACAATCGTTTTACCGCTTCCCACGTCCCCTTGCAACAGCCGATTCATCTGCTTACCGGATTTGAGATCAGCATAAATTTCTTTCGCCACCCGCTTTTGTGCATCTGTTAACGCAAAGGGAAGGCCTGCTTCGTAAAACTGATTCACCAACGTGGTATTGGTATATACATTCCCTAGTTGCTTTTCCATCCGCAGCATCCGTGTTTGCAATAGCTTAAGCTGGATGTAGAAGAGTTCTTCAAATTTGAGCCGGAATTGCGCCTTTTGCAACATCTCCACGCTTTCTGGAAAATGTATTTGCAGCAGCGTTGTGCGCCTATTAAGTAGCTGATAACGATCCAAGAGATAATCAGGCAATGATTCTGGGATCTTTGCGGGTAGCTGTGTTAATAGACTGCGTTGTATCTTTCGGAACCCTCTACTATCTAGATGATGTTTCTTGAGGCTTTCTGTTGTATGGTAGACGGGGATAAGTGTCTTGGAGAGATTGCTATAGGTAGTATAGGGCTCCATTTCTGGATGGACGATGGTATAGCTGTTGTTAAATACATTCAACCGACCATATACGGCATAGGTCATGCCTGGCTTTAAGCTGGTAGAGAGAAAATTGATTTGATGAAACCAAACGAGGCGTATTACCCCTGTATCATCTTGCAGCATAGCTTCCAAACGCTTTTTGTTTTTGATGCCCACAATTTGTAACGAATGCAGCGAGCCTATTAGATGCGCTTGCTGTTGATCATCTTTTAAATCTGTGATTTTATGAATTTGCGAGCGATCTTCATGCCGGAAGGGGTAATACTGAATGAGATCAGCTACCGTATACAGTTGTAGCTCTTTTTGTAGTACAGCCTCCTTTGCAGAGCTGATACTTGGCAAGGATGCGATAGGGTTTTGAAACATGGATAGAAAAGCAATAATAATATGAAATTATCTTCGTTGCCTGCGACTCCTCGCCATGCCGGGGTTGTTGGGGTAGCACTCGCTATGATTGGTGTAGGCAACTTTTTTATAGGCGCTTCACATAACCGTACGTACGGGGCCGTATACGGCGTTAATGATTGACTCTTTTTTCTGTAGCAGGATTTCTAGGTATAGGTTGTAGCTCTAGCTATCCGTACTCCGCGGGAATTTACCATTTCTTCCGCCTTCGGATTGTGTTGGATTGTGGGTTCTTTCGCTATTTCCTATACTTTACTTTAATTTAATTTAATTAAGTTCACTCCTTCATATCTTTATTAATATACTGTTATGACTTCTGCTGTTTTTAAAGATAGCAGATCTCCCAGGATAAGACGCATTTCTACCCTTCCGGAATTGCGATTGCCACATCCCTTCGGGATTCTCAATAACGTGGATTGAAGCAATCATACGTAAGGTAATCCATACGTAACGTAATTACCCACGCAATCCATGCGTAGCACAGCGTCTGGTTTGCTTCGTTGGGCTACGGCTCCTCGCAATGACGTTTCCCCTTCCGTTATTGCGAGCGGAGCGAAGCAACCCATGGTAAGCACAGTCATTTCGTTCGCCAAAGGCTCCTCGCAATGACAGAAAGGGAAGGGAGCCGCGCAATGACATAAAAGGGAGGGCTCCGCGTAATGACAGAAAGGGAAGGGCTCCTGGCAATCACAGAAAAGGTGCGCCCCTCACAATGACGGAAAGAGAACGCCATCATTGCGAACGCAAACCGTATTATCACATTTTTTAAAGTTTTATTCTTATGCAGATCTATAGACGTATCGGTTATACACTGCTTTTTATCCTCAGCTACGGTCATCTTTCCTTAGGCCAGGCCTTTTCTCCCCAAGGAGCGATCCAAGAAGCGGAGTTTATCATTAAGAAGGAGCGCACAAACGTGCTGCAGGAATTTCCCAAACTATATAAGCAGGCTCCCTTGATGGCGGAAGATACACCGCCGCCTTTTCAGTATACATGGGAGTGGGAACATCCTATGATGCAGTTTCAGCCTATTGACCATAAGATTAAACTTTTACGCATGCAGCCTGATAGGTTGGAAGATGTATACAGCCATTGCTTCCGTATCGGACACGGGAACTACTACTCGCCATACTTTATGGTTTTCCTAACGAATACGCTCCGCCATACTTATGTCTATGATGTACAACTGAGCCACCTTTCTGCGGGCAGGAACGCATATTGGGAAACTTATCACAACCAAGCGCAGGTAGCAGGACAACTCTTTACCAATGCCGTCATCCTAACCCATGCCATCCATTATCAAGGAGACAAATACCCATTTGTTGCCCTAGCAGCAGGGAAGCCTGTACAAGCGCCTGATCCAATACGTTCCCTGGTGTATCACCAAGGCAAGCTAACTACAGCGTTATATAACCGTATCCGGGGAGCTTTCAACTACAACCTACAAGTGGAGGGAGCATACCTGCACCAGCAAAAGATTAAAGAACCACAAGCAACGATGCGGCTGCATCTCAACCGTCAGCTGACAGCAACCTTCTGCGCAAATATAGATACGCGCATGCAGCTGATGCAACATAGACATCCTATCACCAGGTCTTCCAAGCTCCGGAATGTGATGATGGTAACCCCTTCCGTAGATACCACCATTCAAAAGCTGGAGATACGCACCGGCATCAAGGCAGCTTATCAAAATGATGAACATGCGTTAACAAAGAAGCTGTGTTTCTACCCCGCCATCAGCCTCTCTTATGCTTTACACGATGCATGTCAACCTTACGTAACCTTGGATGGAGAGATGGAACCTCATTCATGGGCAACGTACATTCAGCAGAATCCATGGATCCATGATGCCGTCGCTATACAGTATGTGAATAAACATATTTCTGGTACCATAGGTATGCGAGGGAATATATTCGACTTGGAATGGCATGCCGGCGTTACGTTCAGTAGGTACCAGAACTATCCGTGCTTCACCAATAATATAACCGATCCTAGGACATTTGATATCCAGTATGATTCCTCCGCTATCGTTATCCATGAGTTCATCGCCATCAGTAGATACAGCTTGGATACGGCGCTGAAGACACTTGTACAAGCGCAGTTTTATCAATACAAGCTCACGGATCTGCAAGCACCTTGGCACAGACCTACCTATCAACTCACCCTATCGAATACGTATAACTTCCATGATAAACTCCTCATCACCCAGCAAGTACTGTGGGAAGGGGGGAGAAAAGCCACAGCAGCGCATACACTCGATAGCTGCTTTGATCTGGCATTAGGCCTGGAGTACTTTTGGAATCAACGGTTTGTCATCTTTATTGACTGGCAGAATATCCTTGGTAGAACAAATTCAGTGTATCACAATGCCCCTAGCTATGGCTCCCACATCATAGCAGGCATTGCCTATCGTTGGTGATGAAGTAATGCTAATGGCTAAGGCAATTATTCATGCCCCCACACTTACTACCAGACAGCGTGTTTATAACGCCACCAAAGATGAGGTTGCGTGACTAAACTATGTATGCTCAAAAGAATATGTATCAGAGGGTAGATACCCACATTGAGCAGGTTGCTTGCTGAATGCAATATTTCAAGGGTTATCACTATGCAAAACAGGCTTTTAGAGCCTGTTGAAGCCGATATACTCAATGTGGGTTACAAAGCCCTTTTTGCCACACAGCGATACACACTTACAAATAGTTAAAAAAAGTAAAACCGGAAAAATTTTCTGCGAAAATTTTTCTCAAAAACGCTATACCATACGACACCAAGATACGCCGACCTACTATTCCTGGCTACAACGCCCCACACCCCACAATGGCAAAAGGAACAAGGATCAAGGGCCAAGGGTCAAGGATTTTTTTTCAGAGCCGAGCCGGCAAAAACGGACAAACAGCCCACAACCCGCGGTAGTGGGGGCGATCGTCGGCGACGAGGCCAGCGGCAGAAAAGCCTAGAGCTGCCGGTTTTTCGTTACACCCTAAGCATATGCGCCAATCTTTTCCTCCCCATTCTCCTGTCTGAAAGATTTCTTTGCATCTACCATATGTCCAAGGTTCTTCAGGAAACAACACGGTCCCATCGTTGAGATATTTTAGCATGGCAAGGGTTACTAACTCGCGGGCTCCCCCTACTTCATACCCGGGGTAGTTGGCTTCCATGTATTTTACTTGATATGCATATCTCTTATCCCTACTGCCTGGCAATACGCCGTGGTCTGAGCCGGGTAAGAGCAGCCAACGGGGCACTGCCGGGCCTGCGGCGCTGTAGCAGGTTTCTGCGCGGAGTTTTTCATCTCCTCCATATTTTGTACTCAAAGCGGTTATGCCTTTTGCTTGGCATAGCCTCTCCATCTCTTTGATGCTTTTGCCTAGGTCTAGTACCAAGATGGGGTGCTCGCCTTTGGTTTGCATGGCTTTTACGCGGCTAAGAAGGTCGTCGGATATAGCAGGTAGGTCTTTTGGTGATACGGTAATAGCTAGTTTCTCCCAGGCTTCTGCGCCTACGTAGTTGTTGCCTAGGATTTGTTTTAGCTCTAATTTTTTGGTCTACGTTGCCTCTTTTTGCTGCTTTTTCCAGGTCGTGTTGCTGGGCTACTAGTTTTTGTTCTTCTACACGCAGCTGGGTAAGGCTTTCTTCTTGTTGCTTTTGCACTTGCTGGTATTGCGCTAGGGATTCTTGGTGCTTATCAGTTAGCGATGCTTTATCACTTTCGTAGGCTATTTTTCTTGCTTTCTCTCGCTCTTGTACATGCAAACCCGCGCCTTCTCGTTTCAAGCGATTAATATCGCGTTCATAGTCAGCTTTTAAGTTTGCCTGATCTTGTGTATAGGTTGTTTTCAAGGTGGCTACCTCTTGCTTTGTTTGCTCTAATGCTGTAGATACAGAATTGATTTTCTCCTGCTGTTGCGCTAGCAGGAATTTCACCTTGCCTAGCTCATCTTTGTTGGCGGCTAATTTTTGGAGCTCTGCTTGCAGCTTCTCGGCGCTGTCTTTGGACTGCTTCACATAGGCTACATTTTCTTTGTACAGATCTACATAACGGCTACAAGCTGGTAGAACAGAAAACTGCTGGGACATATCTGATAGCTTCTTGAGTTCTTCATCTGCTGCGGAATAGTTCCCATTGATACATAGGTTCTTGATTTGGGTAGATAGGATACCTAACCGCTGTTGTAGGTTGCTATGGATTTCTTGGTAGATGTTTTGAGTGTAGGCATGTTCTATGGCTTTTAACGTCTCAAAGGTGGTGAGTACGTTCTTTACTTGGGCCCATGCGTTGCTCTGAATGCCTGTGGTTACGCGTTGGTTCAGCTCTTGGCCTATTTCTCGCAGCCGGCTCTCATCGCTGCTTTGTAGTACCGTTTTAAAGGCTGTTTTCGGATTTGCGATGGGTTGTAATTTGGCTATCCTGGCTAGTATTTCTTGCCGTGTGATGCCGCCGGGGATGGTTTCATCCCATACGTCAAAGGTGATTATGTCTTGGCCTTCAAATAATGGAAAGTCTTTGAAGTTGTTGCGGAGCTTGGTTAGGTTCTTGGGGGAGCTGATTCCATCGGTGGGTACTTGGGGTGATGCAGATAAGCGCTGATTTCAGGCTTTGCTTCACTTTTTAGCTTGCTGCTCGGCGATACGTTGAGCGAATGCTGCTGGGTCTTGTGAGATGGAGCCTCTGCTTGTTGCTGCTGTGTCTTGCTTGCTACCTGCTTGCTGTTTGTGGAATGCTGCGCGCATTTCGTCTTCTATAGTAGCTTCGTTACCGCCTAGCATCTCTAGCAGAATGCGGTTAGTTTCTTTCAATCCGCGGCTGCGATCTGCTTTTAGGGAATGGTAGTTTAATAGTAATACCATCCTTACGCTCTTGGCAGCGCTTACGGTGGCTTGTATGTTGGCTGCATTGGCAATGTTGATCTCTGGGCCTCTATTGTCCCAAAAGCCAGGGCAATCGCAGTAGGTGAAGGTATATTCTTTGCCACCTGCTTTGGTGGTATCAGTTGCGATGGTGGGTACAAAGGTCCGTGATACGTTGGTATAGCCTATGGACATGATTTCTGATTTTTCGGAGCCTTCTTTTACGCGTACGATCTCTCCTTCGCCTTCTAGGCCTAGGTCTTCCATGTCTACGTATTCCATCTCACAACCTGCTAGGTAGTTGACGGTAGTGCTTTTTCCAGCGCCTGTATTCCCTATGAAGATGAGTAAGTCTTTGCCTTCGGCGTCTTTGGCACGTTGTTTACCCATCTCTAGGCAGTTTTTGAGTACAGCTATGCTTTCGTCTACGGTCAGGACTTTGTTGGGATCATCTAACTTTTGTTGGGTGATGGTGGCTACTTTTAGGCCTGCCGTTAGTTTGTCTTCTTGGGTTTTAGCTTTTTCTTCTTTGGTGGCTATCACTTCATAAAATTGTTTGGATGATTTAGCACCTGGTTCCGTTTCTATGCGATAGGAAAGCAGTATCTGGCTGGGGTCAAAGACTACAAACTCGTCTGCGATGGGGATAGCAGCTGCTTCATCAATGGGGTAGTTGCGCGCTTTTGTGGGATCATCCGGTATAGATCTATACGCACCTGGGGATGATTTAAGGGCATCATATACCTCTTTGGGTAACGGTTTTCTGACGGTAGGCACGTAGTGGATGTCATGGTTATCGTGATTGTTCTTGTTGTACAGGTCTTGTAGGTCCCAGGACTTAGCAACGGGGTATGCGGAATAGAAGCACACCTTGCTTAAGAGCAATACTTCTGGGGTATAGGCCTTCTGGATAGAGCCTAGGTTGCTGCTGAAGTATAAGCCTTTTCCATAAAAACCTTCATCTCTACTAGCTAAGCTGGCAAAACCTGATTTCATCACGCCATCGGCAGCGGCTTTAGATGTGCCATGCCAGAGCCATACTTCTTTTACGCCTGTTAGGTCTTCCGTTAATCTGGAGTCGGTCACTAAGTCCATGAGGCGGTTATGCACAGCTTCGCGCAAGGGGACTTCTTCTAGCTTTTTCTCCAGAGCTTCCTTTTGCTGCTTTAGCTTTTTGATGTCTTTCTCTAGCTTGGCTTTTTCGTCTGCGGTGATGCCTTCCTGCTCTGATGCTTGTTGCTTCGCTGCTATTTCTGACACACAGTTAGCGATCGCTTTATCTAAAGCGTCAGCCTTCCATTTGGGATCAAAAATCCAGTTGCCTTTTCTGCGATCTAGTAAACTGAGTTTACTATCGTATCCTTTGTACATGGCTCTACTTCTGATCTTCTCCACTTTGCTGATTTGCTGGCTGTCTATAGCGGTTCCTGTGTATAGTGATTGTACCCAGGCTACGTCTTTGGAGGAAGGGGTCATTAGCTTATATGGAATGCCTACTGCAAAGGCTTCTTGGGGTAAGGTTACTTGCGGTGATTTGGCTGCTGATTTGAATAAACGTCCAGTAAGCAAGTTATCCATGGTCTGCTTTTGCCAAGCGCTTCTATCTATATCGCTGTCCGTTTGACCTTGGCTGCGCGCATGCCGAATCAGCATCAACATCTTACCAAGCTTGTTGTCGCCTTCAAAGGTTTGGTTCTCGGCATCATAGACCATGCCCCAATTGGTATCTCCCCACTCGTTACCTTCGATGAGGATACTATTGCCAGTGCGCAGGAGCTTTTGGGTCATGGGGTTTGTTGGATCGTTGGGAAACTTCTGCAACAGGCCTTCGAACATGATGGTGTCCATTTGGTCCAGGTTACGGGCATCGAAGGAGAAGTATTTGTCGTTGGCTAGTTTTTTGGAGGATTTAGCGTCTGTACATGCTACAAATGCTTCTATCACCTCTGCTTGGTTCGCTGCTTTTCCTGCTTCTGATCGGCTTAATAGGCTTTTGCGGCATTGGTATTGGACTTCTACGGATGGAAAGGTGTAGGTTTTGCCTTCGAAGGTCAGGGTGATAGGTGTCATGCCTTCTTTGTCATAGAAGTTGGAGAGAAACCTGCAGCCGTTGTCTTTCTCTGGCTTGTCGTGTCCAAAGAAGGGGATGATTTTGCTTTGGGTTTCTGCTAGAGGCATGTTGCCTGCTAACATCTTGGCTAGGGCGTCTTTCTCTAGGATAGTCTTTCCCTTATATGCAGTGGTGTCTGCTTTCAAGAGATGGTGTATCACTTCTTCCGGTGCTGCCGCTGCTGATGCTTGGCTGGCTTTCGCGGAGGCTGCTTTAGGAGTCGCAGAAGCGGCGCCTTTGGTGGTGGTGCGCTTGGGGGCTGCGGCCTTGGCCGCGGGTTGCGCTCCGGAGTTGCCTTCTGTTATCGGAGTTAAAGCCGTTGCTTGGGGCGTAATTCCTTCTGCTTTGCTTTTGGCTGCGGGCTTTACCGATGCTCTTCCTGATTGGGTAGCATCTTGGGTCAACTGGCGAGCCAAGGATTTTCCTTTGGCTATACTGGCTCTTGCGCCGCTCTTTGCTGGTGACCCTGATGAGGAGGAGCTTGGGGATTGAGCTGGGGATTGAGCTTTTGCTGGGGTTTGCTTGGGTGTTGCTGCACCTGCTTGCGGTACAGGCAGCGGATCCGGTGAGGTTATAGAGCCTTGGCTTGGTCGCTTTTGCATGGCCTTGGCGTTTGGATAACCAGAGGAGGCGGTGGAGGTGCTCCTGCGTGGTAAACTGGTTAGGGGGTTGCTGGAGGATGCATCGTCTTCCAAAAATATCTTGATGCTGCCTTCTACGCACAGTTCTACGGGGTCGTTCTCGGGTATGGCAATGGTGATTAAGAGGCGGTCGGTGTCATCGCTGCTTACGGTGGATAGGTCTTCTTGTAGTTCATAGCCGTCTTCTGCCAACTGTGTACAGCTGATGGGTTCACCTCTTTCAACTTTGGTGATCTCTACCGTCACGTTTTTGTTCATGCGGCTTCTGTTTAGCTTTTCTTGATGGCCGGTGATGACCTTCCCTTGCGGCGCGCAATAGACGTGGGCTACTTGGGTCTCGCCTGTTTAGGTGGGTATTGAGACTTCTTAGAGCTCGTCAACTTTTACTATCTTATTTTTTGCATGCCGCCTCTTCCGCGCATGCCTAGGTATTGCAATGCGCCTTCAGCGCTCACTTCCCACTTGCCTTCTTTTGCTAGGAGTTGGGCTTCTTCTGGGTTTAGTTGGCTGAAGGGTTTTTTTATGCCGTTGGTGGTGGGGATGAGGGGGTATTGTGTTATGGGCGTAGGTTGGTTTTTGCTTCCCTTTGTTAGATAAGTGGCTTGTAAGCCGCTGTGTGCATGTGGCAATGCGTCTCTTCCGTCATTGCGAGCGGAGCGCAGCAATCCATGCGTGGCTTGTGCGTATGCGGCGATAGTACATAGCGTCTGGTTTGCTTCGTCGCCTGTGGCTCCTCGCAATTACGTTTTCCCTTCCGTCATTGCGAGCGGAGCGAAGCAATCCATACGTAACAACACATCATAGGTTGCTTCGTCGCCTGCGGCTCCTCGCAATGACGGTTTTGGGGACAACACTGCGTCTGGATTGCTTCGTCGCCTTCGTCGCCTTCGGCTCCTCGCAATGACGGTTTTGGGGACAACACTGCGTCTGGTTTGCTTCGTCGCCTGCGGCTCCTCGCAATGACATGATGGGGGGCAATGCCGGAATGAGGGTTATAAAGTGGGCTTGCGTGGATTTGAACCACGGACCTCTACATTATCAGTGTAGCGCTCTAACCAACTGAGCTACAAGCCCTGAGTGTATATGTTTTAGCTATCTAAAAAACACACGAGAAGGATTATTATCTTCTCGTGTGATATGGTCTATACAAGTTATCCGGATGCTGCGGGTGTTTTTGCTGCAGGTGCCGCCTTGGTCCACGTAACAATATCTTGCATGGTTACATACTCATGACCACCTACAGTATGACCTACTTGCGCTTTTAGTGTTTTGGCTTTTTTAGCCCCAGCTTTGCTTTTGAATTGCAGGGTAGTAGTACCCTCAACAGCGTCCTCTTCTCCTTTGCCAGTCAATTGATTTAGGGTCATCTTTTCGCTTAATGTTGTACCATCAACTAAAGTAAAGGATCCATGTCCTTCAAACGTAAAGTGTACCTCGTTCTGTTTAGGATCTCCATCAGTTTTTGTGAGTACGACGGCTGCCGTAGTATCGCCAGTAATTGTTGTTGGTGCGTCTGGTAATTTAAATGCTATTACAGCAGCAGCAGCTGGTTCCCAAGTGATTATAGGCTCCGCCTTGTGGTAAGCAGTAGTCATTGTCTCAGTGCCTAACGAAACTTGCAGTGTTGTAGTAGTACCATTGCTTTTGGTACTATCAGCTGCTTTTAGGGTTATTTTATGTGTTGCTTCGACATCCTCCATTTTATCATCCTCTCCTTTGCTTAATAGATCTTTTAAACTATATTTTCCTTCCAATGTAGTCCCATCTTTGAATACAAAATCCGCGGCATTATTCACATGCACATATACATCTTTATACTTAACCTTAGGGCCAGCTGTTTGATGGAATTTTAAGGTTATCTCTTTTTCTTCATCTCCACTAATCTCTGGCGTTGGAGAGTCTACACCTAAGGTTATTGCTACTGGGGTAGGATTCCATTGAACCATATTATCTACTCTTGTATATTCCTTATTATCCGCAATATTATGTATACTGATACCTAGTTGTTTCGCGGTGTTAGCATTTATGGTATCCGGGCGTGCTTTTACTTTTATATCTATATCAGTAACTAAATCAGTATCTAGAGTAGTACCACCACCTACAAGCTGTTCAAATGT
Organism: Amoebophilaceae bacterium; assembly: GCA_023257955.1. Taxonomy (GTDB): domain Bacteria; phylum Bacteroidota; class Bacteroidia; order Cytophagales; family Amoebophilaceae; genus Amoebophilus. Next base: position 975 of record JALRAY010000014.1, on the reverse strand, counting down.
AGCATCTTCTTGTAATGCATTATCGTCATCTTTTACAAATTTGTCATGATTAGTAAATTTTACACGCATATCACCATACTTTATGGGTGCACCGGTCTTATTCATTACTTTAAAAGTTGCTGAATTATCTCCCTTAATAGCTGCAGCTGCTGGTGTTATAGCTAGTTGCACCGGCTTCCAAGTAACCACGTCTTTTGCCTCCATGTACAACGTAGAATTTCCATCATCCCCTAAAGAGATTGTTAGTTTTTTTTCTGCGTTATTCTTTATTGTCTCATCTCCTGCATGTAAGGTGATGTTTACTGTGGTTCCATCTATCGGTAGCACAGTGTTTTCAGGAGTGCCTCCACCTATAAATGTATGCAGCTTCATGGATCCTGTTTTAGCGATATTAGCTGCATCAGAAAATGCGCTATCCCCTGCGGTAATGTAAACTGTTATATCACCATATTTTATCTCAGTACCTGTATCATTGTTTAAACTAAACGTTGCTTCACTACTGCCTGTAATAGCAGGAGCGGGTGTTGCATGGATGCCTAGTTTCTCCCACTTACAAACTGTTATCGCAGGCGCAATGGTATTACCACTTGTGTCTTTTAAAGATAGTTTGAACTCTTTATCAGCATTTGCCGTTACTGTATCTTTATGTGCTGTTACAGTGAATTCTATAGAATCTTGCGCGGTAGCGGTATCTATTGGGTCAGTTGAATTTTTACCAAAAAATGTAGCGGCGTTGTCTAAGGTTGATAAATCAATAGGGTTGCCATCTGTCTTTTTTATCTCAAAATCGTTAGAACCCGCGTTAGTCCAAGCCAGTGAAATATCTCCATATGTAAGTGGTGTAGTGCCAGTATTTTTTATTTTCACTTTTATATTTACAGATGGGTTACTTCCAGTAATAGTAGTACCTGCGGGATCAGCTTTTAGGTCTACAGCTAAAGCTGCAGAAGGTGTATGTTCCCAAGTAACCACATC
>JALRAY010000013.1 GCA_023257955.1 Amoebophilaceae bacterium | reverse complement strand
TTTGTTTGCTTCGCTTCACGTCATTGCGAATCCCGAAGGGATGTGGCAATCGCAATGACGGAAGGGAGTGTCATTGCCAGGAGCCGCAGGCGACGAAGCAAACCAGACGCAATGCTTTCCATGAATCCATGACGCGGTGCTCAACTCACTTACCATGGATTGCTTCGCTTCACGTCATTGCGAATCCCGAAGGGATGTGGCAATCGCAATGACGGATAGGATGTGCATGAGCGGAGATGATAATGCAGCCATGCGATGTTTGCGCGATAGCAGCGTTGTTGTGAGAAAGGGTTAAATGGCAGGATTGATTTTTGTGAACCTGGAGAGATTCGAACTCCCAACCGCTACATCCGTAGTGTAGTGCTCTATCCAGTTGAGCTACAGGTCCGTTGCATACATGAAACATAAAACATCAACTAGGCACAAAGTAAAGCAATAAAAAGCAATATGGTAACATTCCGCAGGTTATAATTATTAGATGGCTCCGCCTTATCTTTGGAGCTCTCAAAATCCAAGAAATTACAGCCCTCCACTCGCAAGCCTATGAAATTGTTAGATCGGTATATCCTCAAAAAATTCTTATTCAGCTTTCTCTTTACCCTTCTGCTGATCGTTTTCATCATCACGGTGATAGACGTAACGGAAAAGAATGATTACTTCATCAAGCATAACTTGAGTTGGGGGGAAGTGTTGCGGTATTATTATAGTTTTTTACCGTATATGACGAATATGGTGACACCTATCACGGTATTCATCACGACGGTTTTTGTAACCTCTCGACTTTCGCAACGTACAGAGATTATCGCTATACTCGGCGGGGGTATTCATTTTATACGCTTTCTCACTCCCTACTTTATCGGTTCGGCTATCATCGCTTTATGTAGCTTTGTTCTGACGGGTTGGGTTTTGGCGGATGCTAATAAGAGTCGTGTGGCATTTGAGACGCAGTATATAGATGGCCCCTTACGGACGCAAAGCAAGCATATTCATGTAAAGCTTTCCGAAGATACTTACCTCTACGTGGGGTATTACCGCAGTTATAACAATTCAGGCTCTGATATCACGCTTGAAACGATCCGTGACTACCAGTTGGTGGAAAAGCTATCTGCTAAGTCCATGCGCTGGGTGGAAGAGAATGAAACTTGGGAGCTACAAGATTGGATGAACCGGAAAATGGATGGGCTGGAGGAAACGATTACGCATGGCGCTTCCTTGGAGCTGGCTTTTAACTTGCATCCGAATGATTTTATCATCAATCCCAAGTTGCAGGAGATGCTTACGCTGACGGAGTTGAATGACCATATCAAAAACTTGAGTGCCAAAGGAACGGGTATCTTGCATGTATTTTTAACGGAAAAGTATGTGCGCTATATGTCACCCTTTGCGGCGATACTTTTAACGTTTATGGGGGTAGTCGTTTGTGCCCGCAAAAGCAGAGGTGGGGTAGGGCTTCAGATTGCGCTCGGGTTTATCTTGGCTATCGTATATATCGCGCTTTTTCTCTTTGCTAAAGGATCTGCTACCGTTAAAGGCAATCACTTGCTCTTAACGGTCTGGACGCCTAATCTACTCTTTGGCACCATTAGCCTGGTGTTATACAAACTGCTTCCAAAGTAATCTTGTGTGCGAAGGGATATCAATACGAGCTAGGGACGTCTGCAGCTGCTTAATGTATGGCGATGGCTTGGCAGGTAGCGCTGTCTCCAAATAATTTCCGCATTACTTTTTGGAAACTGGGTGTGGGACGGGTTACCATAAAGCGATCAGCTGCTGTAGATGTAATGTTTAGGAGACTTCTTTCCTGTAATACTTCTCGCAGTTTGTTGGCTAATAGGTCTGCTCCATGGATGACTGCGATGGGTTGAGGGTAAAACCTTTTAATCTGCTCTTTGATGAACCAGTAGTGTGTACATCCCAAGATGATGCCTTCAATATCTCTTAAAGCAGGAGCTGATAGGTATTGCGCTATGATGGCGGGATCATAAGTATCTGCTTCTATCATCGGCGCGAGTAATGGGGTAGCGAGTGATGCAAGTTGTATATCCTGATTTTTTGCTTGTAAGCATTGCCCGTAGTAGTTCGCTTGGACGGTATAGGTAGTGCCTATAAAGCCTAGTTTTTTACCTGCATACCTGTGTGCTATGTGGTCAATAACGGGTGTGATTACGTTCAGGAGGGGAATGTCTGACGGTATGTATGTCCGCAATATATCAGCTGCTGCTATGGTAGCTGTGTTGCAAGCAATAACAATCGCTTTGCAGTCTTGCGCTAGTAAGTAGTTGACGATGTTTTGAACATGTGTTTGCAAGGCCGCTTTCGTTTTATCTCCATAGGGGATGTTGGCGGTATCTCCTATGTAATAGATGGTTTCTTGCGGGAGGATGTCTTTGATGGCGCGGGCTATGGTCAAGCCGCCTACACCACTATCTAATACGCCTATGGGGCTTTCTGACATTCGCATCAGATGCTAGAGAATGTATTCGTTCAATTCTTTGTTTTTGACGAGCTCTTCTAGACGTTCTTGTACGAGACGCTTGGTAATGGTTACCGTTTCGTTGGCTTTGATTTTGTCTGGCATATCAAACAAGAACTCATTTAATAGGTGACTCATCACGGTATGCAGTCTTCGTGCGCCTATATTTTCTATCTGTTCATTGAGACTAAAGGCGGTATTGGCTAGTTCTTCAATGGCATCTTCTTCAAAAACAAGGCGGACCTGTTCGGCTTCAAACAAGGCGTTATATTGTTTCGTTAAAGCATTTTGAGGTTCTTTCAGGATGCGATGAAAATCTTCTTTGGTCAGGTTGTCTAACTCTACCCGGATGGGGAACCTACCTTGTAGCTCTGGGATAAGATCAGAAGGCTTGGAGACATGAAAGGCACCTGCAGCTATAAATAAGATATGATCTGTGCTGATAGCGCCGTACTTGGTATTGACATTGCTCCCTTCCACAATCGGTAACAGATCCCTTTGCACGCCTTCTCTGCTCACATCTGGAGAGCTGCCTTTGTGGGTATTACAAGCTATTTTATCTATCTCATCAATAAATATCATTCCCAAGTAAGCCGCTCGGTCTAGTGCTTCTTCTTTGATGGCATCCATATCTAGGAGCTTAGTTAATTCATCCGTCAGTAGTAATTTTTTAGCTTCGGAAATGGCTACTCTTTTTTTGGTGGATTTTTTGGGCATCATGTTATTGAACATCTCTTGTATGTTACCGAACGCAGCTTCATCTATTATTCCGCCACCAATCATCCCTACTTCAACAGGGGGGGAGGTATCGACCGTGATTTTGACTTTGTGGTCGTCCATTTCACCTGCCCTTATTTTCTTTCGATAGGCTTCTCGGAGTGATTCTGGGGGGGCGCCGCTAACATCAGTGACCTGCACTAATCCTGTGGGCTGATTTTTGTCAGAGATGAGGGCGTCTATAATGATATTTTCCACGCGCTTCATTGCCTTGTCTTTGAGTTCTTCTTCTTGAATGGTTTTGACCATAGTTACGGCTTGTTCTACTAAATCTCGCACCATGCTTTCCACGTCTCTGCCGACATAGCCAACTTCTGTGAATTTGGAAGCTTCCACTTTTACGAAGGGGGCTTTTACAATTTTGGCTAATCTTCTGGCAATTTCTGATTTACCAACGCCGGTGGCACCTATCATTAGGATGTTATTGGGAGTTATATCGGCTTTGATCATTGTTTTTACCTGCATTCTGCGCCAGCGGTTGCGGAGGGCAATGGCTACATTGCGCTTAGCAGATTTTTGACCAATGATGTATTTATCTAATTCGTTGACTATTTCTTGTGGTGTTAATGTGTTAAGATCGTATTGTTTCATGTGCTGTGTTTGTAATAGTTGCAAGCTGCATGCCGCAGCTAGCAGTTAACGGATGTCGACGTGAAGTCGAATTTAGTGATAATAGTGGTGTTATTGTTTAAATCTTTACAAAAGAGTTGCTTGCCCCAAGCTCAAAAAGACTTTAGGAGCTTTAGTCACAACCATAGGGCGTATAAAAATACATAAGAATTACGTGTAGGCAACTGATTGCGTGCGGAAGTATAATGTTGCTGTTGTTACATATATGGCCATTAATTGGTTCCCATTTCTGTATCTGGTGCGCCATCTAGCTTTTCAAGGGCTATTTTTGCGGCCATTTGCTCGGCTTGCTTTTTGGTGCTTCCGGTTCCTTCTCCATATATCTCGTTTTCTAGCAGGAGGTGTACGGTGAATATTTTGTTGCTGCCTGCATGTTTAGTGTTAATGAGTGTAAACTGAATGGGTTTCTTATTTCTTTGTGCCCATATAAAGATTTTGCTTTTGTAGTTATGGTCTTCTTGGGTAACTAGATCTAGGTCTATATGTATGTGTAGGAGTTTATCGATTATAAATTGTTCACTTGTATGGAAGCCGTGATCTAAATACAGTGCGCCTATAAAGGCTTCTAAGGCGTCGCAATGTATTCCTTTGGTATTTTCTTTTCGTTTAGATTTTATGTTGTGTACTAATAAGGCATCGATTCCTAGTTTGGTGGCTAATTCGCTAAGTGATTCTTTGTTGACGATGCGGGAGCGTATCTCTGTTAAAAAACCTTCTTCTTCTGCGGGGTATTTCTTATATAAGTACTGTGCTACTACTAGGGACAGTACAGCGTCACCTAAAAATTCTAGCCTTTCATTGGATTCTTCTCTACTATATAAAGATTTGTGCTGTAGGGCTAGTTTGTAGAGGGAGATGTTTTTAGGTTTTATGCCTGTGATTCTGCAAATAGCTTGCGCTAATTGTTGATTTTTGAGATCCCGATCTTTTTTGAAGAATCTCCGTACAAGGTTCATTAGTTTGTCCATTTTTTAAATATGATGGCTGTGTTATGTCCTCCAAAACCAAATGAATTGTTCATGGCTATGGTGAGGTTTCTGTGTTGAGGTTTATTAAAGGTGTAGTTTAGTCTGGCATCTAAGGCGTCATCTAACTCAAAGTGATTGATGGTGGGTGGAATGCTGCCATTTTTTAATGCTAAAATACATGCATTGGTTTCTAAGGCACTGGCTGCCCCTAGTAGGTGCCCTATCATGGATTTGGTGGAGCTGATATTGAGGTTATAGGCGTGTTCTTGAAATACGGTTTGTATGGCTTTTATTTCACTGACGTCACCTAGTGGAGTGGATGTGCCGTGTACGTTGATGTATTCAACTTCTTGCGGGGCTATGTCTGCATTTTTAAGCGCGTTATTCATCACTAATGCGGGTCCTGTTCCTGATGGTTCTGGTGCGGTAATGTGGTATGCTTCGGATGACATGCCTATACCTAGTACTTCAGCATAGATGTGTGCGCCTCTGGCTTGCGCATGGGTAAGTTCTTCTAAAATGAGTGCGCCTGCTCCTTCTCCTAATACAAAGCCATCGCGATGTTTATCAAAAGGTCTGGATGCTGTTTGTGGGTCGTTGTTTCTTTCTGAGAGTGCTTTTATGACGTTAAAACCTCCTATGCCTACGGGGGTAATGGCGGCTTCACTTCCTCCTGTAATCATTACATCTGCTAGGCCTAGTTGTATGGATTGTACAGATGAAATCAATGCGTGTGATGCGGAAGCGCAGGCAGAGACGGCAACATAGTTTGGACCTTTGAATCCATATTTGATAGAGATTTGTGCTGCAGGCATGTTGGCTATCATCTTGGTGATGAAGAAGGGGCTGAATTTTGGAACTAAATCATGTTTAGCAAAGTCTATGATACCTTCTTGCATACTTTGCATGCCGCCAATGCCTGTTCCAAATATTACGCCGACGCGTTCTGTATCTATTTTTGATATCTCTAAATGGGCGTCTTGCAAAGCTTCTTTGGTGGTTACTAGCGCATATTGTGAACAAGGGTCTAGTTTCTTGATTTCTTTGTTATCAAAGTAATTTTCTGGTTTGTATCCTTTTAGTTCGCAGGCGAATTTGGTTTTGTGTGCGGTAGTATCAAAGTATGTAATGGGTGCTGCGCCGCTTACCCCATTGATGAGTCCTTGCCAATAAGTCTGATTATTTAACCCTATGGGGGTTAAAGACCCCATACCTGTAATAACGACTTTTCTAATTTGTTTCATAATTTTGCTTGTTTTTAAAGTTACTAACTAAGAAAATGAAGGATCATAGGCATCCGTTATGTTTTGATATCTAGTACCACAATGTCTTTAATGGCTTCCCGTAGTTGGATGATATTCACAATTTGTTTGATGAAAAATAAGCAGGCTAATGTGCCGGCAATGATTTGTTGTAGTATAACATCTGCATGTATAAAAGCACCAAAATGTTGCAGGTAATACCATAGTAAGCAACCTTCACTGCCTATGCATAGGATCACTAAAAGGGCTTTGGAGTTGCCATAGTACAACTTGAGTAAATAATTTTGGTGTGTGGAGATGGTTTTATGCGACTTTTTGCCATGTAGTAGTGAACTATAGATATATAGGAAGTGTGATATCAGGTCTATCAATACCATAATAATGATGAATTTTATGCATGCAGGATAGAAACGTGTTAAGATGATGAGTAATGCGGTTGTAGATGCTCTATCTAATACCATATCCAACATAGCACCATAGGTGGTGACTTTGTTTAACCGTCGTGCAAAATAGCCATCCATGCTGTCTAAGAGCTGGCTGGTGCCATATAATGCCGTGAACCAGTAGGGATGTGTAAAGCAGATACAAAAAGCGCTTAGTGCTAAAATAATACGTAAATAGCCAATTAGATTGGGGAAAAACCAGTATATCTCTGTGTGAAATGGGTTGTATACTACTTTGTTATCATGCATAGTAGCGGAATTATGTTTGTATTAAAATTTTGTAATTAGTTGTTATATCTGCGGGATCACTGTTACTTTTGTATCACTTATCGATTCCGTAGCTCAGCTGGTAGAGCATCTCCCTTTTAAGGAGAGGGTCCTAGGTTCGAACCCTAGCGGAATCACTTTCTTCTTCAGAAGGTTCTACTAACGCTTCTTCCTCTCTTTTTTGTACTTCGCTCTCTTGTTCTTCCATTTCTTCTATCAATTCACTGCCTCCAGGTATTGCTTCCATTTTGCGGGCTATAATCTCGGCTCTTTTTTCATTCCCCAACCATTTGTAGAGCAAACGTAGTTGCTGAAGGATATATATATTCTTTGGATGTGCTTTGCGTGCTTTTTTGAGGTATTTAATAGCTCCTTCTACTACTTGATGGCATTTTTTGACTTCTGCTTCTTTTTGTTGTTGAAATGTTTCTTCTGACAATGTCAAGGCGTTATGGATCACTTCGGCAGCAAAGTTATAGTATAAGATTGCTGTTTGTAGCATTACTTCTGGTTGGGAAGGTGCTAGGGCTAATGCTTTTTTGGCATATACGATAGCTTCTTCATAACGATTCAGTTTCTGATGAAGATGGGCTAACTGGTAGTAGTTGATAGGGTTTTTGGGTTGCTCAAGAAGTTGATTCTCTAAGTCATGTTGTTGCTTTTGCAGTAAGTGATTATTGGCTAAGAGTTCATAATAGTCTTCCAAAAGGTTATAATTCCATGGATATTTGTGGAGAGCTGCTTCTAAAAGTTCTTGTGCTTTGTGTACATCTCTTTGGTGATGAATAGTAAGGTCAGCGAGGATACGGTACAAGGCTGCATCTTGGCTATGGGCTTTGAGGTATTGGGTATATCCTTGTAATGCTTCATCGTATGCTTCCATTTGGTGATTGATAATGGCGCTATAAAGGACCATTAGTTTTGCTTCTGGATGGATCTTCCTTGCTATTTCAAGTTGCTCTACCGCTTCCTCAAAATATTCCATTTTGTAGTATTGTACACTGCGGTTGATGTAGTAATTCCACATCTCTTCTAAGTGAATTTCCGCAAATCGATGGTATTGAGGGTCTTTGTTACCACATTCAAGGGTCTTGCGGTAAGCGTTGAGGGCTTCATGAAAGTAGTCTGTGGATAGATCTGAGGTAATATTTGTCCGCATTAGCTGCTCATATATCACACCGCGATAGTACCAATCTTTTGCTGAATGCGTGCCTTGATCTATCGACACTACGGTATCTATAATTTGTTGTGCTTTTTCCAATTCACCATTGTTAAAAGCTGCTAAAGCAGTTTTGAGATTGTTAGATAAAGCTATGGAGGGTGTGCAGAGGAAAAGCAGCACGCTTATAAGAAGAGCGTATATGTTTTTATTACGGCATAGATACGTTAGTTGCATAATCGGTTACGGGATTTATGTTTAAAAGTTGATGAGATAAGGTGATGAAAAGCTGTGTAATAGGTTAAAAGTAGAAAATTTATGTCTAAATCCTTGATAGATACAGGATAATTTATCTTTGAAATGTGTTTAGGTGAAGCTTTTACTACATTGTCACGTGCTGGATGAGGGTATATTTACTAGCAACGCATGACAAGAGGTCGTAAGTTTCAAAATTTAGCAGGCAGCATATATCATTACAAACTAAATAGTATCTTTGTACGCAATTAACGCCTTACAGGCCATAACCAGGTATCGTAACCATCTATCAATAAATCAAGAAGAATTGAACCCTATGCAATATTTATATCATTTTAAATACACAAAAAACGTCTTATCTCTTACTTTCATTCTCATCTGTAGTTGCTTAACTGTTGCATGTAGTGACAGTAAGCCAACTAGCTCTAATCCTGGTAAAAAAAGCACGATAACAGGTAAACCTTTTAACACACCAGAGGGTTTTGAGGTACTACCCTATTCAGGACAAGAAGTTGGTCCTGGAATGAGGTATGTAGCGGGCGGTTCTATGATTATAGGCGGGTATGGAGATGATATCAACAGTGTAAAAAGAGAAATCACCGTTACTTCTTTTTACCTAAAAGCAACGCCCGTAACGAATATAGAGTGGCAAGAATATTTAGATGATTTACAAAAAAATGACCCAGATAAATATAAGGCCGCCGTGCCTGATGATTCGGTATGGAAAAGAGATCTCGGCTATAATGACTCCTACATTAATAATTATCGCAAGCATGCTAGTTTCCGACAATATCCAGTTGTAGGCGTTTCATGGAGTCAAGCCGTTGAATTTTGTGATTGGTTAACCAAACAGGTCAATGATGAACTTGCCAAAAAATCTAGTAAAAAGAGAAAAACAAATTCAAAAAGCACCCAGCCTAATAAGAAGAGAAAAAAAACCGAAGCCAGTACGCAAGCTGATCCAGATGCTGACGTAGATACAGATTCTACTGCTGATGTGGATCCTGATGATGATGCTGATGATGATGCTGATGATGATGCTATTTCACAAGATAGTTTTATAGCAGGTTATCGCTTGCCTACAGAAGCAGAATGGGACTATGCTGCTATGTCTATGGTTGGCACCCAGGATCCAGATTTTGTACAATCTACCCAACGGGTCTATCCTTGGGGTGATGGCCTTTCATTACGAGCTAATGAAGGGCCTTGGGAAGGGAAATACTTAGCTAATTTCAAACGTTCTAAAGGCAGCTATAAAGGCGTTCCTGGCGAAAGTAGTTGCGGTGCCCCCACCACGTATGTATATCAATATCCGCCTAATGATTTAGGATTATATGACATGGGCGGGAATGTGAGTGAATGGGTATATGATATATATCGCCCGCTCTCTTATGAAGTCAGCGAAGATTTTAATCCCGTGCGCAGAGACGATACGTTAGACCCTGAATCTGATTATGACCCTACTCATTCCCTTATCAATAATAAAGCCAGGGTATATAAAGGCGCTTCTTGGAAAGATTGCGCATATTGGGCACAAATTGGCACAAGGCGATACCTGGATCAAGATGCTTGCACAGCTACTATTGGATTTAGATATGCCATCACAAGCATGGGGGAAAAGTAAATAAGTTAATCGTGGGGGATAGATAGAGAAAATCGACTTACAGCTAACTTTTGAGACCGTTAAAGTGTTTTTACGCCACTTTAGCGGTCTTTTTTTTGTAGAGATTGGTAGTAAGCTTGTGAAGACTCTGTCTTGATACCATGCACGTTTGTTGCATCTATATACACTCTGCTAGTAAAAGTCTTTGCATCTGTTGAAGGCTATTCCATGCGATGTGAAATTTTTGTATTTCTAGGAGCTAAATCTTTTTCTATAGATACAGAAAGATGGGCGATACCGCACTTACGCGTTTACGCATCACTATAGCAAATTTTCTTATCTGTCGGTTGGCAACAGAAAGCACCTTAAAATGGATACCCTAAGCCAATGTTAAAAGTAGGACCTTCCCACATGGATTTGGGGAAGAGCCTAGCGCCTTTATGCGCTGAGGGATCATAGATCTTGACCCCTATATCTAAGAGGAATACCAAAACATTAAAATTTAATCGCACGCCTACCCCTGTTCCTACCGCCAGTTCTTTATAAAACCGCGACCATGCAAAATCCTCGCCTACCTGCGTCGTTTTGCGTAACATCCATATATTCCCCATATCTAGAAAAATAGCGCCCTCTACTATGCCTATTATTCGTTGCCGTAACTCTGCATTGAATTGTATCAATAACTCGCCTGCCTTTTCATTAAAATAAATATCCTTGGTGGAAGCGCCTGCTTGAGAAGAGCCAGGACCTACTGTTTTAGGTCCCCAAGCCCGAAGGCTCCTAACCCCTCCTATAGAGAAATACTTATCTTGCGGCGCAATTTGTATTTGATTATAGGGATATAAAATACCGGTATGCGAATGACATACTAGCATCGTGCTGGCATGTAAAGGAATATAATAGGTGTACTGCAATCTGCCTTTTAAGTACCGATAGCAGGCAAATTTAAAGTTGAGTAACTTTTCAATATTGATGAAATTTTGTGCTGTTCCTCCGCTTTCTACGGTGATTTCCCAGCGTGAATGAGAGACTGCTACGGCTGTTAAAGTCTTTTCTCGCACCTTGCTTTTGGTTGTTATCTTAATGTTAGTATCAAAAGTAGGGTCATACTTTTTGTAGGACATATCCCCTTGCTGCTTGCGATGCTGCAATTCTTTCTGAAAATCCGGCTTTACATTAAAATCGACTACCCTGATGTTTATAGGAGCTATTTCCATTACTATGTGCTTAAAGTGCATGGTGAAGGATAATTCCTGATGAACATTATAGCTCTTATAGTTGGGATGATTGCTAAACTTATACCCTACGTTAATTTTTGTAACCGGTTCATATCTATCTAACCGAATATGTTGTTTGATAGGTAAAAGCAATAATAATTTTGGGAGCTGCCAGTGTATATTCGTTTCAAAATTATTCACATTGTAAAATTGACTCCCATCCGTAGCTACGGAACCAAGCTCTACCCCAAATTGCAAACTGGTAGTGAGGATATCTAATTGATGAAATAGATTGCGGATTTTGAATGCGGATCGATAGAAAGGGATAAAGGAGTGAGCGGTAATATCTGTCCCTATTTCATGCTCCAGCTGAAATTTATCTAATAAGCTCGTCTGTATCTGCGTTCTTAAGTGTTGTTCATTGCTCGGAACATGCGTTACGTGTATGGCTTTAAAAATGCCTAATGCGGTTAACCGTCTCTGTAAACCAATAATGGTTTGTGCACTGTATATATCTCCTGGTTGAATAGGAATCTTAGAGATGAGCACGTGTGGGGAAAAGTAGTCATCTATATTTTTGAAAGTAATCCCCTTAAAGAATGTATGCGTTTCATTAGCCTGGGATGTCGTCTCTTCTCCAACAATCGAAAAATCTATGTGCGCTATGTGATATGCCGGATGCGGGTTGCCTTCCGATCCGGAGGCTACAACCGTTTCAATGAATACCTTTTCGGCTTGTGAGATATTGTCTACATTAAACCAGATGGCATTTTTCTTAAATCCCCAATAACCTTTATTGATTAAAAGTTCATAGATTCTATCTCGCTCCTGCTCCAATAGCTCTTGGTCATAGCGCTGACCGGGCTGCAGTAAACTAGTTTCCGCATAAGGCTCTAAAATACTTTTGATAGCCGCATCGGATGTATTTAAAGTAATCTCACGCAGGATAAAAGGTTCATTTTCTTGAATGATATACCGTACATGCGCTGTTTGATGCTTGAACTTAACACTACTAGTGACCTTGGCGTTAAAGAAGCCCTGCGTATGCAAATATTGCAGGATATTTTGCGTTGTAGCCTTTATTTTTTCTGGGGAATATAAACGAGGCGCTTCGCCTAGTTGCATCAGGAGGTTGCCTTGCGTTAATAAACTTTCATAGTATTGTAGTTTTCGTTTTTTAGCTTTTTTGATTCTTTTATACTTTTTCGGTTGATGGCTAACCGCAGCTAAACGGTTATCATAAGACCATGATGCTTTGTGATACGCTCGCTCTATGAAAGGTTCATTGAAATAATACCTCCCTACGGAATAGAGATATAACCAGAAAGGGATGCCTACAATTTTTCGATTACTCTCATCTAGGTAATAAGCCTCTAAATCCACCGTTTTAATATGCTTGTTGCCAATAACATCTTGTGTTACCAACAGATATTCATTCTTTTGTAGCGTGTGGAAGCTAGTACAACTAGTAGTGAGTGAAAAAAGGTTAACACTGATTAATATATATAGAATATGGTATCGCAATCTCATGAAGGAAAGTTTAAGCGTATTGCTACCTCACAGGCAAAATACATCAAAAGTTTACATTGCAAAAAGGGGAGAATACGAGCAAATAGCTTTTTAGTAGAAGGTGAAAAAAATGTGCGGTCATTACTCACCTCCCATTATCAGGTACTCCTGCTAGTAGCTACGCCCGCATTTTTAACGAAGTACGCTCATTTACTCAACAATTCCGCTATGGAAGTTTTTGAAATAGATAGAGTCGCTTTAACCAATTTAAGTACTTTGGAGGAAAATTATACTGCCTTAGCAGTAGCGACTATACCACCTCCCCAAGCGCCTTGCTCCACGCAGCCATACACATTGGTCTTAGACAACATTCAAAATCCTGGTAATTTAGGAACCCTCATCCGACTAGCAGATTGGTACGGATTAAGCGGCATCGTATGCTCGCCTACTACGGTAGAGTTATATAATCCCAAGGTACTGCAAGCCAGCATGGGGTCTTTCATCAATGTGCCTGTGCATTATACAGATTTACCCAGTTATCTAGCAGCAGCAACCGTTCCTATTATAGGCACCTTTACGAATGGGCAAAGTATCCATGCCAAGGAGACGATCTATCCTACTGAAGGTTTAATACTCATAGGCAATGAAGTACATGGTATCCATGAAACACTATTACCCTATATCCAGCATAAGCTTACGATCCCTAGGTATGGACATGCCGAATCGCTCAATGCAGCATTAGCTGCCGCCATCGTGTGTGATAACGTCATGCGCGTCTTACATCAAAGGCCTTCTGCAGCCGACGCCTAAAATTTCTTGCGGCATTACAGGAAATCCAATTTTCTAATTATTTTTGTAGCACGTTGTGAGTCGTATGTGGTTAATACGATTTCATAGTGTTCGTTAAGTGTATGTTTCGTGGCCCGTTCGTCTAGGGGTTAGGACGTCAGGTTTTCATCCTGGAAACAGGGGTTCGATTCCCCTACGGGCTACTTCGTTACAACATACTTTTTCCCGAACTTTTCTCCTAAGGTACCTAGCCTTACTTCTCCATCCCCTAACAATATCAACCCTTCATCTCCTCAGATGCTGCCATGCTTAGCAATCTCTAGGGTTACCCAAGCCTCATTCATAATCATGCAACTCTCAGGACGCTATCTTCTTAACCCCAGCTTACAAATGGGTAGTTATTACCTGTTTAAGCATCCCCCGCATGCGCCAAATACCAATCTCGTAACTCATCCATTTCCGCAACCTTGAACATATGCCTACCCTATCTCCACCACAAGCTTTATCCCTACTCAAAAACAAAGAATATGCCCCATTATACTTTGTACAAGGTGACGAACGCTACTATATCGATATGCTCCTCTCCTACTTTAAGGACCACATCCTGGAAGCATCGGAAAAAACCTTCAACCTGACTATGCTCTACGGCATAGAAACCAAAATGGCCGATATCATTCAGCGCGCACAACAATACCCCATTATCGGTGACAAGCAAATCTTAATTATCAAAGAAGCCCAAGAGGTGATAGACATCAATAGGGAAACAGGACTCATGATGCTGAAAGCATACTTACAAAAGCCGAATCCCACTATGCTGGTAGTCTTTTTCTATGAACATAAAACCCTGCCTGCAAACTCCAAACTGAGTAAAATGTTGCAAGAAACAGCCGTGATGGTGCAGGCGAAAAAACTCTATGAGAATCAACTAGCGGCTTGGATACGCAACTATGTAACAGCCAAGAAGATAGCCATCAAAGAGGAAGCCATACTACTGCTGCAAGAAATGGTAGGCAATGATTTAAGCAGAATAGCTAAAGAAATCGATAAGATAATGCTTAATATGAAGGAAGAAGGAGTGATTACTGGAAATTTGGTGCAAAGCTACGTAGGCATGCATCGACAATTCAATGTATTTGAGCTACAAAACGCTATTGCCACCAAAAACGTATGGGAAGCTAATCGCATCGTGCTGCAGTTGATGGAAAACAATACCAGCTTCATCGCCAATGTGGTCATATCACTATTAGCTACCTTTTTTAGCAAGCTTTTGCTGATTCATCAAACAACCGATAGATCCGCCAAAAATTTAGCGATCAGCCTCAAACTTAATGCCTATTTTATTCCGCAGTATCTGGCAGCCGCCAAGCTATATCCCGTCCCTACAATCATCCAACATATTAATGACTTGCAAGAAGCAGATATGGCACTCAAAGGCATTACCTCCCCATTCGCCAAGGAAAGAGCCGTATTACAAGAGTTAGTGTATAAGCTACTTCATGGATAGCTGGGTAATATCACGTGTGTATCACCTTACCATAGCAACTCCTGCGTACCTACGATGTCGCTAACCAAGAGTCATGTAGCGGGATAAGCCAATTCGTTGCTAGCGCCTTTTTTTGAGTGATGACATTGTTAAAGACCTTGGTATCAGGTGACAATACACCTTGCCTTACTTTTTCTTTGACCTCTTGCACAGGTACAAGCAAACATTGACTCTCTACTTGCAATACGACCTTCGTACGATCTAGAAAATTGACTTTTATCTCCTCACCAATAGCTTGCAGCAAGTGAATGGCCGTATCTATCGTGAAACAGGCAAGCTTGCAAGCTTTTTCTTCAACACCAAAGATCAAAAAATAACCATGCCGTATCTCAGCACTCGTTGCAGGCCCCCTATCATTCATAGCTTTTGTAAGTAGCGCATGATATAAAGCACTACAAATATGATAGGGGTATGGATACAGTAAACGAGCAGGGAATGCCTTCCTAACCATCGCATAGACGCAGTATAGGTCAATACATGCTTGGGAATAGGTAAGTTAAAAGTTCGCTGCCCATGCGTATATAACACTTTCCCTAAAAAAATACCTATGAATACAAACCCGAGTGCTGGTATCAGGGGATAATAATCAAGGTGATGGAAAAGTGGGGAACGGGAAGGCCACACAAAGAAAGTCCATACATTATCACAAGGAGGGAAAAGCAGTAATTGCTGGGGAATACCTAAGCCTATAATGAGGATGCCTGCAAGCAAGTTGACATATGTAGGCCAAGGCAACGTATAATAACTGATGAGTGTAGATAAGCCAATACAGTGTAGGATGCCGAAGTATACGTAGAGCCCCTGCTGGCCTATCAAAGTGATGCCCGTTAAGATCATCCCCAAGCCAAATATGAATCCGCTTCTTTTTAGTAATGGTTGTATGGCGCTGTATTTGCCTCTTTTTTCCCCTACATAAAGAGACAACCCCACTAACATCAAAAAAGATCCGCTGATGAGGATTGGGAATCCTTGCCAAAACCATAGATTAGAGATAACATGGCTACGAAATATAAATGTTAACTGAAAGCACGTATGAAAGAGAACCATAGCGGCTACCGTAATCCCACGGATGATATCAATTTCAGGATAGTATATAGGAGAGGTGTTTTTTAAGGTCATATAGTAGTAATACGTTATTCCTATTGATTGGAATGTAATTGAAGCTATTGGTTGTTAGGATCCTATTTGGTTTCACTGCGTTGCTTGATGATGAGCTTGCCAATGCTTAGTCTAACAGCTCATCTCCTTCCATACCAAAGCTCAGCATGGTGCTATTGGCTTTACTGGTTTTAGTAATCGTGGTGCTAGCATCCTTGGCATCATCCGTAGCGGAAGCTGGTAAGGACAGTACATCTACATCTGTAAACTTGGTATACTTACCTACAAAGTTCAGCGTGACCGCATCCAAGGAACCATTTCTATGCTTGGCAATGATGACTTCTGTTAGGCCTTTGGTAGGGTTCCCTAAATCATCTTCTGTGAGGCCATAGTATTCGGGGCGATATAAAAAGAGCACCATGTCTGCGTCTTGCTCTATGGCTCCGGATTCTCGAAGGTCTGATAGTATAGGTCTTTTACTTCCTCCGCGTGTTTCTACCGCTCGGCTCAATTGAGAAGGAGCTAAAATAGGCACATTCAGTTCTTTGGCGAGGCTTTTGAGGGATTTCGAGATATAAGCTATTTCTTGCTCCCGATTGGTGGAGCTTTTGGTAGCATCCCCCGTCATGAGTTGTAGGTAATCGACTACAATCAGTTGGATATCATGCTTGACTTTCAACCTGCGGCACTTGGTACGTAGTTCAAAGATAGAAAGTGCAGGCGTATCATCTACATAGATAGGCGCTTGCGATAGTTTGGCCGTCTTATGTATCAATTGTTGCCATTCATGCTCCTCCAGAGTTCCCCGTTTTATCTTCTCGCTTTCTAGCTCCGCCTCGGAAGCAATTAACCTATTGACTAATTGCAAAGATGCCATCTCCAATGAAAATATAGCCACGGGATGACCATGATCAATAGCCGCATTCCGTAACAAGGAAAGCATAAAAGCTGTTTTACCCATCCCAGGCCTAGCCGCCACAATCACCAAATCAGACTTTTGCCAACCTGCCGTCAGTCTATCCAAGGCGATAAAGCCACTTGGGATACCCGTAAGCCCATCTTTATGATTCCGTTTCGCATCTAGCTCTTTGATAGCATCTCCTAAGAGCGTCCCCATCGTGAGATAGTTTTTGCGTACGTTTGCCTCCGTTACGCCAAAGAGCAACTGCCCCGCATGGTCTAACAAGCTAAAGACATCCGTAGTATCCTCGTAGGCATATTTATGCAGCTCCGTAGCGATGGTGATGATCTGCCGTTTGATAGCATACTGCGTTATAATCCGGGCATGCGCTTCAATATTAGCTGCCGAGGTGATGCGTTCGGTGAGAGATTGCACATAATACGTTCCCCCCACCAGATCTAGCTTGCCGTTTTTGCGCAGCTGATTCACCACTGTGCGAATGTCTACAGGCGAAGAGGAATTAAAGAGCTCTAGAATGGCATTGTATATCTCTTGGTGCGCAGGTTCATAAAAAGTATTCGGACGCAAGATGTCTATTACGCCTATGAGGGCATCTTTTTCAAGCATCAGTGCTCCTAAGATGCTTTGCTCTACATCTATAGATTGCGGAGGCATTTTGCCCCGTAGATCCGTAATAGGTATTAATGATTTTGCCTGGACTTTCTCGACAGGCGCGGAAGGCTTAAAGGATAGGTTTGCTGTATTCATGGACGTGAAATTAAACTTTTTGTGAATACCTTTTTTCACAGTTTATACACACAAGTTATGCACACCGCCCGCATTCCCTGTAAATGAGGTTACCCCCTCTTGTTGACGTTATTTTTGCCTAGATTTTTGGGTAGAATTATCAACCTCACCTCATTGCCCCCCACTCCCGTCATGGCTGTATGTGTTGTATATTTCATTAACAGCGCTTGTTTTTATCGTACTGAAATGGTTTGAGGCGGATACTTAAGTTAAGCTACGATTGCTTTTTGGGCACTTTGTGTTGCCGACCTATAAAAGCGCATATTCTGCATTCAGGAGCTGATTCTTCGTAATTATATGCATCATTCTGACGCATACAAGCAACAGGGAAGTACAATATAACAAGACAAGCCTTTGTACGTATAATGAGCGTTAAAGCTATTTTTGAGCCAAATGCATGACAAGCTTGACAACGAATTACATTACATTACATAACATATACAATTGCGAGGAGCGGAAGAAAAAGATTTGGCTTACGGTTTGATCTGCTTGCCGGAATTTATAACGCTGAACTTTACTATATCAGGTTTTTGAAAGCACTTTATTGAAAAAGCGAAGCTGCTTGTTGTGGGGGGACTATTTTCAGGTGTTGATACCCCTTTTTAGTCACTTCTCTACCTCTTGGTGTACGCTGTAGATAACCTTCTTGTATAAGAAAGGGTTCGTATACTTCTTCTATAGTTTCCGCTTCTTCCCCGCAAACCATGGCGATGGTATTAATGCCCACAGGGCCTCCATGAAATTTGTGGATGATGGTAGATAGGATGCGGTTGTCCATTTCATCCAAGCCATTCTCATCTACTTCCAATGCTGTTAATGCCGTTTGCGCAATGTTTGCGGTGATAATGCCATCGCCGGCTACTTGTGCAAAATCGCGGGTTCGGCGTAAGAGGTTGTTGGCAATGCGGGGAGTGCCTCTGCTTCTTCTGGCTAGTTCTTGGGTGGCAGCTGGTTCTATGGCTATGCCTAATATTTGACTGGAGCGATGGATGATCTTTGTCAATAGTTCTACACCGTAATAGGTTAGGCGCGTATTGATGCCGAATCTGGCACGTAAAGGGGCCGTTAATAATCCAGACCTGGTAGTGGCGCCTATTAAGGTGAAGGGATGTAGCTTGAGTTGGACACTGCGTGCATTCGGGCCGGAATCTAGCATGATGTCTATCTTAAAGTCTTCCATAGCCGTATACAAATACTCTTCTACTACTGCATTGAGGCGGTGTATTTCATCAATAAAGAGCACTTCATGCGGTGCGAGATTAGTGAGAATACCTGCTAGGTCACTGGGCTTATCTAAGACGGGGCCGGAGGTAATGCGAATGCTTACTTGAAGCTCATTGGCGATGATATGGCCGAGGGTGGTTTTGCCTAGCCCTGGAGGGCCATGTAATAATACGTGATCTAGGGGTTCCTTGCGTTCTTGTGCAGCGCGTACAAAGATTTTTAAATTCTCAACGATCTTTTCTTGCCCTGCAAAGTCTGAAAAGGCAAGGGGGCGCAAGGCTCTTTCTTGCTCCTTTTCGGTGCTAGATGCTGTGCTGGCGGTGTTATCTAAAACGTCTTTACGCATAACAATAGTGATAGTTGATAGCCCTGAAACGGCGGCTGCTATAGGGGATGATAGATGATTCTCTTGATGGCTGCTAAAGATGCTTGTAAGCCTACTCCTGAAACAAAGCCTCTACAAACTGTTGTGTATCAAAGCGGTGTATATCGTCCACGCCTTCGCCACTGCCTACGTATTTGACAGGGATATGAAATTGATCCATAATGCCAATGACCATTCCGCCTTTTGCGGTACCATCTAGTTTGGTGACTACGATTCCTGTGATGGGGGTTGCTTGCATAAAGGCTGCTGTTTGTATCATCGCGTTTTGGCCTGTTGTCGCATCTAATACGAGTAATACCTCATGGGGGGCTGTAGGTATCAATTTGGCGATTGTCCGCTGTATTTTAGTTAGCTCATGCATTAAGTTGACTTTGGTATGTAACCTACCAGCGGTGTCTATAATCACGATATCTGCTTGTTGTTGCAGGGCTTGTTGGATGGTTGTATAGGCGACGGCGGAAGGATCGGCTTGGGTAGGATGTGTGATTACGGTAGTATCAGTGCGTTCTCCCCAACGCTTGAGCTGTTCTATGGCGGCAGCTCTAAAGGTGTCGGCAGCTCCTAAGATTACTTTCTTGCCGGCTTTTTGATACATAGCCGCTAGCTTGCCTATGGTCGTGGTCTTGCCTACCCCATTCACCCCCGTCACTAAGATGACGTGTGGCAAGGTTGTCTCATCAATAGCGGCTATAGGAAAGGTGAGCAAGGTAGCTATCTCTTGTTGCAGTCTACCTTTTAACTCATCCACATGAAGGTACTTATGATGGGCAACATGTGTCTCTAATTTTTCCATGACCTTAATGGTCGTTTCTACCCCTATATCGGCAGCAATCAGGGCCTCTTCTAGGGTATCGAGGGTATCTTCATCTATCGTTGCTTTGCCGGCAATAGACTTTTGAATTTTTGTCCACAATGAATTGCTGCTAGAGGGTATGCCTTCCGTTGTGGTTGCTTTGTTCTTTTTAAAGAGGTTTAAAATATTCATGAATGTTTTATGATAATGATGGGGCTTGAAAAGAGCTGTATGCGTTATGTATTGCATTAACAGTACTTTCTCTAAGATTGTATTGAATTTGTGTCTTAGGATGACACCTAATTTAGGCTGCGATTTCTCTTTCTGAGTAATGACGGTGTTGTTTTAACGTCATCGAGCCCCATTCGATCCCGGCATTACAATGAGCCCTTTTCCTCCCGGCATTGCGAGGAGCCGAAGGCTACGAAGCAATCCATGATGCGGTAAAAGGTAAAGGTGTAAGACGGTGAATTATCTCCGCATACGCACAGATCACACACCGATGAGCCCTGCGAGGGAGCTGTCACTACGTGCGCAATAATGATCGCGAAGGTGATTATACTAACAATTTCAAAGGTTCTTCTAATAGTTCTTTCAGAGTTTGTAGAAAAGCTGCACCTACTGCTCCATCCACTACACGATGATCACAACTCAACGTCACCTTCATGACATGTGCGGGAACTACTGAGTTGTCTTTGATGACGGGTACTTGCTGAATGGCACCCACTGCAAGAATACAAGCCCCAGGAGGATTGATAATAGCGGTAAAGGATTCAACTCCCAACATCCCGAGATTGGAGATAGTAAAGGTGCAACCCTCTAAATCTGTAGGCTGCAGTTGATTGTCCTTTGCCCGTTGTGCTAAGTCCTTCACGCCTACCGCAATTTGTGCAATCGATTGGTGGTCTGCAAAGCGGATGACGGGCACTATCAACCCATTTTCAATGGCCATGGCTACGCCTATGTGTATGTGATGGTTAAACCGGATGGTATTATCTTCCCAAGCAGTATTAATCGTTGGATGTTTACGGATAGCTAAAGCAAGGGCTTTAATGATGATGTCATTAAAGGTGACCTTCACAGCTGCATAATCGATGATTTTTTTGCGGGCTTCAACGACAGCATCCATATTGATAGTGGATGTTAGGTAAAAATGAGGGATGGTAGTGGCGCTGGCGGTTAAACGTTTGGCAATCGTTTGCCGCATGGGGGAAGCGGGAACGACTTGATAATCCTCTTTTAAAGCTGATAAGCTAGCCACATAGGATTGGGTAACCGCTGGCATTTGTGCGGCTTTGTTCTCTATATCCCGTTTGGTGATTCTTCCTCCTTCGCCAGTCCCAGTGATAGTAGATAGATCATAGCCCTTTTCCCGCGCCATTTTCTTTGCTAACGGAGAAGCTGCTATGCGTTTATCTGTAGTAACGGTAGTATCAGTAGAGGAAGCGATAGCGGTATTGGAGGATGTGGGTGTTGGTGAAGCCTTTGCTTCCTCTTGAGTAGGTGTTGCCGCATCAGGCGTGGTAACTATGTCTGGGGTGGTCTTTTCTGCGTCTACTTGTGACAGTAATGCAGCTATATCTTCGTTAGGTTCTCCAATGATAGCCATGATGCCGTTCACGGGTACGCTTTGCTTTTCTGCTACGCCTACATACAATAACGTCCCTTCGTCATAGGCTTCTAGCTCCATCGTCGCTTTATCGGTCTCTACTTCAGCTAAAATGTCCCCGGACTTGACGGTATCTCCTACTTTTTTTACCCAGGAAGAGATAACACCTTCTACCATGGTATCACTCATCTTAGGCATTCTAATTACTTCAGCCATATCTATGCGCTTTAAAAATTAAATGATTTTGTGCTTACAATTGACTAATTTCTTCGGCAGATAACCCCGTTAGCGTTTGGATTAAGGGTATCTCTAAATTCTTTTGTAACATGTTTTTAGCGATCTCGATTTTGCTTTTTCTTTCGCCTTCTGCTTTACCTACCTCTATTCCTTCTAATTTTCCTGCCTCTATTCCTTCTGCCATGCCCTCTGCTTTACCTACCTCTATCCCTTCTGCTTTGCCTTCTGCTTTGCCTTCTGCTTTCCCCCTTCTTTCTGCACAGGCTAGGTTACTATGCAACGTATCTTGCTCTTTGCGATATAGATCATATAACGCTTTTTCTTC
>JALRAY010000012.1 GCA_023257955.1 Amoebophilaceae bacterium | reverse complement strand
TAACTTTTGTATCATATAAAGACCGTAAGCAAGTAGGAAGAGAGCTAAAGCCTATATATCAAGCTGTTAATGAAGAAGAAGCGCTAGACTCTCTCAAATCTTTTGAGGACAAGTGGGGAAAACAATATCCTCAAATCGCTAAATCTTGGTATAATAATTGGGAGCACTTAATAGCATTTTTGAAGTATCCTCAATGCATACGTAAAGTAATTTATACGACCAATGCTATAGAATCTCTCAATAACCAGTTAAGAAAGGTAACAAGAAATAAGCGGGTATTCCCAAGCGATGATGCAGTATTTAAGTCCCTCTATTTAACAATTGAGTACATCACTGCAAAATGGACCATCCCCGTTGCTAATTGGCATGAAGTTATCTCGCATTTTTTAATTAGATTCGAGGACAGAATCCATCTCTCTAACAAGGGCATCGCTTTGAATTTACACAATTGAGGAAACAGACCCAATAATCCGAAAAAAATGACTCTTTTGGAGCGTTTTTATCTCTAAAAATCACATGAAGTACCTCCCTCTATTGAGACAACATGTAGCTTTATACCACTACCAAAAATTCTTAACTTTTAGATGCGGAATGTCCGGGGAATCGCTTTGAATTTACACATTGAGGCAACAGACCCCAATTGAGGAAACAGACCCCATGCTTTGACCACATATCAAACTTTACAACCACTATACCTCTTTTATTGCATGTTCTCCATCTTCAAAAAAGAACTCCATACTTACTTCTACTCGCTGATAGCCTATGTGATCATGGGCTTTTTTTTAACTATTATAGGCCTATGGACATGGGTATTTGCTACCAACAATGTGTTTCAAAGTGGTTATGCAGACCTTGCGCCATTATTCACTATGGCTCCCTATATCTTTATGTTCTTAGCTCCTGCCATCACCATGGGGTTATTAGCAGAAGAAGTAAAACTGGGAACCTTGGAATTATTACTCACAAGCTCTCTTACCATTACTCAAATAATCATAGGTAAATACCTAGCGGCGGTCTTTGTGGTGGCTGTTACATTGTTACTTACGAGCATATATGGTATTTCCATTTATTACCTAGCAACGCCTGTAGGCAATATTGATATAGCAGCCTTAGGGGGTTCTTATATCGGTTTGTTGTGCCTATCCGCAGCCTTCATCGCCCTGGGACTATTGGCCTCCGCTTGCACATCCAGTCAATTGGTAGCCTTTTTGTTCGGCACCTTGTTATGCTTTGTATGCTATCAAGGGTTAGATGCTTGCGCAACATTAGCCAATTGGGGGCAACATACTTTGTGGATAATACAGGGAGGCATTTTATATCACTACGAAGCTTTAAGCAGAGGCGTGATAGATCTACGCGATGTAATTTACTTTAGCGGGTTCATTACCTTATGCTTGATCACTACCCGTACTATCGTCCATGTAAAACGAAGCATATGATTCCGAAACAATCCACGTATATCAAACAATCCATTCTCATCCTAAGTAGTTGTTGTCTCTTTGGGATCGCCTATCTAATGGCTAATTACTGGCCCGTACGAATAGATCTAACAGCTGACAAACGCTACTCCCTGCATCCTACTACTAAGACTTTGGTACGTGCATTAGAAGCTCCCATTCAGATAGATATTTACCTAGCAGGAGACTTGCCTACCGCCTTTCAACAACTAAACCATAGCCTATGCACCTTATTAGATGAATGTAAAGCCTATGCCAAGCATTCCATTACCTATCGCCTAGTAGATATCAATCAAGCATCTGTGGAGAAACGAAAGACGTACTTGCAAACACTGATAGCGCATGGAATTCAACCTACCAATGTCTACAAAGAAGAAAATGGAGAACGCACCGAAAAGCTCATTCATCCCGGCATCATCATTGCCTATCAAGACAAAAACGTAGGAGGGAGTATCCTGAAAGCCAACCGAATGCTTCCTCTGGACATGATGGTGCATCAATCTATAGAAAATTTGGAGTATGAAGTAGGGAGTTTATTAGCTAGGTTGGTGCAGCAAAAGCCGCCGCGAATAGGTATCATAGAAGGTCATGGAGGGCCTAAAGCAGCCCAGTTACATGGGTTTATAGAAGCCTTACAAAAACAGTATACCGTAGAGGGAGTAACCTTATCTGATGACCTTACAGCGTATGCCGCTTTGTTGATGATAAAACCCCAACATGCTTTTTCTGAGGAAGAGAAGTATCATTTAGATCAATACATTATGCAGGGAGGGAAAGTGCTGTTTTTTATAGATCGCTTACAGATTAGTATGGAACATGTATCTGCTGGCAGTTCTTTTGCCCTCCCTTTAGACTTGAACTTAGATGATCAGCTATTTCGGTACGGGGTAAGGATTAACCAAGACCTGATTCAAGACCTACAATGTGGGATATATCCGATTATAGTAGGAAAGATGGGGAATCAACCACAGCTACAGTTTTTGCCATGGCCCTTTTTCCCCATTCTGAATCACTTTGCTGAGCATGTAATCACAAAAAACATGAATGCTGTATCTACCCAATTCATCAATAGCATCGATCCTATTCAAGTACAAGGCATCACACAAACCCCTCTGTTATGCAGCTCGCCTTATAGCCGCAAGACATCTATGCCGGTATATATAGACCTAGAATCATTGCGCAAACCGCCTAATAAACAGCTCTATCAGCAAGGATCTATCCCCGTAGCATACCTTTTGGAAGGGGAATTCCCCTCTTTATACAAACACCGGTTGCTGCCAGAAGGAGTCGATAGTGCGGCTTTCAGAGAGAAAAGCTACCCTACCAAGCTCTTAGTAGTGAGTACTAATAGTATTCTCTTAAATGCTGTTTCTCCTAAAGATGGTCACCCCTTGCCTTGGGGATATGATCCGTTTCTACAACAGCACTTTGCCAATCCCGACTTTGTAGCAAATGCCTTAGCCTATATGCTGGAAGATCAGGGGATGATTAATGCGAGATCTAAAACCATGAAACTACGGCTTGTGGATAGCATAAAAGTAAAGGAAGACAAGCTGTATTGGCAATGCATCAACGTAGGAGGACCAATGATCCTCTTGATAGTACTAGGTTTCATAGGCCATATGCTCCGCAAGCGCAGGTATCAATGCGTATGATGAGAAGCGCCTTAAGCACACATACTTAGCGGTTTTGATCTCATTCTACATCTTTCGACACTTAATCAGTGGTTCATCGCTTCCTCTCCTTGAATTACACCTGATATTCTTAGTGAATAGGGACCGGGGCACGCCCCGATGAGCCCTGCGGGGTTGTCTTCGCTCCGTTCGCAATGACGGAAGGGGGAGGCTACGCCCCGATGAGCCCTGCGGGGTTGTCTTCGTTCGCCTGTGGCTCTTGGCAATGACGGAAAGATTGGATGCATACGTAGGGCACTACTGCTATCGCTTCACTAGCAAAGCTACATTCTCTACATGACTGGTATGTGGGAACATGTCAATAGGTTGGGCTGCCTGCAAGGCATACTTGGATGCTAAGAGGCTGATATCTTTCGCTTGGGTGGTTGGATTACAGCTTACGTAGATGATTCTCTCGGCTGCTACTTCCAATAATTGTTGTATTACATCAGGATGCATGCCGGCGCGTGGGGGATCGGCAACGATGAGTTGTGGTGCGCCATGGTCGCGTACGTAAGGTTGTTGTAAGGTATCCTTCATATCTCCTGCATAAAAGCTGACGTTATGGATATTGTTCAGTAGGGCATTCTCCTTGGCATCTGCGATGGCATTTTCTACCAGTTCAATGCCGATGACGTGGTTGGCGTGCTTGGCTAAATAATGGGCAATGGTCCCTACGCCGGTATATAAGTCCCATACCAATTCATCCCCTTGCAAGTCTGCTAGCTGGGCTACCGTCCTGTATAAAACTTTCGCCTGCATGGAGTTGGTTTGAAAAAAGGACTTAGGACCTATCTGCCACCGCAAGCCATCTATTTCTTCTGTGATGAAAGGCTTACCTGCATAGCAATGTACGGGCAGGTCATGGAAGGTTTCATTCAGTTTTGTATTCACCACATATTGCAGGGAGGTAAGGCAGGGGAATTGTGCTTTGATAAAGGCCATCAGCTGCGTTATCTCTCCCTCTTGTGCATACCCAAATTGCACGATGACCATGACTTCTTTGGTGGAAAAGGTGCGGATGATCAAATTGCGTAAAGCGCCTGTATGGTTGCGGACGTCATAGAAGGTGATGTCGTTCTCACGGGCAAACTGGTCTATAGCCATACGGATGGCATTAGAGGGATCTTCTTGCAGGTAGCAATGTTGTATGTTGATCACTTTATCGAAATAGCCTTTTTTATGAAAGCCTAGCGCTGGCTGATCAAAGAGCTGTTGGCTGGCTACCTCTTCGGGGGTTAGCCAACGTCGAGTGGAAAAGGTATACTCTAGCTTGTTGCGGTAATACTGCGTGGGATCGGCGCCTAGGGTAGGGCGTATAGGAGGGTCTGGCATATGAGCGAAGGTTATGAGCTTTTCCTTGACGAGCTTCTCTTTGGTTGCTAGTTGGGTGTCGTAGTTGATGTGTTGCCATTGGCAGCCGCCGCATACCGGGAAGTGGCTACAAAAAGGGGGAGTGCGTAGGGGGCTTTCTTCATGAATTTTAAGCGGCATCCCGGTTACGATGCCATGCTTCTTTTTCAGTATCTGAATGTCTACCACATCCCCAGGGGCTACATTGTCTACGATAATCTTTTTACCCTCCGCGTGCGCAATGCCGTAATTGCCTTCCCCGAGGGTTTCTATGGGTATGTGATATAAGATGGGTTTTTGATAGTTCTTTTTCATGCGGATGCTGTGTTGTTGTTTACTGGGTTCAAAGATACGCATTTGTTACGAATAGCATGCGGATAAGGGAAGGGAGTCCGCAGACGTCAATTGTTCCATGGAATTGTTTATCTTTATACCATCATGTTATAACTACTAACGGATATGGAACGATACAGTATGCAAAGCTTAGTAGTGCCATTCCATCATACAATCGCTGACTTATGATAGAAGTAAAAATTACGAATCATTCTCCTCACCCATTACCACAATATGCTACAGAAGGTGCAAGCGGGTTAGATATAAGGGCTTTTCTACAAGATTGCGGTACCATCACCTTGCATCCTTTGCAACGGGTGTTGATACATACGGGCATACACATTGACTTGCCTCCAGGGTTAGAAGCACAAATCAGACCGCGTAGTGGCTTAGCTTTTAAGCATGGCATCACAGTGCTGAATGCCCCCAGTACGATCGACTCGGACTATCGCGGGGAGCTCAAAGTATTACTCATCAACCTTGCGGATGAAGCATTTATCATCGCAGACGGGGATAGGATTGCGCAATTGGTGATTGCTTCCTACAAGTCCATTACGTGGCAGGCAGTGGCGACGCTTTCAGAAACAGCACGGGGGACAGGAGGTTTTGGTAGTACAGGAGTTTCATAACGCATCCTATGGCTCACAAAGAAAACATCAATTTGATTGTGCCTATGGCAGGGAAAGGAACGCGCATGTTGCCGCATACGCTCACCAAGCCAAAGACCTTTATTCCCATAGTAGGCAAACCAATCATCCAACGGATTCTGGAAAATATAAATTCCCTATGTGGCGAAAGCAAGATTGCACATATAGGCTTTGTGGTGAATGATCTGCCCGCACACACGTACGATACCTTACAAACTATCACCCACGCCCTGGGAGCCGAAGCGCATTTTTATCAACAAGCACAACCCCTTGGTACGGCAGCCGCTATTCATTGCGCTGTGCCCTTGTTGGAGGGGCGGGTGATTGTTGCCTTTTCGGATACCCTTTTTCAAGACAATACGCCTTTAGACCTACAACAGGAAGGCATCATATGTGTACGCTCCGTTCCTGATCCCACACAATTCGGGGTCGTAGTCCTGGACGATAACCAATACGTAACCGCTTTCGTTGAGCGGCCTACTTCCTTTGTTTCCGACCTCGCCATCATTGGAATATATTACTTTCAAGAAGGGAAACGCTTGCAAGCAGCAATTCAGCGCTTGATGGAGGAACCGCTAGTAGCGGAAGGGGAGTATCAACTTACCCGGGCTCTATCTTACATGCAGGAAGAGGGTATTCGTTTTGTTGCCAAGCCTGTAGAAGCATGGTTAGACTGTGGTAATCAGCAAGCGACCCTCGTAGCCAATACATATTTCTTACAACACGCAGCCACTAATACGGTGCATATGATATCTCCTACTGCCAAGGTGATAGATAGTACCCTGATACCGCCTGTATATATAGCCGATGATGTGATAATTGAACGATCTATCGTAGGTCCTCATGTTTCTATTGGTAAGGGCACGCACATCCTGCATACACAAATCCAAGACAGCATCATTCAAGCACATACGGTTATGAAGCATAGTCAAGTACACCACTCCATTGTCGGCAACTATGTAAAGCTCTACGGTTCCCCTGCAGAGCTCAATGTAGGGGATTATAATATGGCTATGCTGTAAAAAAGCATCTTTACTAATATCTCAATTATGAATACACAACACAATACAATCAAAAGAGGCAGTATAGGATCTGATGACTTTAAGAAATTAGGCACTAAAAACACCCCGGTGTAAACGCTCTCGCTTCGCGAAGCGGGGTATTTTCAAATGTATATGATGCTTTCTTTTATGCCGCAAGCGGCGTGGAATTCAACACTGCAAGATTCAAGCGTAAAAGGTATATCACCATCATGCAAGTCCTTAAAAACAGCTTCATCGTATAACATAGAAGTTAGCGGATGCCAAGCTTTTGAAACAATGTCCTCTTCCCCTTACACTCTTTGTTATGAATTTTCAACTGACGTCTACATACCAACCTACTGGTGACCAACCGCAGGCGATTCAACAGCTGGTAACAGGGGTGGAAAAAGGCATCCATTCCCAAACCTTACTTGGTATCACCGGCTCTGGAAAAACCTTCACTATGGCGAATGTGATCGCTAAGCTTGGACGGCCTACTTTAATCATTAGCCACAATAAGACTTTAGCTGCACAGCTTTATCAAGAGTTCAAGAGCTTCTTCCCAGAAAATTTGGTGGAGTATTTTGTCTCCTACTATGACTACTATCAACCAGAGGCTTATATTGCCGCCAGTAATACGTATATAGAAAAGGAGTTAAGTATTAACGATGAGCTAGAGAAATTGCGCTTGCGGGCTGTTTCCGCACTGCTATCCCAAAGAAACGATGTGATTATTGTTTCCTCTGTCTCTTGCATATATGGTCTTGTTAATCCTACAGAGTTTAGTAAAAACATATTAAAGCTACATGTCCATCAGCAAATCGCTCGCAATCCGTTGCTCTTCCAGTTAGTCGATATGCTCTATAGCAGGGATGATAAAGACTTTACGAGGGGTACTTTTCGTGTAAAGGGGGATACGATAGATATATTCTTAGCCTATGCGGATTTTGCTTATCGTTTGATATTCTTTGGTAATGAATTAGAAGCAATTCATACCATCAATCCACATACAGGTCAAAAAATCAATGATGAAAAGCAAGTAATTATCTTTCCCGCTAATCTCTTTGTCACCAATAAAGATGTTGTGAATAACGCTATCAAACACATTCAAGATGACTTGGTGGCGCAAATCAAATTTTTTGAGAAGGCACATAGACCGGAAGAAGCAACTAGAATACGCGAGCGCACGGAGTTTGACTTGGAGATGATGCGGGAGTTAGGTTATTGCTCTGGGATTGAAAACTATTCTCGTTACTTTGATGGCCGCACTGCCAATGAACGCCCTTATTGTTTGCTAGACTATTTCCCAAAGGATTATTTAATGATGGTAGATGAGAGTCACGTGACGATACCACAAATCAGGGCTATGTGGGGAGGTGATAGGGCTAGAAAAACGAACTTGGTGGATAACGCATTTCGATTGCCTTCAGCCCTAGATAATAGGCCTTTGAGCTTTAATGAATTTGAAGAGATGATTAATAAAGTCATCTTTGTGAGTGCTACGCCTGGTGATTACGAATTGCGGCAAGCTGAAGGTGTGTTAGTAGAACAGCTTATTCGTCCTACAGGCTTACTAGATCCAGAGATAGAGGTATTGCCTAGTGCCAATCAAATTGACGATATCCTCGATAAAATCAATGAGCGCGTACAACGGAATGAACGGGTACTTGTTACTACGCTAACAAAGCGTATGGCAGAGGAGTTAACTACTTACTTACAACGCCAAGGAGGTGTTAAGTGTAGATACATTCATTCTGAAGTAAAAACATTGGAAAGAATAGACATCCTGCGAGACCTGCGACAAGGGGTCTTTGATGTGCTTGTAGGTGTAAATCTATTACGTGAAGGCTTAGACTTGCCAGAAGTTTCCTTAGTAATGATTTTGGATGCAGATAAAGAAGGCTTTTTAAGAAATGTGCGCTCCCTGGTACAAACGATTGGCAGAGCTGCCAGAAATGTGAATGGCAAAGTAGTGATGTATGCAGATACAATCACGCAATCTATGTCTATCGCCATAGAGGAAACGAAGCGAAGACGTAAGATTCAAATGGACTATAATAAGGCCCATGACGTTACGCCTAAATCAGTAGCTAATTACCAAGAGACAACAGAAAAGGCTAACTTACGCAAACAAGTCAGCTACAAATATGTTGCCGAACATGTGCCCAGCATTGCTGCCGATCCAGTTGTGCCTTACATGCGCAGCAATGAATTATCTAAGTTGATACACGCAACAGAGAAAAAGATGCTGGAAGCAGCTGATAAAATGAATTTTGTAGAAGCAGATCGGTTAAAAACCGACCTGGAAGCGCTTAAAAAGATTTTAGCAAAGAAAACAGATAGCTAAGGAACACAAAGCTCTTATTTGGTAATCCAAATGATCCCATGAATTTAAATGCCTATGCATCATCCTATAAATAACATACTTTTCCTAGACATAGAAACCGTATCATGTGTGGGTAGTTATGACCAGCTAACAGAAGCCTATCAACAATTGTGGAAGAAGAAAGCCGCTTCCTTAGGCAAGCCTGAGGAACAGCCAATCCAGGACTTTTTCCTAGAACGGGCAGCTATTTATGCGGAGTTTGGTAAAATCATTGTCATCGGTTGCGGGTATATTACGTTTGAGGAACCCTCAGCTATCCCCACACTGCGTATTACTGCTTTATCTGGAGACTATGAAAAAACACTTCTCACACAATTCAAAACTCTGTTAGAGAAAATCGTTAATCAAGACAAGTGGCGACTTTGTGCCCATAATGGCAAAGAATTTGACTTCCCTTACCTCTGCAGACGTATGTTGGTAAATGGAATCAGCTTACCTCCTATCCTAGACTTAACGAATAAAAAACCTTGGGAAGTACCGCATTTAGATACGATGGAGATGTGGAAATTTGGTGATAGAAAAAGTTTTACCTCTCTCGATCTTTTAGCCAATTTATTTCATATTCCTTCTAGTAAGAGCGTTATGACGGGGAGTCAAGTGACACACTATTACTATACCAAAAAAGATTTGCCTGCTATTGCTCAATACTGTATGCAAGACGTGGTAGTAGCGGCACAAATCTTCCTGAAGTTAAACAATTGCCCCACGATTCCAGAAACAAATATTATCTTTGCCTAGCATTACATGAATGTACCTATCTCTATACAGACATGCGAGTTTCTAAAAACGCCCCTGCATAGCCCTTTAAGGTACAATAAATAAGGCTTGAGTGAAATAATCAGTTACCACCTATATACCATAAGTATAAGATATTATTGGCACGCTAATGGAAAGTAAACACCTAATCGATACCTTCGCAGAATTTGCTAGATCTAGAAATATAGATCGGACTACTGTTATTAAGATTTTAGAAGAAGTCTTTAGAGCAATGATCGTGAGAAAATTTAATACGGACGCTAATTTTGATGTTATCATCAACTTAGATCAAGGCGATTTGCAGATATGGCGTTTTAGGGAAATTGTAGCTGATGACGCCGAAAATCTCACAGAAGTTGATAAAATCGGTCTTTCCGAAGCAAAAAATATAGAGTCCGACTTTATGATTGGCGAGGAAGTGGCGGAAGAAGTAAGTATAGATAGCTTTGGCAGAAGAGCTATTACAGTCGCGAAGTCTACACTCATCGAACAAGTGAAAGAGTTGGAGAGTAATGCCTTGCAGGAAAAGTATCATCCCTTAATAGGAGAAGTGATTACAGCCAAGGTATCTCAAGTCTTACCCCAGCAACTGATTCTGATAGATGAGGGGCATAATGAATTATTCTTACCTAAATCTCAACAAATCCCCAAAGACAATTTCAAGAAAGGCGATTATGTACATGCCACAGTGTTACGTATAGATGTACAGCAAAAATCAACTAAAGTAATACTCTCCAGAACGGCTCCTGAATTACTTGCGAGATTACTAGAAAACGAAATCCCAGAAATTAATGAAGGTCTTATTACTATTACAAAAGTTGTTCGAGAACCGGGAGAGAGAGCCAAGGTGGCTGTGGAAGGATGTGATGATAACATAGATGCGGTAGGCGCCTGTGTGGGTATGAAGGGTTCACGAATACATGGTATTGTGCGAGAATTACGGTATGAGAATATAGACGTTATCAACTATACGCCCAATCTGGCATTATACATCGCGCGCGCACTCAGCCCTGCAAAAATTAGCAACATAGAAGATCAAGGAGAACGCGTGGCTGTGTATCTACAACCCGATCAAGTGTCTTTAGCTATTGGAAAAAATGGTTACAACATTAAACTAGCCAGCGCATTAGTTAATAAAGAAATAGACGTCTATCGCGAGGTTGATAATATAGCCGACGATATACATTTGGAAGAATTTCAGGATGAGATAGAACCTTCGCTTATTGAAGCATTAAAGAAAATAGGCCTGGATAGCGCCAAAAAGGTGTTAGCGATTCCTCAAGAAGGGCTGGAACAAAAGCTAGATATTACCAAAGAACAAGTAAATGACCTCTATAACATATTAAACCAAGAGTTTGAAGAATAGCCTTGAGTGTTGCTGCAAAGCGGCACGGGATATTTTGTGAGAAAACTTTAATAACGCATTAGGCAACATGTCCGCAGAATATCAATGCTCCCCTGTTACCTTTTTACCTTGCTAACAATATCATCGTGCATGATAACTTGAGATACCGCTTAGAGATGCTTTATAACCCTAGAAGCATGATCATGAATACCTCCTCTCTATCACATTTGCTCCCAACCCATATTTATAATATGATAAAAAAGCTTCTTATTTCCTTGTTGTGTATATGTAGTACGGGGTATGCAACCATGGCTCAAGCTACATCAGAGCCGCTTGATGCAGATCAATTGGTAAACATTATCGTAGATCTAGAGCTTGCCAAGACGCTCATTTATCATGATGTGGAAGACGATGAGCAATTAGCGCAGCAATTACTGAAAGAACAACAAGCGTTAATTTTTGAAACGTATGGCATTGATCAAGCAAGCTTTCAACGTAGTTACGAACAGTTTTTACATACTCCCAAAAAATTCAAGCAATTACAAGAGGCAGTAATCACGCAATTAGAACAAAGGATTCAGGCAACACAGGCAGATTGATATACTAATTAGGGTTGAAATTGCGAAAGTTTAAATTTTAAAATCGGCTTAATATTCATTTAAAAAGCCTTTATCGAGTTAGTTCGCATTCTCGTTTTCTTATTCTCTCCTATAATCAGTATATATAAAACGAGATGAGCTTATGAATGATTACAGAAGGTTTTATATGCAACATGTGACCATTCGACCGCAGAATTACTGGATTATAAACTTTTGCAGCTCATTTGACAAGATATTTACCGGCAGTATGGAGTTTTTTTTGTGATATTACATATAACCAAGGCAAAATGTGTAAGAAATAACTTAAAAAATATTAACTTCGTTCTTAATTTCTGAAATAGCAATCAGATTTTTGTTGAATTGTGTTCCTTATTTTCACGCATGCGATGTATAAAAAGCTCGTGATTACTTATTTAAACATTTAGTATAGCAGTTATTGCTGAACTACAGATTATAAAATTCTATTACGATGCCTTGTGGTAAAAAAAGAAAACGTCATAAAATAGCAACGCACAAAAGAAAAAAAAAATTGCGTGCTAATAGACACAAAAAGAAAAAATAGATTGCTGCTAGTCTCAGTAGTAAGCTATTATATAGTTTAGTAATTCTTTAACAATCTACACATACCTAGATCAGTTTGGCACTTGAATTAGTCATTAACGCAATACAAGACGGCTTTCGGATAGCTTGTCTGAAAGAAGGTGAGCTTTTTGAGTATCACGTAGAGGAGCGTGATAAAAAATTCTCCGTTGGTGATATCTATTTAGGTACGATTAAAAAGCTAGCAGACAATTTAAATGCCGCTTTTGTTGACATAGGGTATAAAAAAGATGCCTTCCTGCATTCTACTGATTTAGGAGACTGCTTTCATACTGTATCTAAGTTTACCAACCAAGCTATAAACGGCAAAATTACCGATGGTAATCTTAGTAATATTACCTTAGAACCTACCTCTGCTTCAAAGTTTGCGCATATATCAGAGATATTGCAAAAAAATCACTCCATCCTCGTTCAAGTTATTAAAGAACCCATCTCTAACAAAGGTCCCCGACTATCCGCAGAACTCTCCCTGGCAGGCAGGTATATGATACTTGTTCCATTCAGCCAAACTATCAATATTTCCAAACGTATTGCAAGCAAAGAAGAACGCAAAAGATTATTGCGTCTTATTTCCTCTATTAAACCCACCAACTTCGGCCTCATCATCCGCACAGCGGCAGAAGGCAAAGAAGTAATGCAATTAGCTCAAGATCTGAATAATTTGATAGATAAGTGGGAGAAAGGTATCAAAGTCCTGAACTATGCTTCTCCAAGAGATAAAATCATTGGTGAGATTAATAGAACCTCTACCATTCTGCGTGACATGCTCAGCGCAAAATTTGATAATATATTGATTGATGATCCCGTTGCGTACAATGAGCTTAAACAATACATCAAAACCATTGCCCCCGAAAAAGAAAAAATAGTCAAACAATATCAAGGAAAAACCAAGTTATTTGAGCATTATGGCATAGAAAAACAACTAAAATCGCTTTTTGGACAAACAGTAGGGTTAGCCGGAGGAGGCTACTTAATTATAGAGCATACCGAAGCCATGCACGTCATCGATGTGAATAGCGGAAGCAGTACATTAGAAAAAGATCATGAAGAGATGGCAATGAGTGTCAACCTTGCAGCAGCCAAAGAAGTAACTAGGCAATTACGTCTGCGGGATATGGGCGGGATTATAGTCATTGATTTCATAGACATCAAAAACCCAGAAAACAAACGGAAACTTTATCAAGCTATTAAAAAGTATGCGGAAGAAGATCGTTCTAAAGTAACTATCTTACCACTTTCTAAGTTTGGACTCATGCAAATTACACGTCAACGAGTTCGTCCAGCTACCAATTTAATCACCAAAGAACAATGCCCTACTTGCCAAGGAACAGGTAAAATATCTCCCTCCGTGTTGATATCTGATAAAATTGAGCAAAACATAGCACTACTTATCAATGCTCAAAATGAAAAACATATCACAATTATTGTACATCCTTACTTATATGCGTATTTTACAAAAAATTTCATTTCCCGAAGACTAAAGTGGTTTTTGAAATATAAACAATGGATTAATTTGATAGAAGACTCTTCTCTAGGTCTTACAGACTATAAATTTATCAATGAAGCGAATGAAACAATAGACATCAATTAATGAGTACACGCTCTATGGAGTAGCAACAAAACATATATCATAACGATTCATATTATGCATTTTACTATATCCTCTTCCTATTTACATAAGAACTTAACAGCCCTATATGGCGTTATTGTTAGTAATCCATTGCTACCCATTTTAGGGAATTTTTTATTTGAAATCACTCATGAAAAGCTCAAGATCACTGCTTCAGACCTGCAAACTTCTGTGGTCATAGAGCTTCCATTAGATGTAAAAGGAGAAGCCGCCGTAGCAGTCCCTGCGCGCATTTTGTTAGACACCTTAAAAAACCTACCCGACCAACCTATTGATTTCAACATTGATAGTAGCACCTATAGTGTATCCATCAAATCCGATACAGGTAAGTATAATTTAGCAGGCGAAAATAATGCCGACTTCCCCGCGATACCTGTCATGCCGGAGCAAAAAGCCATCTCCCTTCCTGCCGACGTATGTAAAAAAGCCATACAACAAACCATTATCGCTACCAGTCATGATGATCTTAAACCAGCTATCAGTGGTGTATACATGTGCTTTAGTAATACCGCATTTACCTTTGTGGCAACAGATATACATCGTTTGATTAAGTATGAACGTACTGGTATAAAAGCACTAGAAACTCAGCCTTTGATTCTTCCACGCAAGACGTTGTTATTACTTACCAACCTCATTTCTGGAGAAGATAAAGAAATTAAACTTATAGTACATGATGGCAATGCTTACTTTCAAATAGCCAATACACAGGTGATAGCTAGGTTAGTCGATGAAAAGTACCCTGACTATGAGAATGTAATCGTGCATAATAACCCCAACAAACTCATCATCAACCGAAGAGAATTATTGACTTCTTTAAGACGCATGCTGGTATACACCAATAAGGTGACATATCAAATAAAATTCACCTTGTCAGAAAAACATTTATACACCCTCGCAGAAGATTTGAACTTTGATAATAAAGCCAATGAAACCTTAGCCTGCGAATATGAAGGGCAAGAAAACCTAGAGATTGGATTTAATGCCAAGTCACTTATAGAACTACTACATAACCTTGAAACAGAAGACATAACCTTCTATTTCTCACATGCTACCCAAGGCAATCAAGTCAACAAAGCCGTTGTAATTATCCCCAATCAACAGGAAGCTGATGAAAACATCCTACTCCTCATCATGCCTATTACTTTAAATTAGCACTCAATTATCCCTAAGCTGAAGCTGATGAGTTAACTTATTGGCACGGGAAATCGCCGCCGAAAGAGAAAAGTGTGCATAATACGCTAACACGCATCCACGTATCACCCTATAGCATTTGTATTCAAACTGGAAGGTTGCCATCAACTGAAGCTGATAGTTTTAACTTTTTTTCATCAATGCATTCCAAATAGCCAGCTTCGTGAATAAAATATTCATTAAGAAACTTCCTTGCGGCCCATTCACTAATCGATAACCCCGTCATAATTCAAAAGAAAAGCAAAAACATAGCATGTGTAAAAATATAAAGTATGTAGCAGCTGTTTGTATAGTGGCTGTATTATTAGGATTTAAATCAAGAATGGACAAAGTTTATATAAAAGCAGACAAGCAAAATAGCTTGCAAGTCACGATAGGGAAAGAGCAATACAAGGCTGCTTTGCAAACAGATAGCAGTCTTTTAAACGTCATAAAGATACCGGAAGATGAAAAATTATTGAGAATAAAATCTGCTCCGATTCCTAAATCTGATTATCAAAAAGTGCTTACGTTTATGAAGCAATACCTTTTGCCAACCATGTACGAATCTGGAGGGGTAGGGATAGCCGCAATCCAAGTGGGGCTCCCTATTAGAGCTTTCATTGTGGATATACCGGATACGAAAGTCTTGCATAAAGATTATGAAAAGAATTCAAATGTGAGGGCATTTTTAAACACAATGTTAGCGACAGGTGCTACCATCATCGTAAAAGAAACGTATGTGGCGTATAGCAATGGGCATATGGCAGAGCGCGTTAAGTTCCGTAAAACAACGCCTGTGCTCAAGGAGATAAATGGTCAGCAACAAGTCGTGGATATGATTAAAGAGGATATTGCAGTAGATGATGAAAGCATAATAGATGTAGTCATTGAACGTAAGCCTCATTTTGTCTTAAACCCTGAGCTTGAATTAGATGAACAAGGCGAAAAAATTGTTTTGCCAGAAGGCTGTCTATCCGTTCCACTGGAAGTCGTTCAACAGCAATATACACAAAATACCAGTGACGTAAATAGACCCAGGAATGTACGCATAAAGTATGTAGATGGGGATATGCATGAAAAAAATATGAAGATCGAAGGTAGTATGAGTGACTATTGGGAATGGTTTGCCAGGTGTATACAACATGAAAATGATCATTTAAATGGAATTTTGTATGTAGATAGATTGACCGACTAGTCACCCATGAGCGCATGCCATGCCGTCTACCAGGCATGGCATGCGCTTACCTTCCCTCAATAACAACATCATGCCAACACATATGTGATTACCTACGCTATATCCATCCAGCATGCAACAATTAAGATTAAAACAAAAGCTTCTCCACAAAATCACTCCCCAACAGATTCAGCTTATCAAACTGCTACAAGTACCTGCGATAGACATTAGACAACGTATTGAAAAAGAACTGGCAGATAACCCCGTATTGGAAGTTTTACCAGAGAAAGAACCTGATGCGAATGAAGTTCAGGGGGAGAATGGGGATATGGAGACGCATGATATGCTCACGAATGTTGCAGCAGAAAGAGATGATTATATCGGCCCCAAGTTCCGGAATTATAATGCTGAAGCAAAACGCGCACAGCGTGAAGCAGCTATCCCCAATACATATTCCTTACAAGACAGCTTATTAGAGCAATTGGACATGCTTCAACTGGATCCTAAATTAGATAGCATAGGCAAATATTTAATTGGGAGTATAGAAAAGGATGGATATATCCGACGTGATTTTGCTGCACTCGTCAATGATCTGTTGCTCACCCAGTATATTGAAACCAATACCCAAGAAATAGCCACCGTCCTACAACTCATACAACGCTTTGATCCCCCAGGAATCGGCGCGAAGAATTTGCAAGAATGTTTGCTGATTCAATTGCAAAAGCAACCACCACAACCTGCGGTAGATACCGCTATACAGATCATTAGCAAAGCTTTTGAAGCCTTCACAAAAAAACATTACACCCAGATAGAAAAAAAACTAGGCATCACTGATCCCCAGTTGCTCAAACAAGCAATAGCCATCATTACTAAATTGAATCCTAAGCCAGGGAGCAATATGTCCTCCGAAGGCCAGCAAAACCGGATTCTATACCCTGATTTTATGGTCATAAAACAAGATGATCAGCTGGAAGTGCAACTCAACACCTATTACACCCCCTCATTCAGAATCCGCAAGAGTTACTTGGATATATTAGAACAATCACAACAAACGGCGAAAGCATCCCCTCAGAAACAAGCCCTACAAGAAGCGACCGTCTTCGTAAAACAAAAAGTAGGAGCCGCCAAGTGGTTCATAGAAGCATTACAACAAAGGCAACAAACATTATTGCATACCATGCAGGCTATTGTAGAGCTGCAGTATAATTTTTTCATGACCGGCGACGCTAGTCTATTACAACCTATGATTCTGAAAGATGTAGGCAATATTATCAATGCCGATAGATCTACCATATCTAGAATCGTCAACAACAAGTCCGTACAAACCAACTTTGGTATCTATCCGCTGAAATTCTTTTTTACGGAAGGCATCAGCACGACCACTGGCGAAGATGTAAGTAATAAAGCCGTACGCCAGGCATTGGAGGCGTTGATACAGCAAGAAGATAAGACACAACCCTATCCAGATGAAGAGTTGCAGAGACAATTAGTGCAGCAAGGCTATCAAGTAGCACGTCGCACGGTAGCAAAGTATAGAGAACAATTACGGATACCTGTAGCTAGGTTGCGCAAGGAAGTATGTGATACAAGAGAGAACTATGATGGCAAAAAAGTATAGTGATTTAAAGTTAAGAATACACTCTGGATTAATAGGAATACCCCTGTTGATAGGGCTAATTTATTGGAATGAGTGGAGTTATTTAGCCCTATTTGCGGTGATTATGATGTGTACGCTAGTAGAGTTTTACGGCCTCATCCAGCATAAGATCAATACCCAAGCACTCCCATTTTGGGGCATAGCAAATGCCCTATTGTTGTACACGAGCACCTTTATGTATAACCAAATGATGATTCCGGGAGTCTATATCCTGGCAGGTGCTATACCACCCTTACTCTCCTGCTACGTAATAGTTTTATACAGCAAACAGGATCGCGCACCCTTTAGAAGCATTGCTTACACCCTCTTAGGTATTATCTACATTGGCCTTCCCTTCAGTCTCTTACACTTCGTAACGTTGGATGCCTATACCTTTCATCCTGAAGTGATGTTAGGGATACTATTCATCATCTGGGGAAATGATGCCGGTGCCTATTTTGTTGGCTTGCTATTGGGGAAGCATAAACTCTTTAAACGCATTTCGCCGAAGAAGACATGGGAGGGGAGTATAGGTGGTAGCGTTATAGGATTAGTAGTTAGCTCTGTGATAGCCCATTACTATGTACATTGGAATGTGATACATTGGATCATCGTAGGCATCATAACCGCCTTCGGCAGCATTTATGGCGACTTAGTGGAATCCGTACTCAAAAGAAGCTTGGGAGTAAAAGATACTAGCAAGATTATTCCAGGGCATGGCGGATTTCTAGATCGCTTTGATAGTCTCCTATTTGTTGTGCCTTTGGTAGTAGCTTTTAGTCTGCTAGACCGGGAAATACACTTTACGCAAAGCATAGCTGAAAAGCTTCAAGGAGTCCTTACCGCAATAGTAACCCATGTGGAATAAATACGCACCTATGATGGAATCTCAGAACTATAATGACAAAGTTTTATTAATCAATAAACCACCCAACTGGACCTCGTTTGATGTCATCAAAAAACTCCGTAATACTTTACAGGTCCGTAAAATAGGCCATGCAGGCACTTTAGATCCTTTGGCAACAGGACTCTTAATCGTATGCACCGGTTGTAAAACCAAAACCATTACTCAATACCAAGAGATGAACAAAGTCTATACCGGGCAGTTTGTCATCGGTAAAACCACCCCTTCTATAGACCTAGAAACACCTTTTGATACAGCAACAGATTATTCCCATATTACGCCCGATCAAGTAACCTCGCTTGCTCAAACCTTTTTGGGCGTTATCTCCCAAGTGCCGCCACAATACTCAGCCGTAAAAGTCAATGGCACACGCGCCTATACAAAAGCCAGAAAAGGCGAACAAGTACCCGTAGAGCCGAGAAAAGTAACGATAGAAGCTTTTACGGTTACGGGCATCAATCTTCCTGAGGTGAATTTTGAGATTACCTGCAGTAAGGGAACCTATATTAGAAGCCTTGTAAGAGATATAGGAGATAATCTGGGCGTGGGCGCATATTTATCGCAACTCTGCAGAACCCAAATCGGTCCGTATACACTAAAACAAGCTTGGAGCCCGCCCTCGTCATTGTCAGGAGCCGCAGGCGACCATTCGTTAATAAATTTGTTATAATTTTACTGTCATCAAAAGCCAGTAGGCTGTAGGGTAGTGGTC
Organism: Amoebophilaceae bacterium; assembly: GCA_023257955.1. Lineage (GTDB taxonomy): Bacteria > Bacteroidota > Bacteroidia > Cytophagales > Amoebophilaceae > Amoebophilus. The sequence continues at coordinate 2,900 of JALRAY010000012.1, read as the reverse complement.
TAAATATACGTTCTGAATAAAATATATCTGCTCTATTATTTATGCCAAAGCAAGCCATTTATCTCATAGCTTGCCATGTATACTTAGGCCACTACCAGGAATCGAGAAGGGGATGGAGAAAGGCACATTAGACGCAGCTAAAAACATGCTCGCAGATAACTTCGATATAGAAGCGATCTCAAAAATAACTGGCCTCTCAATAGATCAAATACAAGCATTATGATGAATTTACTACCTACCATAGACCAGCTAGACGCTAAGATATTAACCATCCTGCAAGCAGATGGTGGTATTACTAACCAGAAACTAGCGGAAAAAATAAGCCTTTGCCCCGCAGCCTCCCTAGAGAGAGTAAAAAAATTAGAATGCCAAGGATTTATACAGAGCTACCATGCCAAACTCAGCCCTTCCAAACTTGGCCTGCAAGTGAATATATGGCTAGCCATCACCCTGACTGCACTCACCAAAGAGAACATCCAAACCTTTCAAAAAGTCATCAACAAACTAGCTGAAGTAACCACCTGCTATCACATCATGGGTAATGCAGACTTTTTAGTCAACATCCGCACCCCGGATATGAACACCTATCAGCAGCTTCTGATAGACAAATTAAGCCCCATACCTGCCATCAAATCCATCCAAGCAATAAATGTTTTATCTATCATTAAAGACAACGGCTTACCCATTCTCAAATAACACACATTGCCTGCTATGTCTATGGTAGTCATGCCTTTTGTGTATAGTTTTAGTACTAAATCATTAACTCGCTCGGTTATTGCTGATCCATTTTTATCGCCCCTTTATCTCCTATTTACCACAAATTTACCATTCCAGTCCGGACTGGAATGGTTGTTGCTGGGGAGGTAGGGGGCGATACGAAGATTGCTATATGTCTTCGGCGGTATGTAATTATACGCGTACCAAGGCTTTAGAGGCCGATATAGGTATTGAGTGATGGTTTATTGCTGATCCCTTTTTATCACCCCTTTATCCCCTATTTACCACAAATTATGGCTATGATATACAGAAACATGTATAGCCAAAGAGAGACAGAAGAACGCTATTCTCTCTCCAATGTCCTCCTCATCGGTCTATTTCTCCCACCACTATATCTATAGATCCCAAAATAGCGACTAGGTCTGCTACTGTGCCTCCTTTAGCTAGCTGTGGCAATACGCTTAGGTTGGAAAAACTGGGAGTTCTGGCTTTACATCTATAGGGTATGGCTTTATTTTCGGTAGCTCGAAAGAAAAAACCGACCTCCCCACGTGGATTTTCAGCCCTGGTATAGCAATCTTGTTCGGGTACAAGCACTTTCTTGGGCACTATTTTTTGGGGATCAAAGGTTCTATTGGCGTTGCCTTCTTTGGTCAAAAAGGCTAAGCATTGTGCAATAATTTTGATAGATTCTTTACATTCCTGCACCCTAATCCAGTTTCTATCCCAGCAATCCCCTACTTTCCCCATCATCCCCTGCCCTATGGGGATTTCGAATTCCAGCTCTGGATATACGGAATATGCATCTACACGCCTAAGGTCTATCCGCAGGCCGGAGGCTCGCAACATGGGACCAGAAATGGCGTAGTTGATGGCTGTTACTAGCGGCAAAACGCCTATCCCAGCCGTCCGCTGAATGAAGATGGGGTTGTCTGTTAAGAGTATATCTATTTCCGCTAGCCGGGGTTGAAGGTATTGCATAAAATCGGCACACTTGGTTTCAAAGCCGGCAGGGAGGTCATAATAGAGGCCTCCAATCCAGATATAGTTATATAGCATCCGCGCACCGGTAACCCATTCTAACAGTCGCAGGATGTATTCACGATCTCGCATCAGCCACAGAAAGGCGGTTTTACTACCAAGATCTATGCCGTAAGTGCCAATAGCTATCATATGAGAAGCCAGGCGATTGAGCTCTGCCAGGAGTACGCGTATGTATTCTACTCTGCGAGGTATCTGCTCGGTGATGCCTAGCATTTTTTCTACTCCCATAGCAAAGGCATGTTCCGAATTGATGGCAGCCAGGTAGTCCATCCGATCTACAAAAGGAATAATCTGTGGGTAGGGAAGTTGGCTGGCGTGTTTTTCAAAGCAGCGATGTAGGTATCCTATATGGGGCACTACGTCTACTACCTTTTCGCCTTCTAGCACCACTTCTAGCCGCATAATGCCATGAGTCGCTGGGTGCTGCGGCCCTAGGTTAATGAGCATTTGGGTATCGGATAAAGCGGTGTGTTGATATTTAGTGGGTTCCGCGTTGGAAGTCATGTGAGGGGATGTGTGTTATTGCAGGATCATGAACTTAATAAGGCGCCATATTAGCTAGTATCTTATCAAACATAGTATATGAATGATCTATCAAATCTTTTTTTAACTCGGTTGCTTCAGAAAAGCTGACAAAATGTTTAGCCTTACCTCTGCCAACAGAGATTCATTCTTCTCCTCCTGTATTGTATTTACTGAATTTACACTTAAAATCCTCCCAAACTCTGCATGGAATGTATATCAACTAATACAACAGGCATAATATCTAGTTTCTTGTCTTCGTGCAGATTTTTATATATAGCAAGGCTATTATTGTACTGTATCATTTATACTACACTAATTTCAGGCTAAAGATTAGGAGTTGTTTACATTTGATAAACTCATTGATTGTAAAGCCAATTGCTTTGGATTTTCAATTATATACTGATCGTGAAAGAAAAAGCGAAATTCTTTGGTTAACTCCCCTCCCACGTGATAATTTCAAGTCAGGCTATTAAAAATCAACCATGTCAAAACTTAATATATCAGAAAAAGAGCGCGTCATCCTTTTGCAAACTTTGAAAAAAAGTTCAGGTAAAGATATAGACCGTATTCGCGTCATCTTATCTCTAGATGATGGATTTAGCTTTGATAATATT
>JALRAY010000129.1 GCA_023257955.1 Amoebophilaceae bacterium | reverse complement strand
CCTAAATGTAATCGTCATTAAATCAATAACTAACACATATAAAATCATGACAAAAGAAGAATTAATCAACGATGACCACGATGGTCTCAACATCCCTGAAACTAAAGATGAGCAATGGTTTATTGACATGCTTAATGAACCTGACTCAGAGCCTGAGGAATACTATGAGAGGTCTAATAACCCAGAGTATATCGTTGCTTCTACTAGCTATGATGCTAATGAGACATACCTATTCGAAGGTGATGCTGATGGTAACATCTTATCTTTCGATGAGTATGGTGGATTAGCAGAGAGATGGGGTGATAAGAACTGGGATGACCATGATGCTGCACTTGCATCAATTAATGGGCATAAGTATTATCATGCGATAGCTCGTAAGGGTAATCGTACTCTGTATAAGTTAACTCCACCTGATGAGCTCACACATTTCGATGGTGATGAATCAGATAGAATCAGTTACTAATCAATATATTAAAAGTTAAACACATGTCAGTATCAACAATCAAA
>JALRAY010000128.1 GCA_023257955.1 Amoebophilaceae bacterium | reverse complement strand
CAAAGCTATACGTTATCGTACTTTTACCCTTTCAAAAAAAATGAACCTCATAATCGATCTAGGCAATACCCAAACCAAATTCGCGGTTTTTGAAAGTGCAAAGCTTTTGGACAAGTGGATAGCGGGCCCGTTGAATACTCTTGAAGTGGCGGGTTCAATTTTTGATCGTTATCCACACTTAGTGCATGCTATCGTCGCTGCCGTTGGTAGTTTTCCTTCCGATTTGAGAGGAATGTTAGCTTCAAGATTGCCCTTGCTGGAACTTTCCAATGCTACTAAAGTGCCTTTTGTTAATTTATATGAAACCCCTTCCACCTTGGGAGTCGATCGAATAGCCTTGATCAGTGCCGCTTGTTTGCATTTTCCTGGGGAGCCTGTTTTAGTTATTGACGCAGGTAGTTGTATTACCTATGATTTCAAAGACAGAAATAATCAATATCTAGGCGGCGCTATTTCCCCCGGACTTAAAATGCGCTACAAAGCGGTTCATCATTTTACCGCCAAATTACCC
>JALRAY010000127.1 GCA_023257955.1 Amoebophilaceae bacterium | reverse complement strand
AGTTAGGTTAAAATCACAATTTTAGTCATTTTAATCTATATAGCAATGATTTTATTCAAATGTAAACAGCTCCTAATGAAAGCCCCTTGCATGGGCAGATAGCAGACATCAATCAATGACATGCGGCAACTTTATCGTTTTATATGCATACACAAAAATCTCTTAACCTTCCTGTTACTAGCATCGGGTAGCCTATGCTTGATTTGCAATCAGCGAGTATATAGAGACTGGCAGCTTTTTCAGCGCGCCCCTAAGTGTATCGGTATAATACATGAGGCTATGGCTGATATGCAGATGGCTACTAAGTTGCAAGCCGAAGCCCAGGCGTTATTATGCGAGAATAGCGACTTAAGAGCTCAAATCTTACAGCAAAGCGAGGCTAAGAACCACGACAAAACCGATAATCCTTCCATTCCGCATGCATGGAATGTGATACCCGCACGTGTAATCAATAACGCTATTATGCATAGCAAAAATTATATCACCATCAACCAAGGTGCGGATAATGGCGTAGCC
>JALRAY010000126.1 GCA_023257955.1 Amoebophilaceae bacterium | reverse complement strand
CGAGATGATAAACGAGTGCTTGCATTTTATTTTTTCTCTTAACCCTCGGAGTTTCTGGCACGTGGGACATCCGTCGATGAATTCCTTGAGGAGTTGTTTAATTTTCGTTGCTTCTCCCCTTTCGTTCGCCCATTTCGACCCACACCTCTTCAGTAGTTTTCGGTAACTGAAGTCCAGCCCATGATGGCCTGATGTGTCGTTGTGGATTGCACGGAAGTCATCGTGGACGGGCAAGTGAATTTGCGCTGTCCGGAAATCCGCTGGTGTGGTTTGGGTAGTTCTAGGGGTTTTGCATCCCACCCAAGTGTTTTCAGTTTTGTGTGGATGGTGTTCAATGCTGTCGGTTGAGACCGGTAGGATAGGTGCGGATCTGTCGATAAGTCCGCACCATTCGGTGTCTTCTACATCGGTTTCGTCTACGACGACAGGTGTGTCAACATCTGAGGGATAGTGATGTATGTAAAGGTTCCACTTCTCTGCAGCGGTCTTCAAATTTTGAATGTCAGATGGGTCACAGCCCA
>JALRAY010000125.1 GCA_023257955.1 Amoebophilaceae bacterium | reverse complement strand
AGTTGTATACCGAAAACATGGTAGCGTTGAAACATATCACGTGAGTTGCTTAAATGGTACATGCACTTGCAGATGCTACATGAAGATGGGTTATTGCAAGCATCTTTTGCACGCGCATGCATGGTTAAATGAAGACAGCGACTACGTCATAATTGATCGTCGCTTCAAGTACAAAGGTAACACTAAAATTACTAAGAGACAAAGGGGTAGATTGAGGGATGCATTACCCGCATTGCAGGTTATGTAAATGTTGGGGAGACTTTGTTACGTAACTGTGTGGGGTTCGTTTATGATAACAGAATTGTAAACATTATTACTCTATGATAATTTCTGTACAAACGTATATGTAATCACTACTTTGTGGTTCATATACGTTTATGTAACCATTTCTTTTTAGTTAGTAAAAACGTTTTTATAGTTACTATATCAGTTTATACAAACATATTAATGCTTAATAAACGTCTATGAAAGCGTTTATGAAAACAGTATCATTCAAGTAAACTACTTCAAAAACTTTTATATAACACTGTA
>JALRAY010000124.1 GCA_023257955.1 Amoebophilaceae bacterium | reverse complement strand
TAAAGGTTAGCCGTAAATCTCTGCTATATATATTAGAGTTCTTCGAAAACTCAAATTTATAGCTTTATCATAAACGGGGACGAATATATACAAAGGGTTGCAGAAGAGGCCTAATATCAAAAAAGCGCTGTTAATGAAATACGCAACACATACAGTAATGACGGGTTAGGGTGTAAAAAATTTACACTTTATATATTGTATTTCAGAAAGTTTTACTTACTTAGTGTGTACAAAGGACGGAGAGAGGGGAGGAGTTGCTGTTCGAAGGCAATTCTTACAGAAATTTGATAAAAACATTTGTTTAATCGATGGCAAGGTTGTTTCTTTGTATAATTAAAAAGTTAATTAATATTTAAACATAACATAATTTAAATCTGAAATAAAAATGAACAAAATAATGAATAATATAAATAAATTAGCGCTAGTAGCTTTATCGCTATTTCTAGCAGGTTTTTTGAGCATTTTCAGAACCTTTTTGCTAGTGATGATGTTTTCTCGAATGCTCGAGTAGAAGAAGAGCTACTTGACATATTTGATAAT
>JALRAY010000123.1 GCA_023257955.1 Amoebophilaceae bacterium | reverse complement strand
CATGTGTTAAGCATACCGCTAGCGTTCATCCTGAGCCAGGATCAAACTCTCTTAAAATATCCTTAAATTTTCACTTTATTTCTAACAAAATAGAAATAGTTTTATAAGTTGTTACTATAATTATATATAATAATTGTTCTGACTTATAGTAAAAATGCTCGTTTACTTTAATTACTTTTTTTTATTATATATTTAATAAACTAAAAAAATTCTGAAAAGTAAAATTATGTGAAACAGAATTTAATAAATTACTAGGTATTTCTATATTATTAAGATAGGTTGTAGGAATATCATGTTGATAAATTTGTTTTAATAATCTTGAAGGAATAAATTCAACTCCTTCATTTCCATAATATTTAATTAAATTTTCAATTACATAGGGTGTAGAATTATACCATTCTTCTTTTACTTTTTCTGGTATTTCAAATAATTTCCATAATTTGGGTATTCCAGTAAAAGTATAAACTTGATGAATACCAATATTCTCTTTTATTGCTTCACTTGGAAGGTAAGGCATTGTTAAAACTAAATTTTTCAGGTA
>JALRAY010000122.1 GCA_023257955.1 Amoebophilaceae bacterium | reverse complement strand
GTAACCTCGATTGTGTTTGATTTATAGGTTACAGCAGCATCAAAACTCTCGAAAATCCGAAAGTAATGGTAGCATGCAATAAATGTAACCAAGCCTGTTATGGTTATTGCCGTTTTGTATTCGTTGCTAACCTGCGAACGTCCAAACCAGAAAAATAAAGTAGACGATGCGAAAGTAGCGATGGCAAAAGAGAAGGCGTTATATATCAACATATACTGTTCTGTTGATAGATTTGCTAAGGACGAGTTCATTTTTAGCTCCTGTGGCCAAGGGCTTTATAATAAGTGGTCATGACCCGAGAGTTGCTACTGCAGCTATTCAGGAATAATTCCAACAGTTATAGCGGTCGAGTGGTCTGACAAGTGTCAAGGGTAAGATATTTAAAAAGTCTCATTAGATTGGATAGAATTACTAATAATCTATGAATCTTCGATAGGCAGGAAAATAGATTTCAGCATAAATATTACAAATGAAAAATCACTATAATTTAGATTATGATGCAATCGTTTCCTTAATTTATGACAGTAGGTTTTTGATCAACATCTAGCT
>JALRAY010000121.1 GCA_023257955.1 Amoebophilaceae bacterium | reverse complement strand
ATTGGAATTAACACTTGTCCAACAAAATCTTGCAAACCTAGGGCAGCGATTTCGCTTTCAATGTATTCCTTTACCTTTTTTTCTTTACCGCTGATGGCACGTACTACGTACCATTTTTTTTCGTATTCCGCCATGGAGAAATTCGTCTTTTAGTTAAGCGCTTGATAGATGAATCCGATCACACCTTTCCACCAACCACCGTCGGCATCTGTATTTTGAACTCCGAATACATAATCCATGAGCCAAACTAATCCTGCGATAATCAAAGACGCAATAAACACTAAGATGGCACTTTCACGAATCTCTGCCCAAGTTGGCCAAGTTACCTTGTGCACCAATTCTTGGTAAGACTCTTCTACATATTTAACAATACTTGCCATAATTCTTTCTTTAGCACGGGTGGCAGGACTCGAACCTACAGCCAATGGTTTTGGAGACCACTACTCTACCAATTGAGCTACACCCGTAAATATGGGAAGAAGGTCACTTAAAACTAAGCACCTTCTTCCCGTCAAATTATTTTAGCGGTAGTAACTAATAATTACTTAGTTACTTCAGT
>JALRAY010000120.1 GCA_023257955.1 Amoebophilaceae bacterium | reverse complement strand
TTTTTGTAAGGAAGTTCAGTTGTTGGTGCAAAAGTATAAAAAACACTTGTATGCAACAAAAGCTGCACTGAAAATTCCTTTGTGGGATAGTAGGGCTAACCAGAGTTGAACTGGTGACCTCTACATTATCAGTGTAGCGCTCTAACCAACTGAGCTACGGGTCTGAACGGGCCAACTTTAAATTTAATTAAAGAACTATTTCTCTCACGAGAATATGATCATTTCTTGCGAAACAATCAATAATAATATTGAAAGTATTTGGAAACAATAGCGGTTACGCTATCTCTAAAAGGAGGTATTCCAGCCGCACCTTCCGGTACGGCTACCTTGTTACGACTTAGCCCCAGTCATCGATTTTACCCTAGGCAGCTCCTTACGGTTACCGACTTTAGGTACACCCGACTTCCATGGCTTGACGGGCGGTGTGTACAAGGTCCGGGAACGTATTCACCGTATCATTGCTGATATACGATTACTAGCGATTCCAACTTCATGAGGTCGAGTTGCAGACCTCAATCCGAACTGAGACAGACTTTGGGGATTAGCATCATGTTACCATGTAGCAACCCATTGT
>JALRAY010000011.1 GCA_023257955.1 Amoebophilaceae bacterium | reverse complement strand
GTGTCATACGGTAGTGATTTTATAGGGTTAGTTGATGTCAATCATTCGTAATTAAATGCCAATGTGCGAAAGTCCTAATAAAGATAATACCCACGTTTTTTCACGACGATGGTGGTAACTGCCACCCTTTACTACATAAATATTGTTACCGGAATTATGAAAAGAAACAAATAGTTGATAGCTTTGCTGCGGTAAAAAATTTTACCATTGCATTTTCAACACACGCGCAAGGCATGATATCAACGGAATAGAGATTATACATCCCGTGTTTGCTAACCTTGCACTTTATATATATTCATTACATGATTGGGTTACAAGTTTTCGTTTTATTAAGTGTCATTATCATAGGGACAAGGTTACAAGGTATAGGTTTAGGTCTTATGGGAGGATTAGGGTTAGCCATCTTAACCTTTGTCTTTCATATTAAACCTACCTCCCCTCCCCTCCCACTCGTACTCATTATCATGTCACTGGTAATAGCAGTAAGCGCTTTGGAAGTGGCAGGAGGATTAAAGTATTTAAACAGCTTAGCGGAGAAAGCTATCCATAAATATCCTAATCGCATTACATTTTTAGCTCCACTCATCTCTTACTTCTTTGTGCTCCTAGCAGGAACAGGACACGTTATCTATGCCATATTACCGGTAATCGCTACCGTGGCGAGAGAAAAAGGCGTTCGGCCTGAACGTCCCTTAGCCGCAACCGTAATAGCTTCCCAGCAAGCAGCTATATCCAGCCCTATCTCTGCGCCTATGGCTGTTGTAGTAGGCATCTTTGCCTCCAAAGGCATTGAATTATCTACCATATTATCCATCCTAATCCCCTCAACGTTAGGCGGCACTATCTTGGCAACGATTGTAGCCAGCAAAATGGGAAAAGAATTGAAAGATGAACCTTCCTATGCAGCCTATCTAACCGCCCAAAAAGAGAATGCAGCAGCCACCCAAGCCGCAACGCCAGCAGACGATTTTGCTAGAGCCAAGCGTGCGCTAGTAGTTTTCTTAATGGGTATTTTGACGATTATATTCTTTGGTATCTGGAAAAAATATATTCCTAGGTGGGAAGTAAATGGAGTTGAAAGCCCTTTAGAGATGCCCGTTATTATTTCCATGTCTATGCTCAGTGTAGCAGCCATTATTACGCTGATAGCAAAGGTAAAAGCTACAACTATTGTAAAAGCAGGTGGATTTACATCTGGTATACAGGCCGTGATATCTATTTTGGGAATTGCCTGGCTAGGAGATACCTTCATCCATGCGAACAAGGCTGCTATTATAGCACTTGCTCAACAACAGATTGCAGCGCACCCGTGGCAATTTGCCATCCTGCTCTTTTTTATGTCCATGTTATTAGCCAGTCATACAGCTACCCTACGTGCCTTGATGCCATTAGGCGTTGCACTAGGGATACCCCCTGCTATCTTATTGGCAGCGACACCTGCAGCTAATGGTATCTTTTTTATCCCCAATTACCCTACCTTACTAGCCGCTATCAACTTGGATGATACAGGCACTACTAGAATAGGCAAATACATGCTAAACCACAGCTTTATGTTACCAGGCCTGGTAGCCACTATTTCAGCTTCGCTCATTGCTATTGGGTTAGTTCATTATTTTCTATAGATAAAACCGACATCCCGCACCTGGGATTATAAAAAATGGAATAAAAATTTTGGGTATGTAAAAAACCAAGTAACTTCAGTTACCCTCCAACATGTGTTAAAAAACTCGAAAAATTGAGATTGTAAAATTTAAAATATCTTCTAATAGCGTTGATAACATTACTGCTTAAAAGTTACAAACAGCCTTCTGTGATAAATTATTGCTTTCGTAATAACCTGTAGGGTGGTAAGCTTTTAGATGTAGAATTTCGGCTTAATCCTGCAATACTTATGACTGCAAAAAAACAAGATTACCCAATTGCTAAAGGCCAAAGCAGATGTGGAGGTTAGGCAAGTAAATCAAGCCACCCCCCTACATTTTGCAGCAGAAAACGGCCATACAGAGACTCTCAAAGAATTGATAAGCGCCAACGCTGATGTGGAGGCGAAACAAGAAAATCAAGCTACCCCCCTACATTTTGCAGCAATAAGCGGCCATAAAGATGTTCTCCAGGCATTGATAAGCGCCAATGCTAATGTGGAGGCAAGGCAAAAAAATCAATGGACGCCCCTACATTTTGCAGCAATAAGCGACCATAAAGATGCCCTGCAGGCATTGATAAACGTCAACGCTGATTTGGAAGCTAAAGAAGAAGATCAACGGACGCCCCTACATATAGCAGCATTCAAAGGTCATACAGAGGCTCTCCAGGAATTGATAAGCGCTAACGCTGATCTGGAGGCTAGAGATCAATGGCAATTTACCCCTCTACATTTGGCAGCAATAAACGGGAATACAGATACCCTACAGATATTGAGAAGCGTCAACGCTGATCTGGAGGCTAAACAAGAAAATCAATTTACCCCCCTACATATAGCAACACACAACGGCCATACAGAGACCATCAAGGCATTAATAAGCGCCAATGCTAATGTGGAGGCTAAAGAAAAAAACCAACGGACGTCCTTACATTTTGCAGCAGAAGCCGGCCATATAGAAGCTCTCCAGGAATTGATAAACGCGAAGGCGGATGTGGAGGCTAAAGATCAATGGGAATATACTCCCCTGCAATTAGCAGCACTAAACGGTCATACAGAGACCATCAAGGTATTAATAAACGCGAAAGCGGATGTAGAGGTTAAAGATCAATGGGAATATACTCCCCTACAATTAGCAGCACTAAACGGGCATACAGAAGCTCTCCAGGCATTGATAAGCGCCAATGCTAATGTGGAGGCTAGAGAAGAAGATCTATGGACGCCCCTACATATAGCAGCAGAATATGGCCATACAGATGTCATCAAGGTATTAATAAACGCAAAGTCGGATTTGGAGGCTAAAGCAGTAAATGAACCTACCCCCCTACATTTAGCAGCACAAAACGGGCATACAGAAGCCCTCCAGGCATTGATAAGCGCCAATGCTAATGTGGAGGCTAGAGCAGAAGATCTATGGACTCCCCTGCATATAGCAGCACAAAATGGCCATAAAAATGTCATCAAGGAATTGCTAGCATGTGGCGCTGATCAACAAGCGAAAACGCAGGCAGGAGAAACACCATTAGATCTTGCGCGGAGCAATAATCATCCAGAGGTTGTGGCGGTATTGATGGAGGGATAGCGCTCGCTAAAGTAGATAGTGTATATGCCTTGGGGCTAGGGCATAGCTACCTCTCAAACAAAAGACTAGTTTTTGGAGTTAGTAACCTCCTTGCATATATACACAAGCTAACCTATCTTTAACCCATTAACGGTTAGGCCTTGCAGGCATGTTACATTGTATAAACTGATTTTAACCTTTAATCTTGTACTACTTATGACTCCAAAAGGCTTTGTTGCCTAAGTTCTAAAAACATGCTATATGGCCTTATTTCAAGGCTTATGATTGGTAGCGCTTCAATAGAGTTCTTCTATATCCATTCTAGGATATGCGTTCTTTTTGATAAGAAGGCTATAATTTCGAGTTTCGGAGGCGCTCTATTCTTTAGTAAGCATTCAAAATTCAGGAATTTTACAACAAACTTACCCCAGATATATTATGGAATTTATAGACGTAAAAGTAGATACAGCCTTCAAAAGAGTATTTGGAGATGATAAACATAAAGACATATTAATAGATTTTCTAAATAGTGTTATCCCATTTGAAGCAGGTGCTCAAATAGAAACCCTAGAAATATTAAATCCCAATAATTCTCCCCTTACCATGCGGTCGAAGGATAGCTATGTAGATGTGAAAGTTCAACTATCAGACAAGAAGAAAATATTGATAGAAATGCAAATGTGCCAGACTAGGGACTTTTCTAGAAGAGTTATGTATAATACAGCTCATACTTTTGCATCTCAGTTACGTAGAGGCGAAAAATATCATAAAGTAGCTGATGTTATATCCTTAAACATTGTAAATTTTATTCTACGAAAGAATCGTGATAGAGTTGTTACAACCTATACCATGATGTCGAAAGAAGACTTTGATGAATATTTTGATAAAGATATCATCCAAGTAATATTTGTAGAATTACCAAAATTCAAAAAACAAGAAGTAGAACTATTTAACAAGATGGATAAATGGCTTTACTTTTTAAAAAATGTAGACCAATTTGATGCTGTCCCTAAAATATTAGAAAAAGAAGAACCCATAAAAGAAGCTTTCTTGTTATTAGATAAATCCAATTTAACAGAAGAAGAATCTAATGCATACATGCAACGCGAAGACTTTTTAATCAATAATTTCAGTTTTCAAGAAGAAGTGAAAGAAGAAGGAAGAAAAGAAGGCAGAGAAGAAGGAAGAGAAGAAGGAGAGCAACTGGGCATAGAAAAAGGGAAAAAAGAAGCATCTTTAGCAACTGCCAAAGAATTACTATCCTTGGGTGTAGATCACGCAATTATTATAAAATCTACCGGCTTAAGTAGGGAAGACATAGAGAGGCTATCACCGCGCAAATAGCCAGGACTAATAGGAGCTGGTTACAATTCACATTAAGGAATCGAATTCGGCTTAATTGATGACAGGCCATAACCTTCACACTCCAAGATTAGGATTAAGCATTGGAGCAAAAGTTGCATTTGGGGTTAATCTTATCGTTAGAATTTAATAAATCTGAATTTTCATTTTAAGTTTCGGAAGAACGCTAATAGTAAATAGCTTTATTTGCCGTATTCGAAGATTGGTAGGCTTTAAAGTATATGCATGCAACAAGGTTTATTACATACTTAACGCTTATCCTTAAAGACTTTACCTAATGCGTTTTTAATGTTACTAACTTAATATATCAACACCTTATTCTTATGAATTTTACTGTAGATGGAATTTTAATTGTCGGTTCTTTTCTTCTCTTCATTAGCATCCTAGCTAGTAAACTCTCTAGCCGTTTAGGTATTCCCACGCTTTTAATTTTCTTAGCCATCGGCATGCTAGCGGGCTCTGATGGATTGGGGGGCATTCAGTTTGATAATCCTTATGTGGCGAAAGTGCTAGGCACTGTCACGCTGACGTTTATCTTGTTTGCAGGCGGACTAGAGACGGAATACAGTCATATTAAACCTATACTTTGGAACGGAATAGCCTTATCTACCATCGGTGTATTGGTGACTACTTTTGGCATTGGTTACTTTATTCACTGGGTAACTGATTTTAATTTGATAGAAAGTATGTTGATGGGGGCTATTGTTTCTTCTACGGATGCGGCTGCGGTATTTTCTATTTTACGCTCTAAAAATTTAAATCTGAAGGATAATCTTATTCCTACCTTAGAACTAGAGTCTGGGAGTAACGATGCGATGGCATATTTCCTTTTGATATTTTTTTCGAATATGCTTATAGGGAAGGAAGGGGCTAGTATGTGGTCAATTATTCCCGCTTTTCTGCAAGAAATGTTTTTGGGCGGACTCGTTGGCCTATTGATCGGGCAAAGCATGATATTGATTGTGAATAGAATTCAACTAGCGTATGAGGCATTATACCCTGGTATTACCTTGGCAATGATTTTATTCACCTATTCGGCTACTAACTTCATTCATGGTAATGGGTTCTTAGCAGTCTATATAGCAGGTATTATGCTAGGAAGTAGAAACTTTATACATAAAAACAGTTTGATCCGTTTCTATGATGGTATATGCTGGTTGATGCAAGTAGCGATGTTCTTGAGTATGGGGCTTTTAGTTTCCCCCTCCAAGTTAATCCCCATTGTAGGAATCGGTCTACTAATCTCTGGGGTATTAATGTTTGTTATACGGCCGTTGAGTGTTTTTTCTGCATTAACATTATCAAAGACTGGGTTCAAACAAAAACTATTTATCTCCTGGGTGGGCTTACGCGGCGCCGTACCCATTGTATTTGCTACACATCCCCTACTCATCAATATTGAAAAAGCAGATACCATTTTTCATATCGTATTCTTTATTGTCCTCACTTCCATACTTTTACAAGGCACTACCTTATCGCCTTTGGCCAAATGGCTGAAACTGGAAGCGCCAGAATCTGATGAACATAAAGCCGTAGACTTCCCTAGCGATATTAAAACAGAATTTGTGGAAGTAAGTGTGCCACGCAATACGCAAGTAGAAGGTAAAAAATTAGTAGAGCTGAATTTCCCTAAAAATGCTTTGATAACTGTCATCTCTAGAGGCGAAAACTACATCATCCCACGGGGCGATACACGGCTTTACCAAGGCGATAAGTTGATGGTGATGACGGAAAACAAAGAAGAAATACAGCTAGTAAAAGCCTGCTTAGGCATAGTGGCGCATAAATGATGCACGTAATACTATAGGTGCGCTTGCTCCTTTAACTTTTCACTACCCCTCATATATTATGTTACGTATTCACCCTGAAGGTAAATTTATTTTACTATACGGATTGTTGATTATACTATGCTTTAATAGCTTAATCATCCAAGCAATAGGCTTCAAAAAACCGGTAATACTTATCTGCATGGTCTGCATTTCTGTATTGCTGTACGCATGGATGCTTTACTTCTTTCGGGACCCTATTCGTACCATCAATTATCAAGAGAATGGCATATTAGCGCCAGCAGATGGCAAAGTAGTAGTCATTCAAGAAGTGGAAGAACGGGAGTACTTCCAAGATAAACGCTTGCAGGTGAGCATTTTTATGTCTCCCTTCAATGTCCATGTCAATAGAAGCCCTGTAGCAGGGATATTAAAATATTACAAATACCATGAGGGTAAGTACTTAGTAGCCTTTCACGAGAAGTCAAGTACCAAAAACGAACGTACTACTGCCGTCATCCAGCGTAAGGATGGCACAGAAATTCTCTTTCGGCAAATAGCGGGCTTTGTAGCTAGAAGGATTGTCTTTTATCCTGAAGTGAACGATAACATTCAACAAGGAGAGGAGGTAGGATTTATTAAGTTTGGCTCGCGGTTAGATCTTTTCTTACCGCTAGATACGAAGCTTCGAGTAAAAGTTGGGGATCATGTACAAGGCGGTATTTCCGTAATAGCATAAAGGCAATATGTTGGTTGTGGGTAGTTGAAAGCAGCATACCAAATGCTTATCGCTTCCTTAAGTATATTTTCTTTTCCAAAAGAGTGTCTTCAAGCGATTAGAAGAATTTAGATATAACACGCTGATACCTCCTATGATAGGGTTAGCAAGATTCATATTTAGCTTTTTACCCGTAGGGTACCCACGTAATTTTATCTGTACTCTTTTGTCCTTTGTGAGAGTATACGCCAAAGAAAAAGTATCTAGTATATCCCTGAAATACATCGCTTCTTTATCATACAGCTTTATTTTGCTTTCGCTAGCGATTACTAGCCGATCTCTCCATAGGTTATAAGATAACTTGATGGGTACTTGTAGCTCCTTATCATTATCAATATCCGTTTCTATTTCTAAGTCATCACTGATGTATGCGGTTAGATTATTCAGCTGCTGCGAAAATAATTCCCCCACGCCTAGTTGCAATAAGGTGTTATCATCCTCCAGTAACAGATTCTGCCCAATGGGAGCAAACTTCTTCAACATGATTAAACTAAAGACCTGTGTCTTTAAATAATCACTATCTGCAGCAAGCTTTTCTTGCAAGCTTTCTACTGCTTCTTGTAGTATCGATTCTTGTGGCAATTGCAACAATTGTATATCAAACATAATCTGCGGTGCCGCGAGTATCCCTGTTATAGACATCCCTACTTGTATAGGATACTTTGTTTTGAGCGTCTCCTTATTATTTATGTTGCTGCGATTGGCTACCAACGGTAATAAAGAGGCCGATTGATTATAGGTAGCGCGCAATTGTAACATCCCATCATCAATATTATTTACCCAAGTAATGGTACTACCTGGCAAAATTTGAAATTTCTTTCTGATCACTTCATAGATCGTAAAGTTGTAATCACCTTCCACCAACTCACAACTGCCGGCGATATGAAATGTATTGTTGATATTATATTCTATTTTTAGTTTCCCTTTGCCTTTAGCTTGTATGGTATCCCCATTTTTTCCAGAGAATAGAATTTTTGTATGTGCTGCGGGGGTAAGGTCTAGATTTAAGTATAGGTTCAAGTCCGCTACGGATGGCGTAGATACATCCGCGGTGGATGAAGCATGCGTAGGTTGATTAGGTTGTCGTTTGACGAAGCGGATAAAATCTTCCTGTTCAGCTATTTTATTCAACTTGGCTATTGGAATCGTTAACCTTGTTCCTTCTTCCGTAATACTATTGGCATAGATATCTAACTGCTGCACAGGTCCTTTTAAATGTATATCCCCGCTAATTACCCCTGTGCCATAGAAATGGATATTATCTGTGGACGTGGTATTCAACACTTCTACGCGATGCATATCTCCTTGCAGATCTAGCTGAATGTTATCTAGGGTGTGATAGGCAACGGTGCCGGCAAAATCTACATAGCCTTTGTTGGCATCTACCAAATGCAGGGTTTCTACTTGCATGGTATTACCTAGAAAATGCACCTTACCATGGCCGTTGTAAATAGCCTTTAGGTGTGTGAATTGTAAGGTTAGATCTTCTAAGTTGCCGTTACCCTGAATGATAGGTTTTGCCAACGATCCTTTAATAGATACCTTTCCACTTAACGATCCTTGCAATTGACTCACTACAGTAGTTATCAGCGGTTCTAAGCAAACTAATGGCGTTTGAGAGAAGCTGGCGACCAAATCTAGTTGCTGCGTGGTATGATAGGGCTTATAAAAGCCATAGAGATCTATAATTGCCTGCTCATCCTTTGTAAGCTTTCCTACTACTTGCATGCATTGCTTCGTATCCAGCCAAGACGTGTTTATAGCTACATCCCCTAAGTGTAGACCTGCTACGCTTGCTTTTTGTATATATAAATCTCCTTGTAGGGTGGGCTGACCAGGCCAATTGATAATGTTTAAGGTACCGTGAATGACTCCTGCTAGCTGTGTATCAACTAAAGGGGATAGCTTATCGAGTAAGAAATTGGTGATGGTGATATCTAGTGTTTCCGCAGTCTTATGCGATAATTGACCTGCTAAAGCTATTGTTTGTTCTTGACATGTGAAGGTTAAATCTTGACATGCTATAACTTTTGGATGGATCTGAATAGCATTCTTGGGATTTACTATCCAGCGCTCATCTCCTAACCGAATGCTTGTATCCTGAAAGTGAAGCTGCCAAGTAGGTTGTGCTACCCTCGCTGTAGCATGTAGGTTATATTGCACAGCACTGTTTGCATTACCTAACGTGCTCTCTAGCTGTATCGTATCATTCATCCAGTTGATAGCTAGCCATAGTTGCTCCGTAGCTATACGATCTTTCCATTGATGAGCCTGTACTTGTAGTTGACTGTTAGTCGAGAGCGTTGCTGATTCTTTGTGATAGCTAGCAGTCATCTTGAGCTGGCTGTTTGTGAATCTATGCTGGGAAAAGTGAATGTTTGCTATTTCTGATGTCTCTAGTTGCCATTGTATCTCTTCATGACTTTGGCTAAAGCTCCCATGCAACGTTGTATCAGGGGTGATAGCGATATCGAGATCTAAGAGGCGTAAAAGCAGCTCCGTTTGCTTACAGTTAATGTGATATTTGAAGGTATAGGGAGTATTGGTATACGGATGCTGAGAAGTAGCTAAGGTATTTCCAAAGGTTGTTTGCTGTTTGTGATGCTCAAGTAATGTTTGCAGGTCATGTGCCCAATTGCCATAACTATTAGTGCCTGCTATCTCTGCATCCATAACATCAGAGGTTAGGCAACAAGTATGGTGATTGCCTGTTTTTTTCGTTGTGATAGCTACTTCTTTACTGGTTAGTACTTGATTATTGAACCCCAGATGTAGGTCTTCCAATATTGCCTTTCCAACTAAGTCCATCCAAGCATCTCCCTGTAACGCTATGTTTATCTTGCTCTGCAGTTGTAAGGGTTGTGTAATCCATCCAAGTTTATCTACCGCTAATGAGTCCAGTGTTCCTTGTACATTGATGGCTTTTTTAGCTTCCAGAGCGTTTACTTGTAGGTCTAGGTGGGATGCCAGATGGGGATCATCAATAGCTACTTTCCCTGCAAAGCACATATTCCTGACCTCCCCTGCTGCATATATGTTTTGATAAGCATATGACCGCCATGTCAATGTAGGGATCATCGTTGTAATGTGCGCATGTGCCGCTTGCATGTCTAGTCCTTGCCCATCTATTATAGCCTGTAGTGTTACCGCACCTAAGTTCTGCGCATCTAGCAAAGCTCCTAGGTTAAAGTCTATAGTGTTGATTTCCCCTTGATAGGTAATAACAGCATTAGGTAAAGCATTTTGTATAGCTAGGTTTGTCGTTACTTTTCCCATATTGGTTTCAAACTGTCCCTCCATTACCATATTATGCAGCGTTCCTGTGCACTGCGTTTGCAGGTTACAAAACGCTATTTTTTGCAAAAGCGGAACATACTGTTGTGTGACAAAGGGCAATATATCTATGGCATGCACGCAGCCTTCATCAATAGCTACAGAGAAATGCATGTCATCTATTTGCGATAGCTTTTGAAAGCTAGCAGTGCCTTTTACATAACTATTCCCAGCGGCTATCTGACAATGAGACACTGCAAGCTCATACATCGTGCCTGCGATCTTGCCTTGAAATTGATAGATAGCATTCTGTCCCTTCAAATAGGGGCAAGCAGCACCTAGCTCTTGTGTATCTACCTGCAGGTCTACTATATCCGCGGTGATGTGTGCATGATAGGGATCTACCATCAAAGCCTCCCAACCTTGATGTCTTACAGTGAAATCTCCCCGTAGATGACTATAAGGGGTTGTAATGTACACATGTTGCAGTAGATAAGCTTTTGGGGTAATAGAAAACTGCCCTTGTAGGTGTTGAATGTTTATATCCTGCACAGTATCATACCCTTCAAAGCGCTCTATAGCACCATTCCATGTATCTGCGACTATATGCAAATCAGATAAGGCGACTGTAATACTTTCAAGTTGAATGTGATAGGGATCAAAGGCGGAGGTAGGAGGTTTTGTTTGATCATCCAGCCATAATCCACAATCAGTGAATAACGCTTTGCGGATGGTTATGCCTTTGTAAGTAAAAATGGCGGAAGTAGTATCGCCTGCTGTCAATCTTGTGAGAAGCTGTTGAATGTTGTAGGCCTCATCTCCCTGCTTCTGTACGCCATGTATCTCCCCCCTTTTAATCTGCAGCCGATGAAGGCTTACATATGGTTTGTAAAGCAGTGCAAGAGGATTGAGCGTTAGTTGCAGGTAAGGGAGAGTGCATACGGGGTGGTTATCTGTATCGCTAATAGAGAAGTTTTTCAACACCACTTTATGCCCCCAAGTAAAACGAAACTGCTGATGGGAAAAATGATACCCTGTCTGTTGACTGAGGTGCTGTAGAAGTTTGCTAAATAGTCGATTTTGAACTTGCGGAAGGTGTAAATACAGGACACTACCTATACACAAGCCAACCATGCAAAGCCCTAGCCATTTACAGCAAGTAGTGATAGATAGCGTATTACGGTTAGTATTCACAACGGAGACTATTTTTTATGTGAGCGAGGAGTAGAAGAAAGAGGGGTATCTCATCATAGCATCCGTATTCTTTGCAACAATGCGATGTTTGATTTTTACGCTCCGTACGCCCACGTGAGGTAGGTGGCGCCCCAAGTAAATCCTCCTCCAAAGGTGGTGATAATTATTTTATCGCCTTTTTGCAGTTGAGGTTCATAACGCCATAGGCAAAGCGGAATAGTGGCGTCTGTGGTATTACCAAACTCTTGTATCGTAAGCATGACTTGTGCTTCTGAAAATCCCGTCCTTTGCGCTACAGACTCTAGGATTCGTTTGTTAGCTTGGTGCGGAACTAAGAATTTAATATCCTTTGGCTGTAGATCACTTTGCTGCATAAGCTCTAAAACTACTTCAGACATCTTTTCAACCGCATATTTGTATACAATATTTCCTTCTTGATAGATATAGTGTTCTTTCGTGCTCAACGTTGTTGCCGAAGCTGGCTTACGACTACCTCCGGCTTTAATGTGTAAGTGTTGCGCGCCTAGGCCATCTCCGCGTAAGATGCTACTGCGAATACCGATAGCAGAATCTTTGCTAGGTTCTAGCAATACTGCTCCCGCACCATCCCCAAAAAGGATACAGGTCGCTCTATCCTCATAATCTACAATGGAGGACATTTTATCGGCACCTACAACGATTACTTTGTTGTAATTACCGCTTTCAATAAACTGTGCTGCCGTTACCAATGCATACAAAAATCCAGAGCATGCGGCTTGTAGATCGTAACTGAAGGCATTGATAGCGCCTACCCCATGTGCAATCAAATTAGCGGCAGCGGGTGTGGGCATATCTGGTGTAATAGTAGCGCAGATGATTAAATCTATCTCTTTAGCGTCTGTTTTTGTTTTCTCTAATAGCCCCAATACAGCAGGGATCGCCAAGTCGGAAGTTCCTTTATCAGGTGCTTGTAAAATATGCCTTGTTTTGATACCTGTTCTAGTAGTAATCCACTCATCATTGGTAGCAACCATGGTTGCTAGGTTGTCATTTGAGAGAATATAATCAGGGACATAACCATGCACACCCGTAATAGCGGCGTGTATAGCTGAAGGTTGTTTTTTCATAGTTGATTGTGATGTAGAGGTGGCGGATTGTCTTTACACGTGGCATGCAGGTGAAGGTAAACAATACTGTATCTGATAGACCTATGGTACTTTACGCATGCGCTGTTATCTGCAATGCATGATGTAATTGTTCTAGGGCCGCGGTATTACTAACCTGTACGGCCATGGAGTCTATATCAGCCATTGCTACAATCTTTGCAGCTAAATAACAAATAATGCGGATCAGGTAGATAGCGCTGTCAAGAATGAGATGGCTTTTTAGTGCTAGAAAGTAACGGAAAAAGAAGTGCTCACGAAGCGTCCTAATAGTTGATCTCTTACGCATCGTTGCTTGTGATTTGGTATGGGGATCACGATATCTACGATGGATTTGTATGACTGTATCCTACAATATGTTAGCACGTTACAGCTTAAAGGGGAAGGAGTGGTGATAGGTGGGCTCGAACCACCGACTCACGGATTTTCAGTCCGATGCTCTACCAACTGAGCTATATCACCATCATAACCATTATGAAAAACAACAATATGGCACAAAACTATGTAATTTAGAGAATATACTGCAAATAAATAGGTTTTATATTACCCCGAACACTCCAAACAACGTCTTCAGTAGAACCACAATGTAGCGCCCCAACCCAGTACATAGCATGACAATGTCTTTGGTTTACCTAGCACGAAGCCGCTTTGAGGCTTGGCCTCAATGGCATACCATGCTTGAAGGTTGAAGGAACCTATGCGAATACCAAGGCCTAACGCTGGCATTATGCAGATGAAAACAGCTAGAAAATTTTACCAATGCTTTAAGATGACTGCAGAAATCCATACATTTGTCAGAATCCATCTTTTAACCTTAATCACATCGTAATCCTATGCAGACATTTACTATGATCGTTCAGTTTATTCTAGGCCTATCCCTCATTGTAGGCATCCATGAGTTGGGGCATATGCTTTTTGCCAAACTCTTTGGTATGCGTGTAGAATCCTATACGATCGGCTTCCCTCCTAGAATTTTTCATTTCAAATGGGGGGGGACAGAATATGGTATAGGTGCTTTGCCTTTTGGCGGGTCTGTAAAAATCGCTGGGATGGTAGATGAATCGTTAGATACTTCCTATCTAGGTCAGAAGATACAACCTTGGGAGTTTAGAGCTAAGGCTGCTTGGCAACGCATGATAGTGATGCTAGGAGGTATTATCTTCAACACAGTTAGTGGTATACTGATATTCATTTGCTTGACATGGAAATTGGGCGATGTGTATCTTGCCAAAGATGAGATGAATAAATACGGTATTCTGCCGAATGCTATTGGTATGACGATGGGTTTTGAACCTGGTGATAAGGTTATCAATATCAACGGCCAAGATTTTACAAAATTTGAGGAACTGATTTCTCCAAAGCATCTATTGCAAACCGATGGTTATTATACCGTGGAGCGTAATGGAGCTGAAGTTATTATTCACAACCCTACCAATTTACTATCACAGATATCTGCAGATAAGTCCAAACAACCTTTTCTTTCTCCTCGCATTCCTTTTACAATAGTTGATATCCCCGGTGAAAGCAGTGCTGCGCAAGCCGGCTTGCAAGCCGGAGATCGTATTCTAGCCATAGAAGGACAGGAAGCGCGTTACTTAGATCAACTAGCGTCTATATTGGCGTCATATAAAGGTAATGAAGTTGCCCTTACGTATCTTCGGGAAGGAGAAGTATATCATACCAAGGTGCAAGTAGATGCAACCGGTAAGCTCGGGATCCTCCCAGGGAGCTTATTGGAGTATACGCAAGCACATTATAATCTAGCCCAATCCATAAGTATAGGAAGCCAAAAGGCCATCAGCATTGTAGCAGTGAATGTGGTTGCGTTGGGTAAAATTATACGCGGGAAAGAATCCGCTTCACAATCTTTGAGTGGCCCTATTGGTATTGCGCAGATATTTAGCAAAAACTTCGACTGGATACACTTTTGGCACATCGTAGGGCTGTTATCTATGGCATTAGCCTTTATGAACCTTTTGCCTATTCCTGCGCTAGATGGAGGCCATGTAGTATTGCTGGGTTATGAAATAATAACTAGACGCACTATATCTGATAAAAGTATGCAGAATATACAAAAGGTAGGCATGGTGATCTTACTCTTACTGCTTGGATTTGGTGTATTTAATGACCTGCGGAAGATTTTATTTTAGTTTGTTAACGCATACAACCATTCATTCAATGAAAACATTTTTAACAAAGGCAAAAACAATATTTACGAATTCCAAGTTCTATTGCGGATTAGTAATGCTGCTTTCCCTATCCACTGTTAGTTATGGGAAACCCTCATCTAAATTGCGGGGCTTTTTTAATGCGCTACATCTGAATTTTTCTTCCGGTTATGGTATGACCTCCTATCAAACCATGATATACAAGTACAAAGCCTTCTTTAAAGACGGTCAACTTTATCTCTACAATAAAGACCAAGGTCCACAAACCCCTTATCTAGTGCAATTGTATAGCAAACCTTACATCCACACCCACTTGTATAACTCCCAGAATTCTTTAGTCTGTCATCACGGATTGCTAACCTTGGAAGGAATGGGGCACATGGTCCCCTTGACTTTGAGTGCGCATGTAGATATTAAGAAAAAATTGAGGTTAGAAATCGGGGGGAGTGTCTTTATGCACAAGATCAAAGAACTAAAACCAACGGAACCAAATGAGAATTTCGGTACGTATAATGACCCGGTAGGCACCCATTATTCTACCAAGGTTTTTATATCCCTAGGCCACAAGTTGATGGAAAATACATTTTGTACCCTCTTAGTCAACACACAAATCAGCTACGATTTTTTCTATAATGATATTTTTAAAGATGATTATGCCGTAGCCGCTAATTATTGGTTCCCCCCTGCTATTGGTATCGGGCTTACCTTTGAAAAACATATCTCCGAGTACATGAGTTGGTTTTGCAAGCTTAATTATGAGAAATTACGCATTTTAGAGAAACCAGACCCTAAATTTGGCGGGTATATATATTCAGAGCGGGATAGTATTTTTCTTCAAGTAGGCTTGACACTTACCTGTGGTGAAATCCCTACATGCCCTATACCAAACTGTAAAATAGAAGGCAAGCACAACCATGGTGAGAAAACCTATAGAGGCGTTCCTATAGGCGTAGGCAAAAATTCCAAAGGTTATAAAAACTATAAAAAATAAAGCCTGAGACTGGCATATATCTTTGCCTTCCCAATTGCTATGAGGTGGTAAGCTGCTGTAAGCACCAGATTACCGCCATTATGCTGCTTCACAATATCACGAACCTATTCTTTTAACTAATTACCCTTGAAAGTCCCTTTGTATCACATGAAGACTTTGTGCCATAGAATTATGCAGTATGCCATACTCTTGTTGGTATTTAGTTTAGTGGAGTTACTAGGCTGTCACTGTAAGGATATGGAGGATGATAGAGGATTATACCATAATCCCAATGTACTTATAGTTTTCAAAGGATCTAAACCTTTAAAAATTAAATATGCGGAAACTGAGTCAAAAAAACAGGGAAAAAAAAATATCTTAGAGCATGACGGTATAAAGAATGATACTGAAAAAAAAAAGACTATACGCGACAACTTAACTAATTTAAAAGATAAAAGGCTGTTCGTTCCATTATCTGACAATGACTCCAGTATAACTTTACGACTTTTTTATGACGATAATACATCCACCAATACATGGCATGAAATAACGATCGACTATCACAAAGCAGATGTTCTAGTATCACCTCATTGTGGTATACAAACAGTGTATATCATAGACCATTTAAAGACATCATTTCCCGAATATACTATATTAATACCTGATGGTAAAGTAATGAACTGTAAAAATCCACATGTGGAGATCAAGTATTAGCACCCTCATTATCCTGCTAGCCATCAGCAGCTATTCACAAAGCCTTGGCGCCGCTAAGGACTTTGTACCCTCATTACTGGAGCTTGGAGTCGATGTGGGGAAGGCTGCTACCTATGGCTATCACCTCCTCAGCAACCACAAATACGGCCAAAATGAGTTTCATGCAAGTGTAGACTTCAACAGGATCTTGTTAGATTTTGACTATGGTTTGGGCAGGGTGCTGCGTAAGAATCCTCTAAAGCGAGCGGATAAAAATAAATACCCCGTTAAAATTATTTCCGATCACTGGGGACACTACTTTAAAGTTGGCCTAAGCTATAACTTCCTTCCCCAGCTCAAGGATAATAATGCCGCTTTTTTAGGCTGTATGTATAGTTGGTCTACCTTTAGAGAAGCTTTATATGGTAATTATGTAGGTAAATTTAAGGCTTATAACTCTACGGTAGATGTAAATACTGCAGGTAAATTTTTGGCGCATTGGGCAGAAATCATCGCAGGCGTAAGGGTGCAGCTATGGTCTTGGATGTATATGGGATGTACCGTCCGTTATAAATTCTTCAAACACATTTCCAAATCTCAAACATTGATTCCTTTTGATATCATTGGTTGGGGCTTGAACGAACATGAAGACGCTTTAGGAATCAATTATTACATAGGCATTCAAATCCCCTTACGTACAAAAGAGCCTCCTATGACTCCAGCAGCAAGCGATAAGTAAGCTATCTATACCATCATTTTCGGTTAGCTGATACCGCATCCATTTTGCAGATTGACAATCCGCACTATAGAGTAAAAAATATGCAACAACAGTATTGCAAAAATTTAATAACCATGGAAATTCAAACAAAAAGATTTTTACTGTTCTTAATTGGATGCATAGGAACGCGGAGCCTATTAGCGTATGCCGCTAAAAAGGCACCCCTTGTGCATCTTCGCTATTTAGGTTATTTAGCGATACCTATAGGCCTAGGGTTTGTATATATCTATCTGTTTGGGAGTGAGGTGGCCAATAAACAATTAGAATGGACTGGGGATAAAACAATCTGGTGGAATGATTTACGCATCGTGCACGGAGTCAACTATTTAGTGTTTGCGCTCCTAGCAATGAATAAGCAACATTATTCTTGGATAATCATCGCCCTTGATACTGCTATTGGCCTGATTGCCTGGTTAGTGCACCATGAAATTGTAAAATTACATTAGTTCTATTATGTCAGGAGATGTGGTTTTGAAAAGGACTGTATTTCTTTTTCTGCTTTCTCAAGTTATGTCTTATGTACTAGTCCCAGGTCAGTAAATGCTTATGTAGTTAACGTGGGAGGTAAATACACTTTCATGAGCGTGCTTTCCCTTTTGTTTTATTAAAATTTGCTATCATTTATGCAAACTACAGACCTTCACTATTTAAAACAACAATTTGGCATTATTGGCAACTCCTCGTCCCTCAATAGGGCTATAGAAGTGGCTATGCAAGTAGCACCTACGGCTTTATCTGTACTTATACAAGGAGAAAGTGGTACGGGTAAGGAGTCCTTTTCTAAACTGATTCATAGCCTTAGCGCCTACAAGCATGGAAAATGTATTGCCGTCAACTGTGGCGCTATTCCAGAAGGGACGATAGACTCTGAGCTTTTTGGGCATGAAAAAGGCGCATTTACCGGTGCAACGGAAGTGCGAAAAGGATATTTTGAGGAAGCTAACAAAGGGACTATCTTCTTGGATGAGATAGGCGAAATGCCCTTAAGCACCCAAACAAAACTGCTGCGCGTGCTAGAATATGGGGAGTTTATTAAAGTCGGTTCTTCCAAAGTGGAGAAGACTAAGGTGCGCGTCATCGCTGCTACCAATGTCAATTTACTAGACGCCGTTTACAAAGGAACCTTTCGAGAAGACTTGTATTACCGACTCAATATTGTGCCTATTCACATTCCTCCGCTTCGCGAAAGAGGGGCCGATATTATGATCTTAGCGTTGAAATTTGCTACCGAATTTGCAGATCAATACTATACGCAGCCTATTGAGTTGACAGAAGACGCTAAAGAACTCTTTATGCAGTATAGATTCCCTGGTAATATTCGCCAGCTTAAGCATTTAATAGAGCAAATATCGGTATTGGAAGCAGATAGAAAGATTGATAAAGAGACCTTACAGCGTTACTTACCTAGTGACCAGCAAGGCCTACCTGCGCTTTATAGAAACGCTAAAGTAGCTCCAGATGCTACTCAATGGGAGTTTTTATATAAACTCTTCCAAGACATGCAACACGAGCTGCAAGCAGTCAGGCAATTGATCTTTGATTTTTTGAACACCACCTCATATGGTAAAGAAGTCATCAAAGCCAATGATACTATTTTTTCCAAAACGACTAATTTGCTATCCCAGAAAGTGCAAATAGCAGACCCAACCTATCACTACGAGCCTATAGATGAGACACCTGAGCCTGACTATCGCTACTTAGCAAGTCCGCGCCATAACGCAGAAAACAGCAGTCAAGAACAGACACGTGATAGCCTTACATTCAATTCTATAGCATCAACGTCTTTATCTATCGGAGCCAAAGAAAAAGAATTGATCATAACAGCCTTGCAACAGTGCAAGCACAATAGAAAGCAAGCAGCCAAAGAGCTTGGTATTTCTGAACGGACACTATATAGAAAGATAAAACAATATGACCTTGACTAGCGGCTATAGATACGTAACCTCCTAGAGCGCATGAATCATCCTCCTTGCTTGTTAACCAGATATCGCACTATGATATGGCAGCAACCTATCATCCGTTTGATAAGTTATTTAAGGCCTCCTTTATAGCTGCTATCAAGGATTTGATAGTAACCTATTTCGAGCCTGACATCATAGCGGGGCTGCGTTTCGAGAAGCTCAAGATTATCCCCAATGAAAACTTGAATGCTGACTTCGAGAAAAAGTGCCCAGACATTTTGTGCTATTGCCACTTTCAATGCAAGGGAAAGCTACATGACTGTTACATCATTTGGGAGCACAAGGGCTACAATTACAAAGGCCTGCTAGATCAAATGGATGTCTATGAACAGGTAGTAAAAAAACTCCACGGCAAAAGCGGGGCTGCTTTCTGGTTAAATGCTATTGATCAGCAACATGATCCCATAGTCTTCAAGGTAGTGTTTTACCATGGCAATGCTCCTTTAAGCATGTCTTTACATGGTAGTGAAACGTCACAAAACCCTGAACTTGCTAGAGCCATTCAAGCCAAACCCATCATTGCAATCAATATCAATAATCAATCTTTGGACGTGTTGAAAACGCATAAAAGCTCCTTAGGCAGCCTGGAGTGGTTATTCAAAATACTCAGCGATAAAGCCTTAATCAGGCAAATGTTTATGAATCCCGCCTTTTTCAGAAATACACGCGTCATCTCCCCCCCAGACGTCAAAGAATTACTCGGATGTATTATTTTTGATATCATCAGAAAAGATAAATCCTTAGCTCACTTGAGTAATGACGACTTCATCAACCAATTAACCCTAATCTTAAAATCAAAACATATGAAGACATTAGCAGATAGCTTAAAAGCAGAAGGAGAGAAAATAGGCATACAGAAAGGGATGGAGAAAGAAAGAAAAGCCAGCATCCTAGAGACAGCCAAAAACATGTTCCGACAAAAGCTAGATATCAATATCATAGGGCAAGTAACAGGTCTACCACATCTAGAATTGCGACGCCTTGCCATATAAAGGCATCGACAATCGTGCATTATTGGCACTAACGAACTTGTTTTATCATCCTATTTATGTTAGACATACAAAATTTAAAGGTAAGCATAGAAGAGAAAGAAATTATACAAGGCCTCAACCTGCAGATAAAGGCAGGGGAAGTCCATGCCATTATGGGGCCAAATGGTTCTGGTAAAAGCACGTTAGCTTCTGTACTAGCAGGCAAACCGGATTATACCATTACTGCAGGGAGTATTAACTTTCAAGGAAAAGATCTGTTGGCGGTATCTCCGGAAGAGCGCGCTGCGGCGGGGTTGTTTTTAGCCTTTCAATATCCGGTAGAGATTCCAGGGGTTAGTAATGTTAATTTTCTCAAAACGGCCATCAATGAGATCCGGAAACAAAACAATGAATCTCCTTTAGACGCTGTTGCTTTTCTAAAACTCCTCAAAACAAAAGCGGAGTTGCTAGGGATGAGTCAGGAACTGTTATATAGATCTACCAATGAAGGATTTTCTGGGGGAGAGAAGAAGCGCAATGAAATATTGCAGATGGCACTGCTATCGCCTAGCCTCGCGATCTTGGATGAAACAGATTCTGGGTTGGATATCGATGCGCTCAAGATTGTAGCCAATGGGGTAAACCAATTGAAGAGCCCGCAAAAAGCTATTTTACTCATTACTCACTATCAGCGACTGTTAGATTTTATAACTCCCGACTTTGTGCATGTGTTATACAAAGGTCAAATCGTGAAGTCTGGTTCCCAGCAATTAGCGAAGGAAATAGAGCAGCAAGGATATGATTGGTTAAAAGCACCTGTTTCTCAAAATTCAACATCTCTATAGCCATGCCATTAACGACGGTTTTGCAGCAACTAGAAAAAGCGTACGCGCAACATCAAGCCTCTTTGGGGGAGCAGTACACATGGCATAAAGTACAGCAAGATGCTTTTGCGCTTTTGCAGTCCCATCTATCCACAACAGTCACGGCAGAAAAGTATAAGTATACCCCCATACATAAGTTACTCCCTGATTCATTTGCTTGGCAGCATGCCCCTGCTGCGCTCTATCAAGCTCAACCTTGTATTCATCCAGCAGCTCTCGCGGACCTATTTCCGGCATCTATAGATCATTATGCGGTTGCATTGACTGATGGAAAAGTAAACGATGTTACGTATGCGATTAACAATGACCTTCCTTTTCAGTTGACGCATTTTAGCAAAGCTACAGGAGACGATCAGAAACTCGTAGATAGCTATTTTGAACACTACATAAGTGGCTTAGATGATCCTTTCGCGATCCTGAATACTGCCTTCTTTGCTGACGGCATCCTGCTACAGATTCCAGCAAAAACTGTCTTGAAAAAGCCTATATGTATCTATAACTATCCGCCAACTCCCAATAGTATTACCTATCCCCGAATTTTAATTTCCGTAAAGGAGCATAGTGAAGTAAGTGTTATCAACGCTTGGCATACGTTCCCTAATCAGGTTGCATATACCAATGCCGTGGTAGACATTCAGCTAGCGCCGCATGCCGCACTCACGCACTATACGTTACAGCTACAAGGTGAGCAGGCTTATCAAGTCATTCACACTAATTACTATCAACAAGCACATAGCAAGGTATATAATCATACTTTTATCAGTGATCATAAAGTGATTCGGAATAATTTATCTTGTCATTTAGAAGGCCCTTATGCGAAGCATAATATGTATGGTATGTATTACTTACGTGATACACAGCATGTGGATAATCATACGATCGTAAATCATCAACAGCCCCATACAGAAAGTAACGAGCTCTATAAAGGTGTTCTTACAGATAATGCCACGGGCGTTTTTAATGGCAGCATTTACGTACAGCCTGAAGGGCAACAAACGAATGCTTTGCAGACTAATAACAATATCCTGCTATCGGATAGTGCCACAATGCATACGAAGCCGCAGCTACAAATTTTAGCCGATGATGTAAAGTGTTCCCATGGTGCTACTTTTGGCAGCTTCGATAATCATCAACTGTTTTACCTACAAGCACGTGGGATACCCCATAAACTCGCTCAGCAGATGTTGTTACAAGCCTTTATAGATGAGATGATTCATAAAGTGCCTTCCGCATCTTTGCAAGCATTTGTAGCCAAACGATTGGCCTCTGTTTTGTAGGATATGAGGCGGTACATAGCTTCCTTGTAGGTTATGGTTTATATATGTGCTCCGAACAAGGAACACGACTGTCATTTTTATTACGGTCCTAACCTAATTAGGACTTTCGCACATTGGCATTTAATTACGAATGATTGCATCAACTAACCCTATAAAATCACTACCGTATGACACAAACCCATCAACCGTTTGATAAGCTTTTTAAAACTTCGTT
>JALRAY010000119.1 GCA_023257955.1 Amoebophilaceae bacterium | reverse complement strand
AAACCACGGGAGAGAAGAAGGGTCGCATGACCGTTACCGCTTTCAATGTAGGCGTCGATTTGAAGCGTCACATAGTCAATGTAGTTGAGATACGGCGTAATGCTGAGGGCGATTCAGAGGTAGACCCGTGGAGCGCTCCGACATGGAAGAAGGAACCTGAAGTTCCTGAATCATTCCCTTTCTAACCCGCATAGGGTATTATTGGGGTTGAAAAACTCTCGAAAGGAGTTGTATATGTCGTGGACAGCAAACCTTGTTCAGATTTTGCCAACCGCAAAAACTGTTGTCTCTGCTGATGGCGTTCCGTATGTTTCACTACACATTGCTCCTCAAGAATATGTTGAGGTTCATTTAGTAGTTACAAACAATGATTGCCCATTCAAGATTTACTTCAAGAGATTCGATAAACTTGGACACATCATTGAAGAACGCGAGTACGCACAAGCGGGAACCTTGGACTTAGCAAAACATTTTGCGCTTGAAGTTGCTAACTTCAGACTCAATTCGTTTGAATTTGTCCTAGACGGAGAATAAAAAGGCAAAATTCACCTAACGCTATAATCGTGAGGTGTATGAC
>JALRAY010000118.1 GCA_023257955.1 Amoebophilaceae bacterium | reverse complement strand
CATACTACACATCATCAGGAGAACCCTGTGTTCTGTCTTCTAGCCATACACTGTAGGACTATACTAACACACCAGCATGAGATCACCTTGCAGCAATACACCAGTAGTAGAAGATCTGGTGTTCCAGCCAGTTGCTGTTGTGTAATCACTTCACTGCTCTTCACCTCATCAGCTTCTTTGATCATGTCAGCTTTCATTCTTCTGGTCATCATGATGGCTTGCCAAGATGACTAGGTCCCCAAGACAGAATCCTGCTTTCTTGCATAGCAAGCATGCAATGAATGAGACTAATGAACTTATGAGCCTACAACCATTACTCATCATCCTCATGCTGAGTAGAGCATCACCAAGCATCTTTGCTCTAAGTCTACCACTTCATTGCCCATCACCCCATGTGGGCCTGCTTTCTTGCATTGCACACATGCAATGAGTGAGACTAGTAGTATATGAACCCATGAGCCTACAACCAATACTCATCATCCTCAGGCTCAGTAGGGCATCACCAAGTATCTTGCTCTTAATCTACCACTTCATTGCCCATCACCCCATCAGCTTCCTCTACCCCTCCTAGCCATCAGCTATGATTC
>JALRAY010000117.1 GCA_023257955.1 Amoebophilaceae bacterium | reverse complement strand
TATCAATAATAATCATCTATAAAACAGCATAGGATATATCATATACAATCATCTATAAAATAGCATAGGATATATCAATTACAATCATCTATAAAATAACATAGGATATATCAATTAATATTTCTATAAAATAGCATAGGATATATCAATTACAATCATCTATAAAATAACATAGGATATATCAATAATAATCATCTATAAAATAGCATAGGATATATCATATACAATCATCTATAAAATAACATAGGATATATCAATAATAATCATCTATAAAATAACATAGGATATATCATATACAATCATCTATAAAATATCATAGGATATATCAATTACAATCATCTATAAAATAACATAGGATATATCAATTACAATCATCTATAAAATAACATAGGATATATCATATACAATCATCTATAAAATAACATAGGATATATCAATAATAATCATCTATAAAATAACATAGGATATATCATATACAATCATCTATAAAATATCATAGGATATATCAATTACAATCATCTATAAAATAACATAGGATATATCAATTACAATCATCTATAAAATAACATAGGATATATCATATACAATCATCTATAAAATA
>JALRAY010000116.1 GCA_023257955.1 Amoebophilaceae bacterium | reverse complement strand
AATAGCCTGACTTGAAATTATCACGTGGGAGGGGAGTTACCCAAAGAATTTCGCTTTTTCTTTCACGATCAGTATAAGTATCCTGTTATAATGGCCAATTTTAAAGACTTAGGTGGTTCTTCCTATGAAGAATTGGTAGAAGATTTAAAGGTTAATCTTAGAAAAACATTTGGGCAACATACCTACTTATTAAATAGCAACAAGCTGAATAAGGCAGAGAAAGAAAATTTATATAAATATCTATATCAAGATATAACCACATCTGATATCAAAGGGTCAATCAGCTGGTTAATGGAATGGCTCCACAAACATTTTGAAAAAAAAGCATGGGTGCTTATCGATGAATACGACAGTGCGATTCATGAAGCGTATACAACATTCGGAAAGGATAAGAAAAATCCGTATCAGTTTAGTACAGAATTTGACAAAGTATTAAAACTTTTTAGAAAACTACTGGGATCAGCACTCAAATCTGACACTCATTTAGAACGCGGTGTTGTAACGGGTATTTTGAGAATAGCGCAAGCGAATTTATTCTCAGGATTAAGTAACGTAAAAGAATATGGCGTGTTAAGCAAAAGATTCGCAAGCTATTATGGCTTTGAGCA
>JALRAY010000115.1 GCA_023257955.1 Amoebophilaceae bacterium | reverse complement strand
AAACGAACCTGTAATTATTTACATAACTGATGTTGCCCATCCATTTCATCATCTAACCTAGTAGTCAGGACAGGACTCGAACCTGTAAGCGATAGTGGTTTATCTTTTATTATCACCATCTAATGAAGGGCTAGTTGGCCTGCGTTCATTTAGTGTATGCCATTCCACCACCTGACTATTTGTACTCGGGGCGGGAATCGAACCCGCACTCTCTTTTAGGGGAACAAGATTTTAAGTCTTGCGTGTCTACCTATTCCACCACCCGAGCATACTTTAATTCATGAATATCTCTATACGACCGAGCGTTACGCTCCAACAAACATACGTGGTGTGATAAATAATGTGTTTCATGTGCTTTTCTTTTTCTTAAATATAAGTTAAAACTTTTTGTAAGCCAAATTTACTTTGAAATTTCTTTTTGCATTTCTTTCCACTTTGCAATCCATTTTGATTCAGGATCTAGTTTTGTAAATTCATCAATCATCATTTGAAGAAGCTTTAACTTGGCTTTCACAGGAACACTATCATCATATAAAGCAGTTCCTTCAATGTGTCCTGAAATTCTTGCTAATGAACATCCTAGTTCAAATGCGTCTTTGTTTTTGAAACTCAT
>JALRAY010000114.1 GCA_023257955.1 Amoebophilaceae bacterium | reverse complement strand
AGCTAACACCAAGGAAACAGAAGGTTTTACACCGAAAGAAAACATACATGCTAGCGATTTAGGTAGTAAATCATGATAGAATGTGTGTAGGGTCTGTCCCATACATTGTGTAAATTCTGATTAAGAAAATTAAATTGAGTATTGAGCAAACAAACTTTCCTTCCCCGTTGCTAATTGGAATGAAGTTATCTCGTGTTTTTTACCAGATTCGAAGACGAAAATCATCTCTCTAGCAATGGCATCGCTTTGAATTTACACAATTGAGGAAACAGACCCAATGTGTATGCGTATAAATAACTCAACTCAAAAGCTAGCCAACCTAATTTGAATAAAAAAGCAAAGGTTATCTTAAAAAATTACGTACATAATAAAGTGCATGAAGCCCATTTCTTATAACAAACGCCTAATAGCCCATATATTACTTTGGAGCCTATCATTACAGAGCTGTTATAATCATCCTAATCCCCTTCCCTCTACACCTCCTATACCAAGAGAATCATCTCCGTTTCAGAGTCATAGCGAGAAAGAAGCGTGTATACATGACTCATATACAAAAGATGAGTCACATTCAAGAAAGCAGCCATTACGTGCCACAAGTGATTCTGTAGATAGC
>JALRAY010000113.1:293-622 GCA_023257955.1 Amoebophilaceae bacterium | reverse complement strand
CCGGACCTTGTACACACCGCCCGTCAAGCCATGGAAGTTGGGGAGACCTGAAGATGGTGCCCGTAACAGGAGCCGTTTAGGGTAAAACCAGTAACTGGGGCTAAGTCGTAACAAGGTAGCCGTACCGGAAGGTGTGGCTGGAATATCTCATTTCTGGAGAATATCTCCTGATTACCCGGTTTATCCGGTTCTGCTGTATGCCAAACTTATTCGAAGTTATTCGCCTTTTGCTGTGATAGCAGAAGGTCACTCCCTTGAAAGCTTAAGATCATGTGAGATTAAGAGCGAAGAAGTAAAGGGAAAAGTTCTTTGACAAGATGGCAAGAGTT
>JALRAY010000113.1:0-283 GCA_023257955.1 Amoebophilaceae bacterium | reverse complement strand
GCTGTATGCCAAACTTATTCGAAGTTATTATGCTTTATACCGAGCGAGGTATAAAGTCACACCCTTGAAAGCTTAAGATCATGTGAGATTGGAGGCGGTGAAGTAAGGGGTAAAGTTCTTTGACAAGATGGCAAGAGTTAGTAACTGAGCGTAAGCGAGAGCATCGAGAAGAAAGTAAAGAAGGGCGCATGGAGGATGCCTAGGCTCTCAGAGGCGAAGAAGGACGCGGTAAGCTGCGAAAAGCTGCGGGGAGAAGCACACATTCTGTGATCCGCGGATATCC
>JALRAY010000112.1 GCA_023257955.1 Amoebophilaceae bacterium | reverse complement strand
AAGGACTGGATTATTACTAAAGGGATGCGCTTGTTTCATCCTACAATGTTGCAGGAAGCACATCAAGCACCAAGAGCATTAAAACCAAAATATCAAACGATTGTAGATAAGCTTTTTGATAGCACAACAAAGCAATCTGTCACGTTTAGAGAATTTGCAGCACTTTGGACACAGGGTGTAGGGGGAAGCATAATTGGAGCAAATAATGGAGGTGGGCATAGGCAATTGGTAGGGCCTCTCCCGAGAAAAGAAAAATTGATAGGTATTTTTATATTCAACCAAGATACGCCCCATCCCTCTATAATATCTTATTTACAGACTGCTATTTTGTATGTGGGATGTAGACCAAGAAAAGTAGGATAGAGGAAATAGGTTAGCTGTCACTATGTATGCATGCATATGCATGGGTATATTCCATCACAACATGGGTCTGTTTCCTCAATTGTGTAAATTCAAAGCGATGCCCTTGCTAGAGAGATGAATTCTGTCTTCGAATCTAATTAAAAAATGCGAAATAACCTCATGCCAATTAGCAACGGGGATGGTCCATTTTGTAGTGATGTACTTAATTGTTAAATAGAGGGACTTAAATACTGCATCTCCTGTTATACCCAGAAAAAGTAATTCAACAATAGGTAATGACGATATGGACTGGAAATTATATAAATATCGACAC
>JALRAY010000111.1 GCA_023257955.1 Amoebophilaceae bacterium | reverse complement strand
CAATTAATGTCAATAATAAAAAAAATTTATTGATTTAAATTATTTTTCAATATGTCAAGGGTTGGTAAGGTTTTGCGCGGATTATCGCATTAAACCACATGCTCCACCACTCGTTGTAGGCTCCCGTCAATTCCTTTGAGTTCCAATTTTGCAATCGTACTCCTCAGGCGGAATGCTTATGGCGTTAGCTTAAAAAATCCAAAATTTATTTTCTAAATTACAGCACTCAGAATTTACAGTGTAGACTACCAGGGTATCTAATCCTGTTTGCTACCTACACTTTCGTCCCTCAACGTCAGTTGTTTATAAAAAGTTGCCTTCGCTAATTGATATTCCTATATGTATTTACAGATTTTATCCCTACTCATAAAATTCTACTTTTTTATATACAACTCTAGTAAAACGTGTGCTCTTCCGATCTGTATTAAATATAAATTTAAAGTTAAGCTCTAAAATTTTTTATTTAACTTAAATTACCGTCTACGAACCCTTTACGCCCAATTATTCCGAATAACGCTTGCCCCTCCCGTATTACCGCGGCTGCTGGCACGAGATTAGCCGGGACTTTTTATCTAAATAAAGTCATTATCTTTATCTATTAAAGAAATTTACAACCAAATTAGCCGTCATCAATCACGTAGTATTGCTGGGTCAAACTTGCGTTCATTGCCCAATATT
>JALRAY010000110.1:426-689 GCA_023257955.1 Amoebophilaceae bacterium | reverse complement strand
GTCGAACGAAGTAGCAATACTTAGTGGCAGACGGGTGAGTAACATGTGGGTATCTGCCCTTTGGCCTGGAATAACACGAGGAAACTTGTGCTAATACCGGATAAGTCTTTACGGAGAAAGCTTTATGCACCATTGGATGAGCCCGCACTTGATTAGTTTGTTGGTGGGGTAATGGCCTACCAAGACTGTGATCAATAGCTGATTTGAGAGGATGATCAGCCACATTGGGACTGAGACACGGCCCAAACTCCTACGGGAGGCAG
>JALRAY010000110.1:0-407 GCA_023257955.1 Amoebophilaceae bacterium | reverse complement strand
CAATGGAGGAAACTCTGATGCAGCGATGCCGCGTGAGTGAAGAAGGCCCTTGGGTTGTAAAGCTCTTTCGTCGGGGAAGAAAATGACTGTACCCGAATAAGAAGGTCCGGCTAACTTCGTGCCAGCAGCCGCGGTAATACGAAGGGACCTAGCGTAGTTCGGAATTACTGGGCTTAAAGAGTTCGTAGGTGGTTGAAAAAGTTAGTGGTGAAATCCCAGAGCTTAACTCTGGAACTGCCATCAAAACTTTTCAGCTAGAGTATGATAGAGGAAAGCAGAATTTCTAGTGTAGAGGTGAAATTCGTAGATATTAGAAAGAATACCAATTGCGAAGGCAGCTTTCTGGATCATTACTGACACTGAGGAACGAAAGCATGGGTAGCGAAGAGGATTAGATACCCTCGTAG
>JALRAY010000010.1 GCA_023257955.1 Amoebophilaceae bacterium | reverse complement strand
AATTGTAATTCCTTTTGGGATATTGATGATAAAGAAACCAATATTTCCTTAACCTCAGAATATGGTTCACGGTATATAACGGCAGAACGCGATCAGATTAAAGCGATTAATTACAAACAAGGTTGGTACTTCACAATTAGAATCAGTTCAAATTCAGATGATAATAAAAAGAATAAGAAAAAGGAATTGACGCAAGACGATTTAGAATCAGTAACCCTGAAAGTCAAGAATCAACAAAATGTGTCCCAGGTGATGTATGTTTCTGCTGTTGAAAAAACGAATGTTACGAAGAATTTTACGAATCTTACCCCTAAAAGCTATGATCCTATAAATAATAACGCTATAAAATTATCGCGACTACTAGCAATATATGAATTCAGCTCAGGTTATACAGACTCTTCTGTAAGAACAAACATAGTAGCCATCCCTGAAGATGACACCCTCCCTTGTAGCCTTACCCTAGAGCTGGAAGTAGATGGCAAAAGCATTGATGAGTTCGTACATGTGAGTGGGAAGTTGAGGCATAATAGTTATGGAGATTCGTATGGTGGTGCTGGTAGCGATAGTGGCAGTACTGCTGGTGGCGGTAGTGGTTACGGCGGCGGTAGTGGTTATGGTGGCGGTAGTGGTTATGGTGGCGGTAATGGTTATACTAACAATGGGAATAATAGTAAAAAGCCCGACGGAGATAAAGACAACCTAGATCCAGAAGAACAAGCATTTCGCGATCTGGAGAATAAATATAATAAACTCAGACCATATTTTGAGAAAATTCGTGCAGCGTATCTAAACGATAAAAACAATGCTGTATTTAGGCAAAAACTCATAGATAACAAGAAGTTGTATCTACCTATAGAAACAAAGTATCTTAACCAAAAATACGAAAGAGAAGCAAAGTCACAAAGAGCAAAAGAGAATAATCCCAAAACCCCAAAATACCAACCGCAAGAAGAGGCAAAATTAAATGCTTCTCTAAAAAAAGCATATGCACAAAACCAAAAGGCCCAAAAAGAAGCTGAGAATGCAGCCAAACAAGCAGAACAAGCAGCACAACAAGCTCAGAATATAGCTATTCTTTGTACAGCAGCTGAACCAACAGCAACCAAAGCCCAAGTAGCAGCAGAAAAGGCAAAAAACGCCTTCGAAAGAACACAAACAGCTATTAAAACAGCAAGATATAAAGCAAAAAAAATTAGAGAAAAAGCACCAGAAGGTTCTGAAGAGAAATATATGCCAGAAGAAACACACGAAGCAGAACAAGCAAGTCAAGAAGCAAAACAGGCACTATACGAAGCAGCACAAGCTCTAAAAGCAGCGGAAAATGCATTACAAGAACAAGAAAAAAAATCCCCTGCCAGTGAACAAAACACCTTGGAATCTATAAAAAAAGCACAAGATGCTATAAAAAATTCAGCACAAGCAGCTTCAAACGTAGCAGGAATAGCTGAAGATGTATTTACTGGTACCCATAATAAGAAAAAGAAATTCAAAAATGTATCTAATGAGGAAAAAGACTTGATTAATAAGTTGGTAGAAAAAGCAAACGCAAAAGCAGCGGAAGCGAAGAGTAAAGCCGATATATCAATCAAGAAGTTTAACAAAGACGCATTAGCCAAAGCAGTAGATGCAAAAGATGCAGTCAAAGCAGTAGAGGATGTAACCTTTATATTATACGATGCGTTGGAATATAAGTATCTAGATAAAAAATATGATTCCCAAGAATGCGAGTATGTAGATAAAGGTCCTTTAGCAGCTCCCAAACAAAAGCTTTTCAATCAAATCATGGAATGTGTAACAAAATTTTTGGAAGCTCATTTGATAACAGATCTTAAGCAAATACAACAGAAGGCACAAAATTTGATTGATTCTTTGATAGCCGTCTAAATAACATGCTGCTATTCTTCCATCATCACTATCCATCATGCATGATTCATCCAACCCCACACAGCTACCAGAAGAAAAGTATCTAGAAAAGATTATGGCTGACTTCAGCAAAGTGGCGGAGAAGCTCCAACAATCTTCCCAAGTCATTCGCACAAAGGGAGGCTATGCCTTTCCTATGTTCGTGCTTTCCTTCGCACCTGTGCCTATAGCTTTAGGTTCCTTACTTATAGCTGCAGGGGAGTTGAAAAACCAAGCTTATTACTACGCCACTTACCTAGATGTTTTGGTAGCAGCCAAGTTAATAGCAGCAGAAAAGGTAGCAGACTTCCAAGCAACTTATAAGGATCCGGATGCGTATGCATCGTTACTTGTATTAGATCCAGGTGAAGGCGTCGCGAAGGTGATGTCTATACCGTATCTGGTAAATAAGCAATCCACATATAATTAGTGGCTTCGGCGGCTGGTAATGTGATAAGGAAGGGAAGCGTTGGCAATGTGAGGTTAGGAGGGATATGTTTGCTTGCCAAGGCAGCTAGTTGAGCATTATGCAAGTAAGCTATTGGATAAGAAGCGTTCCGCTTCCAAAGCAGCCATACAGCCAGTACCTGCTGCGGTAACGGCTTGTCTATAGACACTATCTTGTACATCCCCTGCTGCGAAGACTCCAGGGATGTTGGTGCGTGTGCTGCCTGGTACAGTTTGAATGTATCCTTGCGCATCTATATCTAAATAGGGGGTAAATAATGACGTATTCGGCTGGTGTCCAATGGCTATAAAGACGCCTTCTACCGGTAAGGTTTGTGAGGTTTGGGTCTGTTTGTTGAAGACCTTCACCCCCGTTACGGCATCCTCTCCAAGAATGTCTTCGATTTCTGTATGGAAGTGGGTAGTTATTTTTTCTTGTTGTAACACCCGCTGTTGCATAGCATGTGAGGCGCGCATTTTCCCACTCCGTACCAAGAGGTGGATTTTACTACATAAGTTAGCGAGGTAACAAGCCTCTTCGGCCGCAGTATCTCCGCCACCTACAACTACTACTTCCTGCTCTCGAAAGAAAAATCCATCACACGTAGCGCATGCGGATACGCCTTTACCTTGCAAGCGTTGTTCTGCTGGATGGCCTAACCATTTTGCAGAAGCGCCAGTAGCGATGATGACGATTTGGGCAGTTACTTGGGTGGTGTTATTGACCATAAGTTGAAAGGGAGAAGCCGAAAAATTAACACCTGTGATGGTCGCACTTTGTATATCCGCCCCCATGTTTTGGGCTTGGTTGCGAAAGTCTTCCATCATTTGAGGGCCTAATACGCCATTGGGGTAACCTGGGTAATTTTCTACGGAGGTAGTGGTAGTTAATTGCCCCCCTGGTTGCATGCCTTCATATAATGTTACATCTAGGCCTGCCCGTGCAGCATAGATGGCTGCGGTATAACCTGCAGGTCCAGAACCAATGATGGCTACAGATTTCATAGAAGTATGGTTTAGATCCGTCATGGCTGCGATCAAAGAGTGAAGGAGATGATGCTATCCCAGATAGTTTCGCAATATTTTGTTAATGGGGGCTAAGTATTTTAGCTTTTTAATGGATTTTTCTTTTATCTGGCGAACCCTCTCTCGGGTTAAGTCAAATTTTTCCCCTATTTCTTCTAGCGTCAGTATAGGATTGCCACCTAAACCAAAATAATAGCTAATCACGCCTGCTTCTCTATCTGTTAAAAGGGATAAGGACTTCTCAATGTCTTTGCAAAGAGATTCATTGATTAAAGAATCATCTGGTTTGCCTTCGTCCTTATCTTCTAGCACATCTAATAAGCTTTGATCTTCGCCGGGTGTAAAAGGAGCGTCCATAGAGATATGCCGGCCAGAAATTTTCATGGTGTCCATGACTTCTTTAGTGGTCACTTCTAACACTTCTGCAAGCTCTTCTGCCGTTGGTTCACGTTTGTATTGTTGTTCCAGTTGTGAAAAGGTTCTGGATAATTTATTAAGCGTGCCTACTCTATTGAGAGGTAATCGAACGATCCGTGACTGTTCTGCCAGTGCTTGTAAAATAGATTGCCGAATCCACCAGACAGCGTATGAAATAAATTTGAATCCCCTAGATTCATCGAATCGTTGTGCTGATTTAATGAGTCCTAGATTGCCTTCATCTATAAGATCGCTAAGTGATAAACCTTGATTTTGGTATTGTTTGGCTACAGAAACGACAAAGCGTAAGTTGGCTTTGGTGAGTTTTTCTAGCGCTTGTTGATCGCCTTTTTTAATCCGTTTCGCCAGTTCCACCTCTTCTTCTGGTGTTAAAAGGCCTACGCGACCTATTTCTTGCAAGTATTTATCAAGTGATTGACTTTCTCGATTGGTAATCTGTTTGCTTATCTTAAGCTGTCTCATAGGTTAAGCGATGATGTATTATTAACTGGGATATATAGTTATGGAATAGTAGCAGCTGCTCAAGTGGTTACTACACACAATTTAAATCATTATGCAAAATGCATAATAGTCCCAAATGTATGCAGCGCATAAAAATCTACGCTCCTTCGTTTGGATTCTTGGGATTCGGTAAAAGTTCTTTGCGAGAGAGTTTGTATTTACCATTAGAGTCAATTGAAAGAAGCTTAACATCTATTTGTCCCCCTACTTCTAAGACACTTGCCACGTCTTCTACTCTTTCCCAAGCGATTGCGGAGATGTGCAATAAGCCTTCTTTCCCTGGCATAAATTCTACGAAAGCTCCAAAATCAACAATCTTTTTGACAGTTCCGTGATAGACTTCGCCTGGTGTTGGTTCTGCTACGAGGCTACGCACTTCTTGTTCTGCCATTTCTACCCCTTCTTGATTAGATCCAAAGAATTTAACAATGCCTGCGCCATCCACTTCTTCAATCATTACACTAGCGCCTGTTTTACGTTGTATCTCCTGTATAACCTTGCCACCTGGGCCAATCACCGCGCCTATCATGTTCTTAGGAATCGTCATGCTACTAACCCGAGGAGCATGTGCTTTATAAGTTTCTTTGGGCTGAGCGAGGGTTTTATTCATTTCAGACAATATATGCATTCTC
Organism: Amoebophilaceae bacterium; assembly: GCA_023257955.1. Lineage (GTDB taxonomy): Bacteria > Bacteroidota > Bacteroidia > Cytophagales > Amoebophilaceae > Amoebophilus. Next base: position 17,933 of record JALRAY010000010.1, on the reverse strand, counting down.
CCTCCTTTGGCTTGTTCCAAGGATTTTTGTAATAATTCAGCAGTGATGCCTTTTATTTTTATATCCATCTGACATGCCGTAATCCCATTTTCAGTACCGGTTACTTTAAAGTCCATATCTCCTAACGCATCTTCATCGCTTAAGATATCAGAAAGGATAGCATACTTACCCGTTTGTTCATCTAGCAATAGGCCCATAGCGATACCAGATACGGCAGCTTTAATGGGGACGCCTGCATCCATCAGGGCGAGAGTGCCTGCGCAAACGGTTGCCATGGAGGAGGAACCATTAGACTCCAAGATATCAGATACGATGCGGATGGTATAGTTATTATCCTTATCTGGAGGTAATACTTTTTTTAGGGCACGCATAGCTAGGTTACCGTGACCTATTTCTCTTCTTCCTGGCCCTCTATTGACTTTTACTTCTCCCGTGCAAAAGCTAGGGAAATTATAATGTAGCATAAAACGACTATAGCCATTAGTCAAGGCACGGTCTATGAGTTGTTCATCCAGTTTAGAGCCGAGGGTGACAGTTGTGAGGGATTGTGTTTCACCACGCGTGAAAAGAGCAGAGCCATGTGCGGCAGGCAAGCAATCTACTTCACTAGCGATAGGTCGTACTTCATCTAGTTTTCTACCATCGATTCGTTTTCCATCTTTCAAAGCGAGTTCTCGTATGGCTTGTTTTTCCATTTCGTAAAACAATTGGGCATATTGCGTGCTATTCAGTGCTTCTTTGCGTTCTTCACTTAAATTGGCATAATATTCCGTTTTGAGCTTCTTGAAAGCTTCTTTGCGTTGTTTTTTATGGAAGATACCTTGCTGTGCAATGGCATAAATCTGTTGATAGAGATCACTCCAGAGTTGTTCTTTGATGGCTGGTTCGATAGTTTCATCGATAGCTTCTAGCGTAAACTTGGTGACGCCTACAGCTTCGGAAAGAGCTTTCTGTTTTTCGCATTGGATTTTAATAGCTTCATGCGCCGCCTGTATAGCCGCAATCATATCCCTTTCCTGTACTTCATTCATTTCGCCTTCTACCATCATGATACTTTCTGCTGTTCCCCCAACGATTAGTTCTATATCTGCTTGTTCTAACGCTGATTGTGAAGGGTTGATAACGAATTCTCCATTGATACGTGCTACACACACTTCAGAAATAGGGGTTTCAAAAGGAATGGGCGATACCATCAATGCAGCAGAAGCTGCTAGACCTGCTAAGGCTTCTGGCATAATCTCAGGATCAGCAGAGATAAGGAAGACATTGATTTGTGTTGCGTATCGGTAGTTATCGGGAAACATAGGCCGAATGGCTCTATCTATGAGTCGGGAGATTAATACTTCATGGTCTCCTAGCTTGCCTTCTCGCTTTAAGAAGCCGCCTGGTATTTTACCAGCAGCAGAGAATTTTTCTTGGTAGTCTACGTATAGCGGTAAAAAATCTACACTAGCATCTATTTCTTCATTACATACAACGGTCGCTAGCAACATGGTGTTACCCATTCTTACTACAACAGAGCCGTCAGCTTGCTTGGCTAATTTACCGGTTTCTATCACTATTTCTGGAGATCCAGGTAAGTTGATAGATTGTGATGATATCGGTTTTATTGACATATGGAATTTACATTTATTTATAATTGAATACTAAGATACAGTTAATAACGGTTGTATCTAAACGAGAATGGGGGTATGTATGCTCATCTGAGGTAGACGATGGTGTATCTCTTTCTTATACTAACCCCACCAACACTGACCATAGCGTCACCATGATGCAGTAAGGGATGTAGAAAAGGAAAGAGTGACGTGAAGGCGCTATTTTCTAAGACCTAGTTTAGCAATGATGTCTCTATACCGGCCTATAGCGATGTGCTGTAGATATTTAAGCTGGCTTTTGCGTTTGCCGACTAGCTTCATAAGGCCTAATCGGGAAGCTTTATCTTTGGGATGTTGTTTTAAGTGATCAGTTAAGTAACTAATCCTTTGGCTGAAGAGGGCTATTTGAGATTCTGGAGAACCTGTTTCTTGCCTTGTTTGTTTAAGACTATATGTTGAAAATATAGTTGCTTTATTTGCTGTTGTTAATGCCATATTTACTCGTATTTTTTTATTGGCTACAAAGATAGTACGAAAAGCTCCTATATCCAATTACAACTTTAAAAGACGAGGTTGCATGCTGTATTTAAAAACCTAAAATCGGCTAATGCTATACATAAAAGGAACTTACTATTGCAGAGCTACCAATCATAATCCTTGAAATAAGGTCATATGACCTGGTGTTGCTTATTGTAGCAACAATACCTAATAGATGTATCTCATGTGCAAAAGTTGTCAGACTACTTGATATCTATGTAGTGTGCTTGTTCCCTAAGTTGGCGATCGCTACTGCAATGGTTTGAAATATGATATTCGCGACTTTGTTGTAGTGGCCGGCATCCATTGCCTTCATGGCATGCAGGAAGCCCCTTTGCACAAGCTTGCGACCATCTTCTATGACAGGGACAGCACGCTCTAGGATGACGTAGGAGGCATAATCTATGAACTAGTTTTGGTACATATTGTCTACGGGGACAACTTTTTGTACAGCGTTTTTATTAGTTGTTTATCAGATGTGTGCGACTTTTTGATATGGCTCATATGGGATAGAAGATGATATGCATACCTTCTATGCCGCAATGTACGATTTACAGTACAATATTATCGATTGCTTATATTGGTGAATAATGGTCTTTATCAGAATTCGCTGATGGTGATTTTTCCTCCTCAGTAGGTTTACTTCCCTTGCTCAATCTCTTTGTCGATTTGATCATCTTGATAAAATTCCTCTGCTTGCCCACCAAGAGCTTGATAAGTTGTTCGAAAGATTTTAAATCGCTGGAGAGTGCTCTTAGTTAATTTATCTACTTCTGCTTGCGCTGCGGCAGCATCTTCTTCGGCTTTATCGGCTTTTTGTTGAGCTTCTTGAGCAGCGTTTTTTGCGTTTTCCGCTTTTTCCTGTGCTTTATCAGCGGCGTCTTTTGCTTGCTTAGCATCTCCTAACGCTTTATCGGCTGTTGCTTGTGCGGCGTCAGCAGCCTCTTGCGCTGTGACAGCATTTTGTTTTGCTTCCTCTGCGGCTTGTTGTGCATCATTGGCTTTTGTTTGCGCTTGTTGAATATCTACTTGTGCTTTTGCTAACTCGGTATGCAGCCCGGTTATTTTTCCGTTAACTTCTGTAACAAAGGCATCGTATTTTGCTTTACACTCTGCTCGTACTTGGGTTATCAAATCTTTAAGGAGATCCAATTGCGCTTTAGGATCGTCACCACTTTTTGCTTGTATTTTTTGTAGTTCTTCTTGCAAGGTTTTATTTAACTCAGCTCTAATTCTCTCTATGCGTTCATTCTCACTGTTATTCAAGCTTAATGATTGTTGATAAATTGCTTCGTTAACTTGTTTTTGTGTTACCGTAAGCTTATTTTTCAAATCCCTTAACCGGGTTAACTCGTTGTTCTGTTAACGTAAGCCTATTGCTCAAACTCCTTAACCGCTCTTTAATACTTATTAAATCGTGATCTACAGAATGTAGGCGTTTTTTTGATGCTGCACATTCTGCTAGAGCTTGAGTTACCTTAGGCTCAATTTCATTCTGTAGCTTTTGTGCTAAGCCATCTATACGACCATCACATGCAGTTACCTTGCCGTTGGTTTGTTTCAAAGCTTCTTTTAGCGCGTCCATTTGAGCTTGTAGATCAGTCACGGTTTTCTGTAACCCATTATCTGGTGCAGCTGCAGGGGGAAGCGTATTTAGTTTACCTAATTCTTTTGTAAGCTTGTTTATTAGCTCTTGTTTCGCCTCTTCTATCTTCTGCTCTAACTCTGTCTGCGCTGTTTCTAGATTCTCTTTAGACTCTTCTTGCGCCTTTTTAATGGCATTATTTAGCCCTGTTTTCGCTGTGGTAACATCGCCTACATGCTGCTGATGTGCTTGCGTTAGTTGATCTATTTGGTCTTTCAAGAGTTTTTGCGCTGCTTTTAGCTCATCTTCTGCTTTCTTTTCTGCTGTTTTTAATTCTCCCTTAAAATTAGAGGTTAGTTCTTCTTTCTCTTTGTCTAAATCTTCTTGCAGCTTTTGCTCCATTTGTAACTTTAAGGCATCTAATTCTGCTTGAGAGATACCTTTTGATGCTTGTATTTGGGCTTCTAAATTTGTTCTTAAAGCTGCTATAGCTGTATCCAAATTGCTTTTAGCTTCTGCTTTTGCGGCATTAACTTCTGTTTGCAAGTTTGTGTTCACTTCTTTCAATCTCTTATCAACATCTGCTTTAAAAGTTTTATATTCTTGATTAATCGCATCCTGAGCTGTTTTAAATGCCTCTAGGTCTTTAATGCGTTTGTCATAGTAAGTTAATAGTGCTGTTAGATTATAAGGCACTTTCTTACCTAGCTCATCGTGATCATCCCGCAATGTTTGCACCTGTGTTTGTAGCTTTTCCCATTCCTCCTGCGATGGTATCTTTCCAGCTTTAAGGCCAGTTTTTATGTCTTTGATATCATCCCCTATTTTAGTTACACGATTTCCCAGGTTTGTAAACTTGAGTAGTATTTCTGCTAAATCTGATTGTGAGGTTGGGGTGTTAGTATTACTTCCTTGTTGATTTACTTTTTCTTCCAGGGTGTCTATACGTTCTTGCAGGATACTTGAGTTTTGACAAGTAAAGCTGCTGCATATCATGCAGAGGCTTAGCAGGGTGGCGATAGCTTTATGGATGAAATAAGGTTTTTGCGGCTTTGGGAATGCTTTTGTAGTCATTAAATGGGGTACTAATCTGTGATGTTATGAAAGATGTTCTCATTATCAGCCTACAAAAATATATCAATTATGTTTCATTTCCTAATGATGTGGCGGTTTCTATGTAAGTTCTTTTGCTGGTGGGGTGAAATTCTTGTATCGTTTGTTGCAGATACTGGGTATCTAAGTGGGTGTATATTTCGGTGGTGGTAATGCACTCGTGCCCTAGCATGGCTTGTACCGCCCTTAGATCAGCTCCGCCTTCTACCAGGTGGGTGGCAAAGGAGTGCCGAAAGGTATGTGGGCTTATTTTTTTGTTTAATCCTGCTTTTTTGGCTAGGTCTTGGATAACGAGGAAGATCATCACGCGGGACATTGCACTGCCTCTGTTATTCAGAAACAGGCAATTAGTTGCGGTTTTTGTTAGGTGCATGCGTGCACGCACATGGTCTATGTAGTCATGGAGGTGGTGTAATGCCATGCTGCCTATAGGAATCCATCGTTTTTTATTGCCTTTGCCAAGTACTTGCATCATCTTTTCTTCAAAGTAGATATCACTGAGCTGGATGTTGATGAGCTCGGATACGCGCAGGCCGCAGCTATATAGCGTTTCTATCATAGCCCTATTGCGGATACCGAGGGGAGTACTCAGGTCAATGGCATTTAGGATGTCTTCTATTTCCGGGACAGTTAGGACTGCTGGCAGCTTCTTGCCGCAGATAGGTCTATCGATGAGCTGGGTAGGGTCTACTTGGATTTTTTCTTCTAAGGTTAGGTATTTATAAAATTGCTTCAGGGAGGATAATATCCGTGCTTGACTGGTGGTGCATATACCCAGCTCGTGTAGGGAGGCAAGAAATTGCCGTATATCGGTAGCTTGCAGTAGCGTGGGGGCTGTCAGGGTTGGCTGGGTGAGGTGTATAAATTGTGAGAGCTTATATATATCGCGGCTATAGGCGATGATGGTGTTTTCAGCTAGGTGACATTCGAGCTTCAGGTAGGCTTCAAAGTCTTGTATGGCAGTTTCCCAGTTCATGGAAGGAGGATACATCGTGGATGCATGTTGGCTTGGTAACGTTATAGCAGCGAGATTAGACGCTTAACCATGGATTGGGTGCTATTTTTTCCTCTTGCTCTATAAATGTTAGGATTTCTTTTTTGAGGGTTGTTAAGGTATTGTAGTTAGCTAATTTGGCGAGAATGCTTAAGAGCTTAACGTACTTCTCTAGCAGTTGAATGTATTTGGACTCTGCTTGCAGAATTTCTATGGTTTCTCTATCTACCATTTGCAGTGGGACGTCATGCATCTGCTCTAGTTCCTCTTTCATATGCGGGAAGTCGGTCGTAAAGTCATAGTGAATAACGTTTCCTACTTCCATAATGAATCTGTATCCAAGGTTCGGATTTTCGAATCTATTATAGAGCGTGTTCCGGCTGATGCCTAGCTTGCTAGCTAAACGCGTAAGCGGATAGCCACTTCTACGAACGATTTTTTCTACTTTTTGGCCTCTATGCAGCATGGAGTATCAAGTGTGTATCTATTAAACGGAGTTGGAAATTCTTTAGTAAAGTCATGGTGAAGCACAGTGCCTACTTTTATCATAAAACTGTATGCTGAGGTTGGGTTTTCAAGGTTACTATAGAGCGTGTTGCGGCTGATACCTAACTTGTTAGCTAAGCGAGTAAGCGGATGACCCCTTTTGCGGATGATGTTTGCTACTATTTGGCCTCTATGTGTCATATGTAATGATAAAGTATGTTGTGTCTTTTGAATATCCCCTCTATATGTTACAAAGATGGTGTGGAGATCGCTAAAACCCAAAAAATCATAACTTGGGCCTTGTACCCAAGTTATGATTTAATCTTACTCAACAATGTGTGAAAGGTGATGGGTTAAAACTTAAAGCTTAAGATAGCTTTAGCATGTTGCCCCCATTTACCGTCGGCAAATTTTGTGCCTACATTTTTTCTATGACCCATGCCATATTCCATACCAAAGGAAGTGTATTCAGTAAACCAATAAGAAACGTTTAAATTAGCATACAGACCTTGCTCGTAAGCCTCTTTTTTGTCTTTATCTGCCGGAAATACTTTGGTGCCTCCAACTCCTATTTTTGCGCGTATAGCAGTAGTAATGTGATGCTCATAGGTTACATGTACCCCTCCAGCCATTATGTTTTCTACTTTATTTTTTACTACGCAAATGCTAATGGGTTCATTTTCTACCTCTTGTAAGTCTGGTATGTACTCTCCTATACCACTTCCAAAGATACCATTGATAGTAACGGTACGTGTTTTGGATTTAAAAGGCATTTCGCTACTTAATTGTCCTCCAAATCCTTGACTAATTTTGGTCTTTTTTTCCTTGGAATCTTTATAAGCTAAGGGTCTATATAAACCACTTAGTGTTACATCCCCTAATTCGTTAGGTAAGTTGTACTTTACCATACCACAAACAACAGGAACGTCTTTTCTTGGTGTTCGCGCATCACTTTTTTTTGCAGCTTTTTTTGCAGCCTCTTTACCCTTTTCATCTTTTCCGAAGAAGCTAACCTCTTGAGGGTTTTCAGCACCTAGCCCTACTGTTACCATATCATTCAATGGATATTTAACGGCTAATTGTATAGCCGCCCCCGCAAATAAACTTTCTGCCAACCCTGCTGTGATACCGAATTTACATACCTCATAAGTCAAAAAACATTGTGATAGCTTTGCGTCTTTAGGTGTTGCCTGTAGTTCTATTTTACTGTCAATCTTGTTGTTCTCAAATACGAAATTCTTTTCCATGCCAAGTTTAACAGAGCCATCCATCTTAAATATATCTAGCCCCTTTGTTGCTTCTTTATCTGTAATAATTTTCGCAGGCGTAAAGTCTGTTTCATTGGGATAGTTTGCAAGATTCGAAGCTCCTACAAAACTTCCATTTCCATAGAATTTAGTAGTCTTTGTTTTTGCTTTCTTCAACGTTTGCTCAGGCTTTGTTTCTTCTTCAACTGCTGCCATGTCGCTTGTTGGATCGGCGTAGCTTCTATAGGTAGTGGTACTACAGATGAAGCTCAATAAAATCAATAATGATAATTTTTTAAATGTACTTTTCATAATCTTCTTTGTTTGAATGTTTGTTATAATTAGTTAATAAACGGCGTTGTTATTATTGCCTAACGCATCATAACGAAACCCTATGTATGCATATAAGCCTAAAGACAACGCAACAAATTTATTAATTCTTGCGCGGTATGCAAATTTTGTGTGCCTTTATTCATATCTCTGAGTATATATTTTTTAGTTTTTAGCTCTTCTTCCTCTATAATCACCACAAAAGGGATCAACTTTTTGTTCGCGTAGCTTAGTTGTTTTTTTAAACTAATCGGTTCAGGATATACTTCTACGGCTACGTTATTTTGTCTTAGTTGTGGTATCACTTTTGAAACTAGGTCCGGTATCTCCTGGCTCTGGTTTGTAAATAGCACTTTGGTAGCTACGCCCATGCTATCCGGGAATACGCCTAAGCTTTCCATTGCTACGCATAGTCTATCTACGCCAAAAGAAAGCCCTACCCCTGTCATATGCATTAATCCAAAGGCTTCGCCAAAATTAGTATACCTGCCTCCACCTACGATACTGCCTATGCTCACATTGGGGAGTGTTACCTCAAAGATAGTTCCCGTGTAATAAGCGAGCCCTCTTGCTAAGCTAGGTTCAATAGTGATATGATTATCCGGGATGCCTAGCTTGGTTAGTAGATGCAAGATTTCTGTGATGCTAGCGATGGCCTCCAAGCCGCTGTCACTCTCCTGTAAGTATGTACGGAGTACTTGTAGATTAGCTGCGTTATCGCCCTGCATATCAAAGATGAAGGCAAATTTTTCCAACGCCGTCCTTTCAAAACCTTTATTGATCAATTCCTGCATCACGCGCTCTGTACCAACCTTATCCAACTTATCGATGCTCATGCAGAACTCATTCACGCGCTCTGCGGCCCCCATAAGTGTGACGATGCTATTGAGTATGGCCCTGTTATTCAAGGATACCTTAAAATCTGTAATCCCTAACCTAGCGAGCACTTCATGCACCATCCCCAAGAGCTCAGCTTCAATCCATAGGGAGGGCGTGCCAATCACATCCGCATCACATTGATAAAACTCTCTATAGCGTCCTTTTTGAGGTCTATCAGCTCGCCAGACGGGTTGTATTTGGTATCGCTTAAAGGGGAAAACAAGTTCATGATGATGGGTAGCTACATACCGCATGAGGGGAACCGTCAAATCATATCGTAGGCCTTTCTCTGCAATGTGTGGCAACAGCGTTTTATAATCGGTACTAGCTGAGGCATCAATACCTGCCAAAAAATCTCCAGAATTGAGGATTCTATAAATCAATTGTTCGCCATCAGCGCCATACTTACCAAGGAGTGTAGATACTTGCTCTAACGCTGGCGTCTCCAAGGGCATGAAGCCGTAGCTTTGGTATACAGCTTTGATGTGATCAATAATGTAGCTTCTCTGCATCGCTTGTGCGGCATACACATCGCGTGTACCTTTCACAAGCTGTGGTAATTGGTTTTTCGGCATAGTTTCAGTTGTAAGCGGTTTTGCACTTCTTTCATAACGTTTAGCGATAAGCAGTTATCGCACTTAAAAGTCCCGTTTGTGTTACTGGAAGGAATGGTAGCAAAATTATCACAAATTTATAAACGAATGAGATACCAGCTACAGCAATGACGAAAAGTGGTGCGGTGTCTGACAATGACAGAGGCGCTATGATTCTCTAGCAGCTTTCCAACTCACATTGAGCAAATCGGCCTCAACAGGCTCCAAAAGTCCCGTTCAGATTCGTTTTAGTTTTATATATTTACTTCAGAAAACCGGTTTTTTATATCTTAATTACCGAGATTGAGCAGTTTGTTTTCTGAATTTAGTATTTTAAGACTATCTCAAACAATCTCGAAGCACAACCATGCAGATAACGACAAAACAACTAGATCATCTTGGTATAGTAGCAAGTGTAATAAAATCACTAGGCCTAATAAATTTTATTGATACAAGGTTACGAATGAAAGCCTCGGATAATATGCCACAACAGATCCTTCCGGTCCTGTAGTTCAATGGATAGAATAGAAGTTTCCTAAACTTTTGATATAGGTTCGATTCCTATCGGGACCACTCCTTTACTGGAAGCTGGCTACACGTGACAATCCTGCAAGATGCGCTTCAAGCTCACGGTTTCAGTGAGAAAGCCTTGTAGGGATGTAATAGCTACACGCTCTTGCGCCATACTATCCCGGTGCCGCAAGGTAACCGTATCATCCTCCAGCGTTTGATGGTCGATGGTAATGCAGTACGGCGTACCTATCAAATCTTGCCTGGTATATCGCTTGCCGATGGATTGATTTTCTTCATAAGTGAGGGCAAAATCATATTTGAGCGCATCAAAGAGCTGCTGTGCTTTTGCGGGTAAGCCGTCTTTTTTGACTAAGGGGAAGATAGCTGCTTTAATAGGTGCCAACGCAGGATGCAGTTTAAGGTAGGTTCTTTCTTTGCTTACGCCATTTTCTACCTGGCTTTCTTGGGTAAAAGCTTCACACAATAACATCAAGATCAGGCGATCGCAGCCTACAGAAGTCTCTACAACATGAGGGATATAGCTTTGGTTCAGCTCCGGATCAAAGTATTGCACTTTTTTCCTACTCGCCTGCGCATGGCGCTTCAAGTCAAAATCCCCCCGTGCATGAATGCCTTCTACTTCCTTATATCCAAAAGGGAATTGGTATTCTATATCCACTGCCGCTTGCGCATAATGTGCTAGCTGATCATGGGGCTTGATCTTGAGTTTTTCCTTAGGTATCCCCAGGGCTTGGTACCATTGCCAACGGAGGTTTTGCCAGTAGTCAAACCACTGCTTATCTGTCCCTGGCTGGATGAAGAACTGCATTTCCATCTGTTCAAACTCGCGCATGCGGAAGATGAATTGCCGCGCTACAATCTCATTGCGAAAGGCTTTCCCGATTTGCGCAATCCCAAAGGGGACTTTCATGCGGGCAGTATGAGCTACATGCAGGAAGTTGAGATAGATACCTTGGGCCGTTTCCGGGCGTAAGTAAATAGTATCGGCTTCACTTTCAATGGCACCTACTTTGGTAGCGAACATCAAATTGAGCTTGCGTACATCTGTCCAATGGCTTGTTTTAGCTACCGGGCATGTGATAGCTGCTTCTAGCAATAGGGTATGCAAGCCTACTAGATCATCCTTTTGTAGGAGGGATTGTAGCTGGGCTAATAATTGCTTGGCTTCGTCTTCTTGCCCTGCTGCTGTTAAAGCTTCCGCGTGATTTTCTATCAACATATCTACCCGGTATCTCTTCTTGGAGTCCTTGTTATCTACCATCAGATCCGCAAAGCTATCCACATGTCCTGAGGCTTTCCAGACGGCAGGATGCATCAGAATGGCGCTATCTAAGCCAACGATATGGGAATGCAGTTGAGTCATGGTTTGCCACCAGAGGTTTTGAAGGTTACGCTTGAGGGCTATGCCATATTGACCGTAGTCATAGACGGCTTGCAGGCCATCATACATTTCGCTTGAAGGAAAGATGAAGCCGTATTCTTTAGCATGAGATATAATGGATGGTAACATAAGGGTTTGCATAAGCGATATAAAATATGATGTGATAGGTATGTATGTAGCGATGTAATGTCTGTCATTGCTGCCTGTATGGGTATCGAACAATGCGGGCTTTAGTGACTGCCGGGAATAAACGCCAGGGTCTATATAATGTCCTGCTCCACGTGTAAATTATCTACGATAAACTGCTGCCGTTCCGGCGTGTTTTTACCCATATAAAAGTTCAGGAGGTGATGAATGGTAGTATCTCGTTGCAAGCCCACCGTTTTCAGTCGCATGTTAGGCCCGATAAAGTTTTTAAACTCATCCGCAGAGATTTCCCCGAGTCCTTTAAACCGCGTTATTTCCGGTTGTTTACCCAATTGCTGCATGGCCCGTTGCTTTTCTTGCTCTGTATAGCAATAGATGGTTTGTTGCCTATTGCGGACCCGAAACAATGGCGTCTCTAAGAGGTATATATGTTGCTTTCTGACTAATTCCGGGAAGTATTGCAAGAAGTAGGTAAGCAAAAGAAGCCGAATATGCATCCCATCTACATCCGCATCCGTAGCGATGATAATCTTGCCATACCGCAACCCTTCTAACCCCGCCTCAATATTTAGCGCATGCTGTAATAGATTGAATTCCTCATTTTCATAGACCAACTTTTTGGTGCACCCAAAGCAGTTGAGGGGTTTCCCCCGCAACGAAAAAACCGCCTGCGTTTGCACATCCCGAGACTTAGTGATGGATCCACTGGCCGAATTGCCTTCAGTAATAAAAATCATCGCCTTCTCACGATCCTTATGCACCGTATTGTAATGAATTCGGCAATCTCGCAGCTTTTTGTTGTGGAGGTTCGCCTTTTTAGAGCGTTCGCTAGATAGCTTTTTGATACCCGCAATCTCCTTTCTTTCCTTTTCCGACTGTTGGATCCGTTGTAGCAATGCGGCAGCCGTAGTCGGATGCTTATGGAGGTAATTATCCAGCGCTGTTTTTACAAATTGATTGATAAAGGTACGAATGGTAGGACCTTCCGGGCCTACTTGCTGGGAGCCCAGCTTTGTTTTCGTTTGCGACTCAAAGACCGGTTCTTGGATTCTGATAGCGATAGCTCCTACCAAGGCAGCGCGCACATCGCTGGGATCTAAATCCTTTTTGTAGAATTCCTTTAGCGTCTTGACAATCGCCTCTTTAAAGGCCGCCAAATGGGTACCCCCTTGGGGCGTAAATTGTCCATTCACAAAGGAGTAATACTCCTCTCCTGATTGGTGGTTAGCGTGCGTGAAAGCGATCTCCAGGAACTGCTCTTGCAGATGGATAAGTGGATAGCAAAGCGCTTCCTCATCTGTTTTATGGGTCAATAGATCCAGCAAGCCGTTTTTAGAGTGATAAACCGCATCGTTGAAGTATATCTTAAGTCCCGTGTTCAGGAAAGCATAGTTCCGTAGTTGCTCTTCGATGAAGGGGGGTGCAAAGCAGTAGTTAGGAAAAAGGGTATTATCAGGCTCAAAGGTTACTTGCGTCCCATCCGGTTCATGGGTATCCATCATAGCACTTTCATGGACCAACTCACCCTTTGCAAAGGCAGCGATCTTCGTTTTCCCTTTGCGGAAGGATTGTACCACAAAATCTTGCGACAGCGCATTCACCGCTTTCATGCCCACACCATTGAGGCCTACGGATTTTTGAAACGATTGCCCATCATACTTACCCCCTGTATTGATCTTGGAAACACATTCTACGACTTTGCCAAGCGGAATCCCTCTACCAAAGTCACGTACGATGACCTTATTATCCTCCAATTGAATGTTGATTTTCTTGCCATACCCCATGACATACTCATCTATGCTATTGTCAATGATTTCTTTGAATAAGATATAAATACCATCATCAGGGGAAGCACCATCGCCCAGCTTGCCGATGTACATGCCAGGGCGTAAGCGGATGTGCTCCTTCCAGTCCAGGGATTTGATATGTTCTTCGGTATATGCGTAATCTGCCATAGGCGTAGAAAATGGTGTTATAAGGTTACAGTACCCAACGGAGAGGCATAACAGCGGTTGATGTGATGGCAGGTAGTGTTGCAGTTCGGAGCCAGCATGCTTGTGGCGATGGCTAATTTCTAAGGACTTCTTCACCTCCTTCGCGGTCACTAAATTAGTATACCAACGAAGAAATATAAACTATTCTTGTGATCTGGCTGCTACAGCGAATTATACACTTAACATCATTGCGCGAAGCCGCAGCCGAACGAAGCCATTAGCTAGCTGCATGCGGGGATACATAGTTGGGATAAATAAGGAGGTATTGTGCTAACACATACTCATACAACACTTCTTGCAAACCTGATATATTCAGGTTGTTTTTGGCCGAAATCATCACCGTAGGTTGCCCATATGTTGTTGCATGCTCCGCAGATAATTGTTGCGCCGCTCCATTGCCCATCTGCATAGCATCTCCTAAGACCTTATCCGCTTTATTCAATACCAGGATAGTTGGTATATGCGCTGCGCCTATCTCTTTTAACGTAGCGTTGACGACTGCTATATGTTCCTGATACGCTGGATGCGCCATATCTACTACATGCAAGAGAATGTCTGATGCCCTGATTTCATCTAACGTAGACTGAAAGGAAGCAATAAGGTGATGCGGTAGCTTTCGGATGAAACCTATCGTATCCGTGAGCAGGTAGGGAATGTTTTTGACCATTACTTTAGAGACCGTAGGCGTGATAGTCGCAAAGAGCTTATCTTCCGCATGCGTAGGTTGCTTAGAGAGCAGCTCCATTAAGGTAGATTTGCCCACATTCGTATACCCTACCAAGGTCACGTTTACCTTTTGCTTCCTATGCTTGCTTTGCGTCAGGTTTTGTTGGTGGATGGTTTGCAGCTTTTGGCGCAAGTGTTTGATCTTTCCTTGCACAATCCGGCGATCGGTTTCTAGTTCCTTCTCCCCAGGTCCACGCATACCGGATACTCCCCCTTGCTGACGCGAAAGATGCCCCCACATTTTGGTAAGCCTGGGAAGGAGGTATTGATATTGCGCTATCTCTATCTGGATTTTAGCCTGTTTCGTTTGCGCATGCATAGCGAAGATCTCGAGAATGATCACGCTTCTATCCACTACCGGCCGTTGGAAGATAGTCGTTAAGTTTTTCACCTGCGCGGGCGATAGCTCATCATCAAAGATGATTTTATCTATAGAAGCAGCTGCCGCGTAAGCATTGATCTCGGCAATCTTACCCTTACCCAATAACGTTTTGTGATTCCCCTTTTCTACATACTGCGTAAACCTATGCAGCACCTCTATGCCCAGCGTTTGACATAAAAACGCCAACTCATCTAGATGCTCTTCCGTCTGTGATAGGGGTTGCTGCGGTGTCACACGGGAAACTAATATAGCCGTTGTAGGCTTAGGTGTGGTGGTTATCATTGATTCCTTCATATGCGTGATGTTGAAGTGTTAAGAACTCACATTGAGCAAATCGGCCTAAAAAGGCCCGTTCAGATTCGTTTTTAGTTTTATTTATTTACCTCAGAAAACCGGTTTTTATATCTTGATCATGTGCGTTTAGCTCATTAGAGGTAAGAAAATAGGTAGTGTTCTAAACATACGTGCTATGTAAAATATATTCGATCTTTTAGGCCAAAGAAAGCCATCTCTCTCATAGGTTACCATGTACACTTAGGCTACGGCCATAATTTCTTCTTCTTGTTATGCATAAGGCGGACTAGGGCATTGCGCGCCTTACCAAACTCGTCATTGCTCGGGGGCGTTCCTTTCCCGTTATTGCGAGGAGCCGCCCCAACCCCGTCATTGCCAGGAGCAGCCCTCCAAAACCCATCATTGCGAGGAGCCGAAGGCGACGAAGCAAACCAGACGTAGTGCTTTCCATGAATCCATGACGCGGTGCTCAACCCACTTAACATGGATTATCTCCGCATACGCAGGGGCCACGCCCCGATGAGCCCTGCGGGGTTGTCTTCACTCCACGTCATTACGAATCCCGAAGGGATGTGGTAATCGCAATGACGGAAGGGGAAGCAATAACGAAAGCGGAGGTCATAACACCGCTTCTAATAGCGGCAAAAAGTCTTTCGCTTGCACAGACGCATTCCCTACCAACACACCATCAACACCTTCTATTGCTAAAAAAGACTGCACATTCTGAGCATTACAGCTACCACCATATAGCAACCGCACATCCTCCGCAAGGGAAGGTGTATAGCGCCTAGCGATAACAGCCCGTATAGACTTTTGCATCGCCGCGATAGCATCCGCATCCGGGATGTGTCCTGTGCCAATAGCCCATACCGGCTCATAAGCGATGATAACTTGCGCTAGCTGTGCTGGAGAGAGGTGCAGTAAACTTTTTTCCAACTGTTTGACAATATAGGCTTCATGCGTATGCTGGGTACGTTCGTGCGAAGGTTCCCCGCAACAGAAGATAGGGCGGATACCCTCCGCTAAAGCCGCATCCACTTTCGCAGCGAGCACTTCATGATCTTCCTGATATACGCCCCTGCGCTCACTATGGCCCACTAAGACATACTGCACGCCTGCAGAAGCCAACATAGCGCTAGATACTTCCCCCGTAAAGGCACCGGATGCTTTGTCATGGCAGTTTTGTGCCCCCAACGCAAGCGGTAGATCCGAAGCGAGTAGTGAATGGATAGCCGTTAAATGGATAAAAGAAGGCAGTAGTATAATTTGCAACTCCGAGGTTTTTTGCCTGCGCAACCAGTTAATAAGCGTTGAAGTTAGTTCTTGCCCCTCGGATAATGTCTTGTGCATCTTCCAATTGGCAGCAATAAGGATAGGTTTCATACGATAAGCATTAAAATGATTGTTAATTTGATACCCGATGACAACAAAACTACAACAATAGCCACATACCGCCATAAGGCAAGTACCCTGGCATCATGTTCCTAACACCAACACACAACCCGAATTCCCATGCGTATTGATATCCTTTCCTGCGTGCCGCAGCTCTTAGAAAGCCCCTTCTCCCATTCCATACTCCTGCGTGCGATAGAGAAGCGACTGCTGCAACTGCACCTCCATAACATCCGGGATTATAGCCTGGATAAACATAAGAAGGTAGATGACTACGCCTATGGCGGTGGTGCAGGGATGGTCCTTTCCGTGGAGCCTATCGCACGCTGCATTACCCATTTGCAAGCCCATACAACCTACGACGAGCTGATCTACATGGCGCCGGATGGGGAGCCTTTGACCCAGCAACTGGCGAATTACCTCTCCATGAAGGACAATATATTGATCCTATGCGGGCATTACAAAGGCGTAGATGAGCGCGTGCGGCAGCGGTGGATGACCAGGGCGATTAGCATAGGTGATTACGTGCTTTCTGGGGGAGAGTTAGCCGCAGCCGTATTAGTAGATGCCTTGGTGCGATTGATACCAGGGGTATTATCCGATGCCATGTCTGCCCTCACAGATTCTTTCCAAGAGGGGTTGGTAGCGCCCCCGGTATACACCAGACCCGCTGTCTATGAGGGCATGCACGTACCCGATATCTTGCTTTCCGGCAATAAAGCTGCGATAGCCACCTGGGAGCAGGAAGCAGCCTTATGCGCTACTCGCGACCGCCGCCCCGCGCTTTATGCAGCGTGGCAGCAAAAGCATGGAGGCAAAGAACATGAGCTAGGAAGCAACAACCCACAAAAAAAGGAGTGCTTGTAGCACTCCTTTTAGATTGACTCGCATTGCCGTAGTTGGCATTATTACAATACCATAGGCTTTGGGAGCTTTAGTTGTTGTTGCTGTCGTATGTAATACCAAAGAGCGTTTTTATCATTTCTAGTCTGTTTTCTAAAAATTCTTTCTTCTTCTCTAGGTAAGCTTTTTTCTCACCTGTAGGAGCTACTCCAAACACGGGATCTAATGTATCTATAGTGTCTCTAAAATCGGATCCTAGGTTATTAATGCAGTTAGCTGCAAAGCCTCCTGAGTCTTTATCTTGGAATGCTTTAGCTTTTTCCCAATACCAAGCATAACTTCCTTGATAGTTTTTATCGCTATACTGACGTGCAAATTCTTTTTTTATTTTAGCTTCATTGGCGTGGTGGACTTTTTGCCAAGCTACATACTTAGTCTCTAAATCACTTAACAATCCTTGTTCTTTTGCTTCTAATGCTGTCACATCCCCTCCTGCGGCTCCACCTTTACCCTTGTCTCCACATCCGGTTACTAGCATAATACCTGCTAATAGCACTAAAATATATTTTGTGTTTTTAAGTAGTTTCATATTTTCAATAATGTATATGTGTTAATAATATAATAATGTACTTCACGTGTGTCGCCATTCTGTATCCGTCTGGCAGAAACTTTCATATCCTTCTGTAAGGAATAATATGGTACAAAATTAAAACAAAGCGCGGTATCTGCAAAAGAATTTTCTTCTTTTATTTATGCATAAGGCGGAATAGGGCATTGCGCACGTCTTACTAAACTCGTCATTGCCAGGGGTCGTTCCTTTCCTGTCATTGGCGAGACGCCGCCCCAACCCCGTCATTGCGAGGAGCCCTCCCAAACCCGTC
>JALRAY010000109.1 GCA_023257955.1 Amoebophilaceae bacterium | reverse complement strand
GGATACCGCCCGAGGATGGGTCTACTTGAACCATTCCTTGAATACCGCCATCATCATCAATCATCCAACGGAACAAAGTCTCTTGAGCGCGAATAGGCATCTTGCGCCAGCCAATACGACCATCGTTGAATTTAGATTTCTTTCGTGGGTCAGCGTTATCGCCTGTACGAACCTTGTAAACAATTTCATGATATGAATAACCAAAAATCAACATCGAAAGCATCTGAGACAAAGTTGAATCCCATGATTCGCTCATGTCATGAAGGCAGGATTCAATGAACGCCGCAACTTCTTTATCTTCAGGAGTTATATCTCCGTCATGAGAATTATCTGAATATGGGTCGATTCGCCATTCAAGGCGAGTAATAACTTTCTCAATCGCAAAAAGCATTGAGCCAATCGTCGGGTCATTATCCGACATCTCTCGATAAGTCTTTGCTCCGCGTTGTCCACGCAGATTGGTAAGAAACTCTTCAAAGACCGTTCCGCCTGAGCGACGCAGACCAGTAGAGCCGAACTCCGATAAATCGGGCGTTATCTTCTCAGCCATCTAACCCTCTACTCTTTGGTTGCTAATCCTACGACGATTGCGATTGCCTGTTCCTGATTGAAACCCGCTTTCAGTAACTCAGAAAACAATTCATGAGTCTGAATGGCAAAAGCCCCTAGGACAGACACGACTCCCTCACGATTGGGCGAAAG
>JALRAY010000108.1 GCA_023257955.1 Amoebophilaceae bacterium | reverse complement strand
GTCAATATTATTGTAAAAATTAAATGGCAGTATTCCATCGCTACTGAAACTCGAATCTGGCACAATAATCTGCAATGGTTGAGAGTACGCCTGAGTAAAAAACAAAGTAAAAACTGCTAGTAAATAATGTCTCATATTGAACAAGTTTTGATTTTTTTCAAAAGTATGAATATTGGAATTTGAATTCTAAAACAGATTAAGATTATTGGCTATATAAACAAATCAACTAACTGTTATACAATTTTTTTTATTAAAACCAAGCCCTACCGATAAAAATGAAAAAGGTTCTTAGAAAAATCATCCTATCTGACAAACCGCATGAGGGCAAGAATGACACCAATGTCATCCAAAAAAGAATCAGCAACCTAAAATCAATTTGGCATAATGAACACCAAGACGATGTTGGTTTAGAAAAAGTACTGCGCCTGTTCTTGGCCGGATCACAATTTGCTTTTCCCGGGATTTACATTAAGCAACTAGGTGGATTCAGAGGTTTACAACTTCAAGAATTGGCAATCGACTTTTACATTCTTACAAAAATATTTTTTCCTTTTTGTCTTCTCTACTTCAATATGGAACTCAACCCGATTGTTGTTTACATCCTTACTTGGCTACTACTTGAGACCATATTGTACATATCAACATTGGTATTTGCATCGGACCTGTTTGACCAACCCAGATCGTACCGTCGATCGATGCTGTTGC
>JALRAY010000107.1 GCA_023257955.1 Amoebophilaceae bacterium | reverse complement strand
GGGTATTCAAGAGGCGTTATCGACGATTTCAAGAGAGGAGCCTATGTTTGCAAATTGGGGCTCGTATCAGTGGAAGAGTCTGACTTATTTTATATTGCGATCTTCTGGCCGGACCCGGGAAAGGTCCGAGCAGGAAAATGGGGACATTGTGTTTGATGGAGTGCTGCTTTTAAAATATATGCAGGAGAGAATGAGTCATGGCGATAGTGCAAGTTAGGTGAAAGCACTTTCAAGGGGGGTTGGAAGGCTACTGGGGAAGGGGATTAAGGCATAGAGTGGGTTAGGTGAAAGCGGTGGCCAACGATTGGAGGTAAGCGAGCGCTGGAAGTTTGATTTATGTTTCGGCTTTTAGATTGCCGAGGGCGGCAATCAGCCTAGGTGAAAGCTCTGTGAAAGGGCTGTAGGTAGTGTTGGGAGAAGATTGATTTATGATGGTCGGCTTTCATGGTAGGAGGGTGGGAGAAATATTATAGTAAGGGAAGGTATTCGGAGAGAAGGTGGTGGGACTAGGAAATACTAAGGGGTTTAGCGAAGAGGTAGTATGGAGAAATAAGAGGCAAAAGGTGAAGGGTGTATGGAGGAGTAGAGTTGAAACGGGTGGGGAAAAATGTATGAGGTTTATAATGGATAAGTTGAAGGGAGATGGAAGGAAAGCGAAAGGGTGTACATGGATAGTAACCAGTAGTTAAAAGCGGTCGGCGGAAAAAGGGTTGATGGGC
>JALRAY010000106.1 GCA_023257955.1 Amoebophilaceae bacterium | reverse complement strand
AATTTTTAAAAGTATTTTAAGAGATGATACAAAACGAATCAAGATTAACTGTTGCAGATAATAGTGGCGCTAAGGAGGTACTTGTTATCAGAGTACTAGGTGGAACCCGTAAACGTTATGCAACAATTGGAGATAAAGTAGTAGTTACTGTAAAGCACGCGCTACCTTCAGGAAATGTAAAAAAAGGAACAGTAAGTAAAGCTGTTATCGTAAGAACAAAAAAAGAAATTCGTCGCCAGGATGGTTCTTATATCCGTTTTGATGATAATGCAGCGGTTCTTTTAAAAGCAGATGATGAAATACGTGGTACTCGTATTTTTGGTCCTGTAGCAAGAGAGTTACGTGATAAACAATTTATGAAAATTATATCTCTAGCACCTGAAGTTCTTTAAAAAATAAAAGTCATGAAACTAAAATTAAAAAAAGACGATCTAGTAAAAGTTATTTCCGGAAATGCAAAAGGCCAGGAAGGGAAAATCGTTTCAATTGATACTAAAAAATCCAGAGTTGTGGTAGAAGGTGTTAATATGATTTCAAAACACACTAAACCCAATGCCAAAAACCCAAATGGTGGGATTGTAAAAGTTGAAGGTACTATTCATATATCTAATTTGATGCTAGTTGTGAATGGTAAACCTACAAGAGTAGGTAGATCAACCGATGAAAAAACAGGTAAATTAACAAGAATTGCTAAAAAAACTAAGGAGGTTATAAAATAATG
>JALRAY010000105.1 GCA_023257955.1 Amoebophilaceae bacterium | reverse complement strand
TCGGAGGGCGGGCGACTAGAAGACCATTCTCTGACTTTTCGATATTACGATCTACCGAATTACGTGTCGCTCCACAAAATTCATGCCGACGCAAATTCCTCGCACGATTGCGAGAATGTGCTGGCGATGTTGCCGGTGGAGGGGTCATCTCCGCATCCCTCTTTCTGATTCGTCAAACGTATGGCTCCATCATAATCATTAGCAGCGGCCTATGAGCGTGCTCTCTAAAGTTCGGCGAGCTTTGCATTCCCCACTCAACACAGCAAATAATATATCACCGTCGTCATCTCACTGGCACTGGCAGCAATGTGAATGATAGCGAAGAAGCTTATGAGAACTGCTGCAAACGATATGAACCGTCGATCGATCTGCCAAACACGAATACGGCTACGCTTCTCACACCTCTGAGAAAAACCTCTGTCTGGCAAGTTCGTTTTTCTCCTCCCTTCATTGACAGGACGGCATAATAACAAGCGAGAAAGTAGGTCAGAGCGTCGGCGGAACAAATCCATTTTAAAAGGTTAGAGACAATTCGATCAAGCGCAGCATATTAGAGGGTGAGCACTGTTCGCTGTTCGTGTTGGTTTGTGGTGGGTACATACAACATAGGTACTACATATCTCGTGACGGAGAGAGTGGCCTTTGCCGCTTTTCTCGCCCAGTATGGCACTGCGTACAAGGTCCTACAGTTGGAGTACCGCTTTTGACAGCCGCAAGGCAGCCTACGTAGGATTTAATATCTACGCACCTTACCTTTT
>JALRAY010000104.1 GCA_023257955.1 Amoebophilaceae bacterium | reverse complement strand
GTTTTGTTAATGGATTATAATTTTCCATTAAATTTACTTCAATATCGTATTTAGTTTTAGAATTTAATTTTCCTAATTTATATGTACTAATATCTAATCCTATACATCTTAATTCTTGTAATAAAACTTTAAATGATTCGGGTATACCTGATTTTGGTATTGTTTGTCCTTTTACAATTGCATTTAATGTATCATTTCTTCCTTGCATATCGTCAGATTTAATAGTTAAAAGTTCTTGCAAAGTATATGCTGCGCCAAAACCTTCTAATGCCCATACTTCCATTTCTCCAAACCTTTGACCACCATGTTGAGCTTTTCCTCCTAAAGGTTGCTGAGTTACCAATGAATAAGGACCTGTTGCACGAGCATGAATTTTATCATCAACTAAATGAATTAATTTTAAGATATAAGCATTACCAACTGTAATAGGATTTTCAAATTCTTTTCCAGTTCGACCATCTAATAAAATCATTTTACCAGGTGAATAGGGATTAAATAACCAAGCTTGATTATTTTCAATAGAAGCTTGTCGTAGTTTTTTACTAATAAGAATTCTTGAAATTTCTTGACCATACATTTCATCAAATGGTAATATTTTAAAACGACGATTTAATTTTTGACCAGCCAATCCTAATAAACATTCATATAATTGACCTACATTCATTCTTGAAGGTACACCTAATGGATTTAAAATAATATCAATTGGAGTTCCATCAGGTAAAAATGGCATATCATGCCTAGGCAAGATACGAGATATAATTCCTTTATTTCCATGACGACCAGCAATTTTATC
>JALRAY010000103.1:145-810 GCA_023257955.1 Amoebophilaceae bacterium | reverse complement strand
AGGTGCAATAGAGATTGCCACAGTACCCAAAATGAGACCAAGAACTAAACATCTCAACATCAAGTACCATCACTTCAGAGAAGAAGTAAGGAAAGGGACAGTCAGCATCTATCACACAAGAACTGAGGATCAGATAGCAGACATCTTCACAAAGCCCCTACCTGAAGCATCTTTTGTGAAGTTTAGGGAAAGAATGATGGGATGGTAAAGCCAAAAACACTGGGAACAAATACATTGTCGCACTGAAATGAGGGAGTGTGAGCATACATGCTCTGGAGCGCTCGTAGGAACCCCACAAGGCACCTAGAACCTCGGGAGCGCTTGAAGGAACTCTACAAGGCGCCCAAGGAGAGCTCGGGCCGCCCCGTACGCGATCACAAGTAAATACGCGTCAGCCTGAGGGGTGAGTACGAGATTGCTCTCATACCTCCTTGATGAACTAAGGGGTGAGTACGAGAAATCCCCAATACAGCCTCATAGTGAATCACCCGTAGTACGTATGTACGTAGGTCCGCCCCTCAGCGAGGGGGTCTCAGGCGGAGACGAGAACGCGCGCCAGCACTACGTACTGAGGCGTACGCATAAGCGACGGAAACGAGGTCGAACTGCCCCTCGGAGACCGCGGCGATCATCGCGTCCCAGCTGATGTTCTCGTAGGTGACGGT
>JALRAY010000103.1:0-135 GCA_023257955.1 Amoebophilaceae bacterium | reverse complement strand
AGATTGCTCTCATACCTCGTTGATGGACTAAGGGGTGAGTACGAGAAATCCCCAATACAGCCTCATAGTGAATCGCCCGTAGTACGCATGTACGTAGGTTCGCCCCTCAGCGAGGGGGTCTCAGGCGGAGACGAG
>JALRAY010000102.1 GCA_023257955.1 Amoebophilaceae bacterium | reverse complement strand
CTTCTTTCTGCACAGGCTAGGTTACTATGCAACGTATCTTGCTCTTTGCGATATAGATCATATAACGCTTTTTCTTCATCTGTCATGTTTATTGTGTCAAGCCTTTTAGATGCCTTGTGTATGCCTTGCGCTTTAAAGCCTTGTTCGACTTTGCAATATTTTAATAGGTATAACCATTGACCTACGGAGGTAGTTATGTCATCTTTATACTGCGGGATAGATACATATATGTATTCGTTGCCTTTGTTGGGGATGTTATTTAGCATATACTCTGGCATAGCGTTGATGTCTTGAGCATGGTCTATGATGGATTTCTTCTTGCTGCGGCCTTTGTTATAATCTTTATAGGTGTAATGGGTCCCCAACGTACCGTCACTCAATAGATTGGTAATAGATTGTTTTACATGATAGATGGGGCCATTGGGAGACGCGCTTGTATCTAGTGGAAAAAACAAAATGGAGAGATGGAAAATTTTAGTGATATGGATTTTATCCCCTCTTTCTACACACTCGGTGGCTAGCTTGGAAGTATTGAAGAAGGACTTCTCTACAAAGTTGGTAGTCTCTTTTTTGTCTATCTCTATGATATAATTGACGCCTTCCTCATCTCTTACCAAGATATCTGCGATGGTATACTTTTCTTTCTTGTTTTCTCGCAGGCTTTCGGGATCTAATAGTTTGATGACTTTGATGGGTTTATACCCTATCGCTTCTAGGATGGCGGAGAGAAAGCCTTCTATTATTTCATAGTCTGATTTACTTTTTAGCAAAAACTTGAGAGCAAAGTCGAAGCTTAGTAGCTTGTCTTCGTTT
>JALRAY010000101.1:448-831 GCA_023257955.1 Amoebophilaceae bacterium | reverse complement strand
AAAATCGCTTATGACAACTAAGTTTCACATCGTTAACGTAGCTTGATTTTTCGTGTTTCATAATCTGATGTGTATAACATCAACTCCATAATCGCAGCAATAACAAAAGATGATGTGTTGCTTAATGCTCTTAAGCATGCAGAAAGTAAGGCACACAAAGACCAAACGAAAAAAGAGTTAAATGATATAATAACGCCGCTAAATAAATTAAAAGGGTTGGGGGAAATTAAAAATGAAAATTGCTACACAGCAGTAGCGTTGTTAAATAATGTGTTACTGGAAACAGGCGACTTTGCATGTAAAGGTAAAGGCATCTCTTCTGAAAATGTCAATTATACACATATGCAAGAAATTATTAACACTGCAAAAGATAAGCTTCAATT
>JALRAY010000101.1:0-438 GCA_023257955.1 Amoebophilaceae bacterium | reverse complement strand
TACATGACCACAAGCACATTGCTTTACTACTGCTTGGTATTCTACAACAATAATTTTGGGTTCAGCAATTTCAAATACTTGACGTTTAATTTGCGTAGTAGCTGGTATTTGAGTCAAGTCTTGGTGAAAGTGTTGACATGTTGTAACATCATGATAAACTATGCTGTCTGGTTGTGATACTTGTTGAAGGGTAGCACCTTGGTGGGAAATTTTACCTCCATTTTTTTTGTCGCTTTTAATACGCAAACTCTTAGGCTTGTGGAAAGCATCGGTAGATGGGGGCTTACTACTATTTTGGCTGTTACGACTTACAATACGTTCAAGTTCTGCTATACGAGTTAATGCATAATTCAAACGAGCAGTAGTTTCATTTCAACGAGTAGTGGTCTCACTTAAACGAGCTGTAGTGTAGTCTCTGATAGAGACTGTTTTAATTAT
>JALRAY010000100.1 GCA_023257955.1 Amoebophilaceae bacterium | reverse complement strand
TCTTTTAAGCATACATAGTTTAGTCACGCAACCTCATCTTTTGTGGAGTTATAAACACACTGTCGGGTGGTAAGGTTCCAAGGTGAGAAAATGAAATCCATATGCATGATGTGTATCCTGGTAATGGTATATACTGCGGACGATTCGCCAATCTTTATCTTCACCTAATGGAGGAAAGTAGGTGTCCCCTGTGATAGTTGCATCAATGGCGGTTAGGTAAATCTTATCTGCCCTGCGCATCGCTGCTTGGTAGACGGTAGCTCCGCCTACGATAAATACTTCTTTCTCGTGGGCTTTTTCAGCTATTTCAAAGGCATCCTCAATATTGGGTACAACGATAGCATTTTGGGCGTGATAATGGAGTTGTTTACTCAATACAATGATATTTCTACCGGGCAAACCATTAGGGATAGATTCAAAAGTTTTGCGGCCCATAATGACATGGTGCCCCATGGTCAGCTTCTTGAAGTGCTGTAAATCTGCTGGCAAATGCCAGGGCAATGTGCCTTTGTTACCGATGACTTGATTGATGGAGGTGGCTACAATAATGGATTTTATCATCTTGTGAGTTTATTTATGAAAAATGGTTAAAACCATCAGCTTCAGCTGATAGAAACTTCTAGTTTTCATTCCAAGTATATAGGCATAGGCAATGGAGTAGATCTATGTATCTAACTTTCTACATTTACTTAATCACACTCTTTAGAGTAAAATTCGACTTCTAGTCGAAATAAGTTAACCCCTCAGCTTCAGCTGAGGGCTAATTGAGTCTAATAACATTACGGGTAACTACTCTTACCACCCGACAGATGAAAATTTGTACTATCTACCCTCTGATAAATATTCTTTTAAGCATACATAGTTTAGTCAC